>CAMMRL010000056.1 GCA_946499275.1 uncultured Clostridia bacterium | reverse complement strand
ATGGCTTACTCCTCAATGATCCGACCGATGGGATAAAAATTACTCCTCATGCCGTTCCGGAAAAGGTCAAGCACCTCTCACCGGAGCAGGTAAAAGCCTTATTAGATGCCGTTACCGACGAGCGCACAAAAGCGTTTATTGGGTTGTGCCTGTATTGCGGTCTTCGCCGAGAAGAAGCGCTCGGCCTACAGTGGGGAGATATCCAAGGAGATACCCTGACGGTTAATCGCGCCTTATCCTTTGCGGGTAACCAGCCGGACGATTCGCAGGAACTCAAGACTAAGGCGGCACATCGGACAATACCAATCCCTAAGCAGCTTGCGGACATATTGCAGAACACACCAAAAACCGGGGTGTATATTATCACAAAAAATGACGGTGCTCCTATGACCAAAGTGGCTGTTCGGCGGATGTGGGAAAAGGTTGCGGAATCCGTCGATTTCCCAGTACACCCTCATATGTTGCGGCACACTTACGCGACGACATTGTATTATGCGGGAGTGGATTTGCGCACAGCACAATACTTGATGGGACATAGCAGTATTCAAATGACGGCACAAGTATATACGCACCTGGCCCATAGGGACGGAATAGCTGCCGCCGATAAAATAAGCGCTCAGTTTGCTACGTTTGGTTGACTACCTTTTGACTACCACGGTCAATATTTCCACATCGTATGAAAACGAAAAAACCTAGGAAATATGCCGCTTTTTGCGGGCGTAAACGGATATAAAAACCTGTAATCTTTGACTTTTAATCAGGGTGTCCGGAGTTCGAATCTCCGATGGATCACCAAAAAAGAGCGAACACCCGTCAAGCCTTGGAGATACAGGGAAGACGGGTGTTTTTCTATGCCCGTTTCAGGTTGTCCAAGGGGCTGTATTTTGGGAAATTAGGAAGGGTTTTCCGGGTTGTAGAATGGACATATTTCTTGACCATTTCCAGGGAGGTATGGCCGAGGATCTGCTGGAGGGCGTACATGTCCCCGCCATTCTCAAGGTATCGCGTTGCGAAGGTATGCCGGAGCAGATGGGCGCGGATCCGGGGGACGCCGGACTGCTTCTTGAGTTTGCGGAACATCTGCCGGAGGGTGCAGTCCGTGACCGGCTCCAAATTAGACAGGAGGAACACCCGGTCAGTACGGGAACAGCCGGGACGGCGGGAAAGATACCGGGAAAGCACCTTGCGGGTATGCAGGCCAAGAGGGACAAGCCGCTGTTTGTTGCCCTTGCCGTCCACGATAATATATCCCTCGGGGATATGGACATGATCCAAGGTGAGGGTAGCCACCTCATGAAGCCGCAAGCCGCTGTCCAGCATAAGGGAAACCATGCAAAGGTTACGGAGCTGAATCAGCCGGGAAGGGTTGAAACAGGCGAACAGGGAAGCGATCTCCGAAAATGAGATTGCCTATTTTACCGATTGCGTCGCGAACAACAAACCTGTTGATAAGATAAAGCCGGATGAGCTGAAAGCTGTTTTGGATATTTTGAAGCAACTTTGAATGCCGGATGAGCCCTGTTCTTCAAACGAATTGATTGAATAGCGGGTCTTATTGTGTAATGAATCAGGCTTTTTGATATGTATAGTTAAGATACGAAGAAAACACCATTGAAGTCGGAAAACAAATGAGTTCGACAACAATGGTGTTTTCTTCATAGACCCGGTATTTATGTAAGAGTGCTCAGCTGTTGGGGATAACCTTTCAATTGGACACAAAACAGGAAAAAGTTTACATTGGCTATTCTTTATCGAGACCGTCTGTGATAGCCCAAATTCTCCCCTTTTTATTGCTATTTTTGGGGGTTACCCGGAGATTCATCCGCTGGTTGGACTGAAATATGCGGGGAAGGTAGAAGGAGCAAGCGGTCCTAGTCATCAATAATGCGGTAGCCAAACCGGCAGTCAAAATCCGGCTGCCGCTGCTTGAGTTCTTCCATTTCTTTGATATTGTCCTCCAGGCATTGGATCATGATATCGACATGTCTTCGCAGCACTTCCGGCAGGATGTTCACGCCTTGGATTTCCACGATGGTATTGTCTCGGATTCCGTCGACAAGATCCCAAAACGCATTCCAGTTTTCCCCGTAATAATCGGGGAAATCAAAGGCTATTTTGATCCGATGGTGCATGTCGTCCAGATTCCGGCATCCGTGTAAATCCAGGGTGATAATGGTGGGGGTGTCCATTTTCATTCCTCCTAAACAATTTCGTGAAACGTTTCATAGTGGTCGTATGTAACGAAGAGCAGCCCGTCGTTCGACCAGACGATCCGCTGGCTGTTCCGTTTCCCTTGCTTGTAATTGATATCGGCTTCATGCCAGGTCCGTCCGTCTTTTTGGGGGAGGTGGCCATCCCAGTTTCGGTATATCCCTTTGGTAATCATTTGCCCCGGCGTATAATCAACGGGATTCATGCCTTTTCTCCAACCTAAATCTTTTATGTTTTCAATGGTTATGTAATAATCCGGTAACTCCCCTTCATACTTCAGCATCCAGTCCGCTCCGTCCGTTCCGTTTATTGTTGCCGTCCCCGCTTGGATGGATTCCATGTGTTCTATGACGCATCGACATTTCGGATTAAGCGGCAGCTGCGGGTCGGGTGTCTCATCCAGCTTCCACATTTTCCCCTGCAAGTCTTTGCAGGCAACACAGCGTCTCCAGTCCTTTTGACTCATCCAGTGCTTGTAGTTGTTGCTGACATCTACCTTGGGGTTAAAGCCAGTGCCGTTAAAGGCTGCTTGGAATATGAAATCCAATAGGCTCAATGCTACACATCCTCCTCGATCAGAACTTATGTTCTTGCTGTACCAGAAAAGCCGGTTGTTGTCAATCGAACGCGACCCGTTTTTCGTACTTTATTATCGAAAAATGGGTCGGTTATATAAATCGGACTTTCGAGCAATGGCTTGTTAAGACCCAATAAATCAACATGTTGGAGAGAAAAATAATTTTACCGGCCTGTCATTGAACAGGTTTTTTCATACGACGCCGTTAGCGATAGTTCAAATCCTGCCCGCTAATTTTTTATCGCGTTTTTATTCCTTTAACAAAGCAAGGAAATCCGGACCTTAACTATAATCGCTGCATATCTGAAAACCGCTTGGAAAACTGCCTTTGCCGTGCTATAATGTATTTGTAGAATTATGTCTTCTAGCAGTGTGTAAGGAATTCGCAAACGGGAGAGGAGACGGAGGATAACGGCATCATACCAGAGGATGCCGCTGAGTGCGCATCAAATCGGGCGATTATGGAAGGTTTTTTGGATGCGTGGGTTTTAAGCAACGGGAAGAGCGAGACAAAGCAAAATTCTGCGAGGAAAGGGCCGTTAAAATGGCTGCTATAACATTGTATAACCAGGATTGCATTTCTGCCATGCAGCAGATGGAAGCGGAATCTATCGACTTGATTGTTACTGATCCGCCGTACAATCTTGGTAATTTCATGAAGAAAAGGGATACCAACCTAAAGAAAATGCGGGAAAACTTCTTCGGTTCTGCCGGATGGGATGACTTAGAGTTTGACGAATGGTCAAAATCAATGGACGATTTCTTTAAGGCCGCCGCAAGGGTAATGAAAAAAGGTGGAGCCATGATCGTTTTTATGGCTATCATCAAAGTGGAAACCATAATACAGCTTGCGGAAAAGCACGGCTTTTACTATAAAACCACGGGCATCTGGCACAAGACGAATCCCATGCCCCGGAATATGAATTTGCACTTTGTGAATTCGACCGAAGCTTGGGTGTATTTTACATATAAAAAGCGGACAGGCACTTTTAATAACGGCGGGGCAATGTTTCATGACTTTATTGAAACTTCCGTCACACCGAATGGCGAAAGAAAGTATGGAAAGCACCCGACACAAAAGCCGGAAAGCCTTGTTCAGCATTTTGTCGAGATCCTGTCGAATCCAAACGACTATGTGCTTGACCCGTTTATGGGAAGTGGTACGACCGGCGTCGTTTCAAAGCGGACGGATAGGAATTTTATAGGGATTGAACTGGACGGGGATTATTTCCGGATTGCTCAAGAGCGGATACAGGAGACGTAACGATGAAGCCAAAAGTAATCGATTTATTTGCCGGAGTTGGCGGCTTATCACTTGGATTCGAGAGCTGCGGCTTTGATGTAGTTCTTGCGAACGAGTACGACTCGTCCATTGCGGCCGCCTATAAGGCAAACCATAAAGGCACAAAGATGATTGTTGCCGATATTACGTCCCTTGACCTTCGCAAGACATTTAGCGTTTATGCCGGTAAGGTGGACGTGATTATTGGAGGTCCGCCATGCCAGGGATTCTCTCAAAAAGGACAGCGGAAAACCATCCATGATGAGCGCAATTTCCTGTTCGAATATTATGTGAAGGTGGTTGAACTGGTAAAGCCGCGCTATTTCGTGATGGAAAATGTCCCGAATTTGTTGACGGCAGAAGGAGGATATTTCCGCAAAGAAATCGAGGAACTGTTCAATTCCATAGGATACCGGCTGAAGACAGGAGTGCTCAATGCGTCCGATTATGGTGTTCCGCAAAACAGGAGAAGGGCGGTCATCCTTGGGAAACTTGGCAGCGAAGCCCCCTCGTTGCCGGAACCGCAGGATGTGGCTGTAACTATATGGGATGCGATCAGCGACCTGGCATACCTGAATTCAGGAGAAGGGACGGAGGAACAGGCATACCGCTTTGAACCACAAAGCGAGTATCAGAAGAAACTCCGGGACGGCAGTACGGTATTGTATAACCACGTGGTTACCAAGCACTCTGCTTTGGCGCTGCAAAGATTAGCGATGATCCCCCCCAACGCAGGGAAAGAAGTCCTTCCGGAGGAACACCTTACCAAGTCGATTTATAGCGGCACCTGGACCCGCATGAGGAAAGACGAGATATCCGCGACCATCACGACAAGATTCGACACCCCTTCATCCGGAAAGTTTACGCATCCGTTTCTCGACCGGGCAATAACCGTTAGAGAAGCTGCACGAATACAGTCTTTTCCCGACAGTTTCCGGTTTGTCGGGAATAAAGGGTCACAGATGAAACAGGTGGGGAATGCCGTCCCGCCTTTGCTGGCGGGTGCAATTGCCCAAGTGATAATGACTGATATTCAGGAGGGCGCCAAGAATGTATAGGCCTGATAACATGCTCGTATTTGATGAGATGGATTTGAAATTGGGGATAAAATCTTCCCTACCCCATGTAAAAAGTACGATTGCCCTGGCTATCCTGTTGTGGGAGTGTTCGGATCACCCCGCTGAACTGACCTATTCGAGACAGAGCGGAGATGAGACGGTTCTCGAACAACCGCTTGAGCAGTGGGTCATCGACTATTTATCCGAAATCTGCGATGAAGAACAGATTGCCCCGGACGATCTGATAAATAGACTGAACCAGAATCAGCTGTTTAAGTCGCAGATGGAAGCCCTGATGGTTGCTTTTGAACTGGTGTGGAAGCTGGCAAAAGTCAGCTTTGTTGACGCGGCTAAAGCGGCCAGTGCTGAACGGACCGGCGGTGTCCGCTATCCAAAAAAGCTCACATACTCCATCAATATGGATATTATCCACAGCGTGATTTGCAGTAATGAGAACGCATATCTCAGGGTGCTTTTATCGTGGACGGGCTTCAATATTGCTACAGACCCGGAATGTGAAAAGGCACTCATATATTTGCTGACGGCTTTATCCGAGGGTGCGGTTTTCAGGCTGTCAGATGGGGGCGAGAAGATAACCTTTAATCAGGACAGTATATACAGGAAACTTTTCGAAACAGCCGATGCGGTTGATGTAAATGGGGACGAGGAAGCAAAAGGGTCGCTGAGGATATTGAAATCGCTGCTCTCGGAAGGCATGAATCCATATCTAAATTATTCCAACGGCACCGTTACCGTTGCTGCGCCAAACCGTGAGAAGCTCGAGGATTACCTCAAGCGCGTTGAAACCCTTTTACGCCTGAATGCCACCAAGGTTATAGGCCTGGAGGATCGGGACGCCGATACGGAAGGCATCGGTTTGGAGAACCTGGAAGAATCCCGCATTAGCAGCGGGACGAATATCCTGCTGTATGGTGTCCCCGGTTCGGGAAAAAGCTGGACGATTGAGCATGAATATTGCAAAGCAGACAGCCATGTTGAACGCTTGGTATTCCACCCCGACTATACCTATTCGGATTTCATCGGGCAAATCTTGCCGGACGTTGATGATGCGGGGCTTGTGACGTATACGTTCACGCCCGGACCGTTCACAACCATTTTGCGGGATGCCTATCAGAACCCAACCGAGGAATACATCTTGATTATCGAGGAAATCAACCGCGGCAATGCCCCGGCGATATTTGGAGAGGTATTCCAGCTGCTCGATAGAGCGCTCGAGCCGAAAAGGGATCGTGAAGTGGTGTATCCCGCCGGAACAAGCGAGTATGGCATAACGAACCGGCATATGGCGGATATTATCTACAAGGATGGCGGGCATAAGGTGCGTATCCCCTCCAATCTCTCCATTATAGGGACCATGAACACGTCAGACCAGAACGTTTTTACTCTGGATACGGCTTTTCAGCGCAGATGGAACATGCGGCTGATAGAGAATACTTTCGAAAATGTGCGTAATTCGCTGGCCAATGCAACTATTTTGGATACGGAAGTAACATGGAAGCTTTTCTGTACCACAATCAATAAGATTGTCGTTGGCAACAAAACGAAAATGGCATCGGCTGAGGACAAGCGTCTGGGGGTTTATTTCGTCCACGAAAACGACCTCGAATACGATCGGCGGGCGAACTCGCCCGATAATAACCTTCTTGAAGAGTACAACGCCCTGCTCCGGGCAGAACGCGAAGAAATCATCACGCCGGAGCAGAAGGCCCGCCTGTATGATATCCGCGAAGCGCTAAAGAGAAACCGCCAATTTCCCGAAAAGGTAATAAAGTATCTGTGGGATGACGCATTTAAATTCAACCCACAGGATTTGTTTGACACCACAAGGTTTGACAACCTGGAGGAGATCATTCGCCACTTTGTTTTTTCTGTGGGTAGAAATCGCTTTGATATATTCAAGCAGACTGTTCGAGACGCATTCTTCCCGGCATGACGGGAGCGGTGCGGGAAGGTGGTGGTGATACATGGACCTTGAGAAAAATCTGAGGGAGCGGTGCCGAATCATATCCGGTGATGAGGGGGACAGATTTGTCGGCATGAAGGCAGATACCGACGATGCCGTGATATACTTCCCGATAGGCTATCAGTTACCGGATAATGATATAGACCTACGGATTGATATTCAGAATTTGTTCGGCGTCCTTTCGGTCTTCATGAAAGAGGACAAGGTGATTGAAGCGCACAAATTTGAAGCACCGCAAACGGTTGATTTGCCGATTCATGCGTATTTAAAAGTTATTACTTCGTTTTTGCGCACGGGGAAATACTATATTGAGAGCGACCCGGAGTATAAAACAAGTACAAAGGGGAATATATCGTGGCCAAGAACCGTCAGAGAACAGCGTGCGTTGGTACAAAAGAACGGTTCCTTGATATTTACGAGCATGACTGTCCGTTCCGTTACGCCGAATGCGGATAAGCAGATTACGCAGATACATAAATTTTGTGTTTATGAGGCGTTCGATAAGCTGGGATGGTTGTATGTGCCGTTCAAACCGGAACAGCCGGGCCCTCACCCCACCGCAAGGGAGTCTATTTATATTCTGACAAAGAAGCTGGCTGTATCACACAATGACAATGAACAGGAATTGTTCCGGGCGATGAAGAATATGCTTGAATATATGGATGAAAAGAATGCTGACAAGCAGTATTTCTTCGGCACCGATTATTTTGACCGGGTTTGGGAGGGAATGATTGATAAAGCGTTCGGCATCCACGATAAAGCCCCCTATTTCCCGCGAACCAGATGGTTGCTGGATTATGGGGCGGATAAGGTGAAAACGCCGCTTTATCCGGATTCCATCATGATTTACAAAGGCAAGTATTATGTCCTTGATGCGAAGTGCTATCGGTATGGATGGACAGGAAATGCGGACCATTTACCCAATGGTGCGGATATAAACAAGCAGATTACCTACGGGGAATACATCGAACAAACCCGTAACGTCCCGAACAACGAATTGTTCAATGCGTTTATAATGCCGTATAACATGGCGGATAACCTCTTCGGTCTCACCTCAACCGTTGGCAATATTGGTGAGGCTATCGGCGATTGGAAGGCCAATATGAAGAACTACGAGAGAATTCAAGGCATCGTTATTGACACACGGTTTTTAATATATAACTATATTGGTATGCCGGAACAGAAAAAGAGAGAACTCGCCGAAAGTATAGAAAAGGTTCTGACAAGAGGTGCCGTCCCCGCGCCGAATCCATAATAAGCAAAAAACAAGGCTTTGCCTGTAGAAGGGGCAAAGCCTTGTTTTTTGCCTGTCAGCCGTTTATCGGTTAAAGCCCTTAACTATAACGGCTGGATGAGGGAACGGATTTTTTGAATATAGGACAGGAAAGCGGTGCTGTTGAATTTCGTTTCCTTCATTCTTCGGAGGATTTTTTGCCATTTTCGCAGTTGTTGCATTCCGGGCGGGGTGTACGCCTGCCGCTTTTCCCGGGGATCATGCAACGGCTATTGCGATCCTTACGCTTAATCTCCGCCCAGATGGATGCCATGTACGCACGGTATTCCGCTTCCGTTGCGTCTACCATCACTACGCGGTATTTACTGTATATAATCCCATTGAAAACCATGTGATAGAAACTTAAAAAGTAAATGGTAAATTCTTGTTTTCTCTTACTTTAAAAGTATTTTGATGGAAACAGCGTATCTCTTGTATGTAGAATCCATCACTTTGCAGCTTTCCACAGACGAATACAGCACTTGTACACATGCGTTTACAAACCTTGTGTACAGCTATACGCAGTTCCCCGACATGAGCCGAAATAAAGAGGTATTCAATACCAAGAAGTTTTCTGTTCCGGATACCCTGTATCCGCCCAATTATCCGGTGGACATAGAGCATTTCAATCACGTACGAAGTTTGGCATATACAGGGCATCTTCGCTGCTATAAAAATTTTGTGGCAATGTAACGGGACTAACGGACGTAGGTCCGGGCTTGCGAACGATTATCGATTTCTTCTTCCATTACCAAGAAGAAGTGGGAATCTTTACTGATATTGCGTATAATAAAATCCGATGCGCGAACAAGAAATAACCCGATTGTTTCTCGGAAGCAATGAAGGCGGCGTTGCTGAGCCTTGCGAAAATTGTCCTTAGGGAAGAGATCAACTACAACATCGCCGGCATTCATCCCAGGTATTCGTCGACCGATGTGGTGCCTACGTGGAAGTGGGATAATCTTGTCCAGGCATTATACTTTTCCATTTTCTATATGAAACCAGGGGTGCAGATATACAAACGGTGTAAAAATCCAACCTGCAAGCGGGATGTTTATTTCTTGGTGAACGCCACTGCGACAAACAAGGAATATTGCTGTCCTGCGTGTGCAAACGCAGCCGCGCAAAGGCGATCCAGGGAACGAAAACTGTCAGGCGGTTCCTTGAGATAGCGTGTATATCGCAACCGTCACATGACAAACGGGATACACATGATCTACATACGGGGACCAATCCATACATTAGAAATCCAAAAATCATCTGTTTTTCTCTTTTATATGTCGGAGCAAGCTTTGTACTGCTTGCTTCGATTTTTTATTGGGAGCATAGAAAGCAGGCGCGCTGGAGCTTGGAGTGGGATTCGACAGGGGGAAAAGAGGAAAATAAAAATTTACCATATCACTTGTAGTTCACCAGGCCTTGCGTGATAAAGTGGCGGCAAAAGGCGGCGTCAATGTGCCGGAGGGGAGGAAGGTGTATGGGCAATAGGGCGGCGAAACGATCTGTACCGGAGGTTTTAACGGATCCTGGCCGGGTGGCAGGGGCAATCGAGCGGGCAAGGCAATCGGCGGCAGAACGCAAGGTGCCCTTGACGATGGAACGGGTGGCGGCCTGCCTTGAAGTGGAGCCGTGGGAAATCCGGGCGGCGATTATCCAGGCGAAGAGCAGCCGGGGAAGAAAGTCCTCCGCTCAAAAAAAGGCGGGGCGGGAGCTGGAAGCGGTGTGTGCGGATTGCCGGGCGTTTTTAGTGGAACAGGGAATTATCCCGTTCGAGCAGCGCGGTGATGCCGATTTTTTGCCTGCGGACACATTTCGGCTATACCGACCGACCGGAAGAGAAGGAAACCGCTCCAGCCGCCGTTTATTTTGAAGGAGAGGATGCGATTCCGGAATGAACGAAGGGGATCCGGAAGAAAATCGAGAAGGCAGGGGCGATGCAGACGGAAGGCCGGGAAAGAATCGGCGGCGATGAAACGGGATGGGGGCAGACGGACAGATACGGCGAAATTCCTGCATACAGCCGCCGCGAGGAAGAAGCCCCCGGAAAAGACGAAGGGACAATCCATGTGTATCTGCCGGCGATCATCGGAAAGGGATACCGCGATTTTTGGAACTGCCGGAAACGGTACCGGGTGGTCAAAGGAGGAAAAGGAAGCAAAAAAAGCGCCACTACCGCGTTGTGGTATATTGTCCACCTGATGAAGTATCCGCAGGCGAATTTGCTGGTGGTGCGGGCGGTATACGCCACGCTGCGGGACAGCTGCTTTGCCCAGCTTCTCTGGGCGATCCGGCGGCTGGGAGTGGAGCGCTGGTGGCAGGTGGCAAAAAATCCCCTGGAGCTGACCTATCGGCCGACGGGGCAGAAAATCCTATTCCGGGGCTTCGACAACCCGGATAAGCTGGCTTCCACGACGGTGGAACAGGGCGTTTTATGCTGGGTTTGGGTAGAGGAAGCATTTGAGCTTTCGTCGGAGGAGGCGTTTGACAAGCTGGACTTGTCGGCTCCCCGCGGCGCGGTATCGCCGCCGTTGTTTAAGCAGACTACCCTGACTTTCAATCCCTGGAGCGGGCGGCACTGGCTGAAAAGGCGCTTTTTTGACCGGGAGGACGACCGGGTTTTCACCCTGACTACCACCTACCGGGTCAATGAATTCCTAGACGAAGCCGACCGGGCGGTTTTCGAACGGATGGAACGGGAAAATCCCCGACGGTACCAGGTGGCGGGACTCGGCGAATGGAGGAGCCAGGAGGGCCTGGTGTTTGAGAACTGGGTGGTGGAGCCCTTTGATTCTCTGCCGGAAGAAGGGGGACGGCATGTGTTCGGACTGGACTACGGCTACACCAATGACCCGACCGCGTTTGTCGCCATGGCGGTATATCCGGCGGAGAAGGTGCTGCACGTTTACGACGAACATTACGAGACCCGGATGCTCAACGACGCGATTGCGGCGATGATTCGGAAAAAAGGGTATGCGAAGGAGCGGATTCGGGCGGATGCGGCTGAACCGAAGAGCAACGACGATCTGCGCCGGCTGGGGATTTCCCGCTTGATCCCGGCGGCAAAAGGGCCGGACAGCGTACGCAATGGGATCGCCCGCTTGCAGGAATACCGGATGATCGTGCACCCCCGGTGTGTACATACGGCGGAGGAGCTGGCGGCGTATGTCTGGGAAAACGATCCGGGGGGCGGGACGCTCAACCGGCCGCGGGATGAGGACAACCATCTGATGGACGCGATGCGGTATGCGATGGAGGATATCCGCCCGTCGAGGGCCGACCTGCCGCCAAAGCCGGTGCGGAGGTATCGCACAGACGGCGGGGTGCGGGACGCCGATCTCCGCGGGGCGTGGGACGGCCGCTAAACGGCACGGGTGGCTGGACAGGGTGTTGTGAGAAAGCGGTCAAAAGACGCGCAGCGGCAAAACGGAAAGGAGGGAAAACGATGGTTGGAATTGGTCTGGCGGCGGGGGTTTTTAAGCGCCGCCATACTGGCGATGGCGGCGTTTCTCGCAGGCCGGCGGCTGGGACGGGCGGAGCGCTTGGAAAGTCGTCCGGAGACAAGCCCCCCCGAGAGGAAGAGAAGACGGGAAGGCGGCCGGGCAGGGGAGAAGCCAGGGAAAACCGAGACGGAGCAGATGCGGGCCATCGCACGGCGGATGGCAGAATTCCATAACTTCTTTGCCTACGATGGGACGGCGATGCCCGCACCCGAAACCAAATATCGGCCAAACGGCAAGGAAGGAAAGCGGTAAAGGAGGAGAAATATGCGGGAAAGAAAACTGGACGATCCGGTGAGAATTGCCGAAGAATACCGGCGGGGCGTCCGGTATAAAAAAACGATGGGCGACCGGGGCATGTACGAGCAGAACCGGATGAACGAGCGGTTTTTCGCCGGGGACCAATGGTATGGAGCCAACTGCGGGAATGAGCGGCCGCTGGCGCGGTACAACGTGATCAAGCGGATCGGGGACTACAAGATGGCGGTGATCGGCGGCAATCCGTTGACGGTGAAGTATTCGGCCGAAGGGGTGCCGAACACGCTGGGGGATCAGGAGACGGTGCGGCTCCTGCGCGAAACGGCGGCGGGCGGCGGTTATTCCGTGGCCAAGCAGGGACTACCGGGGGATGCGGAGATCAACCTGGTGATGTCGGCGCTGTCGGACTATTTTTCGGTGACGGCCGAGCGGGTAAAATTCGACGACTTAAAAAGCCAGGTACTGCGGGATGCGTACCAAAGCGGTACCGGCATCCTGTACACCTACTGGGACGCCTGGGTGAAAACGGGGCTGTATGCCGGGGGGCGGAAAGGGACTCCCATCACCGGGGATGTGGCGTGCGAGGTGCTGGATGTGGAAAACGTGTATTTCGGGGATCCGGGAAAGGACAACATCCAGGAACAGCCGTATATCCTTATTGCCCAGACAAAGAGCGTGGCGGGGGTACGGGAGGAAGCCCGGCAAAACGGCTTGGGGCCGGCAGAACTCGCCCGTATCCGGGCGGACGACGACCATTCGCCCTGGGGAGAACCGGATGAGGAGCGAGCGGCTACGGTGTTGACCCGTTTTTGGAAGGAACGGGACACGTGGGGAGAACCGGCGGTGATGGCGGTCAGAGTCTGCGGCGACGTGGTGATCCGCAAGACATGGAAACTGGGAATCCGCCTGTATCCGCTGGCAAAGTTCAGCTGGGAACGCCGCCGGGGATGCGCGTATGGGGACAGTGAAATCACCTATCTGATCCCGAACCAGATTGCGGTGAACCGGATGCTGACGGCCAACGTCTGGTCGGCCATGATGACGGGGATGCCGCTGATGGTGGTGAACGGGGACGTGGTGCCGGGAGAGATCACCAACGATCCCGGGCAGATCCTGCGGGTGTACGGCGGCGCGGAGGAAACGGACGGCGCGGTGAAATATATCGCGCCGCCGGGCGGGTCGCCGTTTGAAAGCCTGATTGAGGGGATGCTCCGGAACACACTCAGCCAGGCGGGTGCCAACGAGGCGGCGCTGGGTGACATGCAGCCGAACAATACCTCCGCGATCCTGGCATTGCGGGAGGCGGCGACGCTACCGCTCAAGCCGGTGCAGGAACGGTTCTATGGCTTCTGCGAGGATGTGGCCCGAATCTGGGCGGAGTTCTGGGTGATGCTGTACGGCGACCGGAAGCTGAAAATTGTGGACGGGAGCGGGACGTGGTATTTCCCCTTCCAGGCGGCGCGGTACAGGGATCTGCTGGTTTCCGCCCGGGTGGATGTGAGCGGCTCCATCCTCTGGAACGAAACGCAGACGGTCCAGATGCTGGATAATCTGCTGGAGAAAGGGGTGATTGACGGGATCCAATACCTTCAGCGGCTGCCGAAAGGCGCGGTTGCCGACCGGGACGGCCTGATTCGGGAGCTGCGGGCTGGGATGGCGCGGAAGGACGGGGGTGATCTCCGCGGGGAATCGTCCGGTGCGGCGGGTACCATGCCCCGCGCCGGAAGCGAGCAATAAGGGAGGAACGGAATTATGGAAGCGGAAGAAAAAGGAAATACCGCAGCCGTCCAACCAGAGACGGAAGCGGAGAACGGGCGGGATGATCCGGCGGCGCAGGGGAAGGATGGCCTTCCCTCCGCGCAGCCCGGTGCAGGGCCGGATTCCGGTTCGGTTTTCCCTATGGCGGGCGGGCCGGTAATCCGGGCGAAATACAACAAAAAGGAGCTGCGCTTTACCGAAGCGGAGGCGGCCCCTTTGGTACAAAAAGGGCTGAAATTCGAATCGATGGAGCAGGATATCCGCAAGCTGCGGCGGCTGGCTCTGGCGCAGGGGATCGGGGTGTCGGAACTGCTGGACCGACTGCTGAAAGAGAGCGATGAGACGGCGTACTGTCGGGCGCTGGAAGCCTGCGGGGGAAACCGGGAAGCAGCGGCCAAGCTGGCGGCGTTCCAACGCCGGGAACAGGAGGAGCGCGCCGGCGGGCGCACAGAGGATCAGGCGGGTCAGGAGTTCCGGGAGCTGAACGAAGCGTTCCCCGGCCGTTTTTCGGGGGCGGAGGAACTGCCACAGGCTGTGGTAGAACTCGCAGCGCGCCGTGGAATATCCCTGTTCGACGCGGTGCTGCGGTTTGACCATGAGCAGGCGCGACAGGCGCAAGAGACACAGGCGGCACAGGTGAAGGCGGCAACAGCTTCCGCCGGGCCGATGGGCGGGGATCCGCTGTCGGCCGACCTGGACGCGGACGCTTTTTCGGCCGCGTTCGCCGCGGCGCTGCATTGACGGGGAACACAACGGAACAAAATGTCGACTGGATAAAGACGGATGAGAAAGGACGAGAAATTATGGCGATCAACACGATCAATCTGGCGTCGAAAATGACGGGCGATTTGGATAAAGCGGTGGTGCAGAAGGCCGTGACCGGCTTTTTCGCCGACAACGCGCTGCGGGCAAAATTCGTCGGCGCGGCAACAGTGCTGGTGCCGAACATGGAATTTTCGGGGTTGGGAAGCTACAGCCGGGACGACGGTTTTACCCGGGGCGCGATCACGGTGACGAACGAAAGCTATACCCTGAGCATGGACCGTGCGCGGAGCTTCCAGCTCGACGCGCAGGACTGCGACGAGATCGGCGTGACTGGGCTCGCCGGGCAGATGATGGGCGAATTTGTCAGCACCCGGGTGGTCCCGGAGCTGGATGCGTACTGCCTATCCAAGCTGGCGACGCTGGCGGTCGGTAAATCCCAAACCGTGACCGGCACGCCGGCGAGCCAGGCGTACAAAATGTTTACCGAAGCGGTCGGCAAGGTGCAGAGCGCGGTCGGATACGACGAAGAGCTGGTGGCGTTTGTCAACTCCTCGATGTGGACGGCGTTTCAGACGACGGAGGAGCTCAGCCGGCAGATCACGGTATCGGATTTTGCCAAGGGTGGGCTGAATACCTGTGTGAAGAGCCTGAACGGCGTGGCGATCCTTCCGGTGAGCGATTCCCGTATGAAGACCGCATATACGTTTTATGACGGCGTCACTTCCGAACAGACGGCGGGCGGCTTTACGCCGGCGGAAAGCGCGAAGGACATCGGGCTGCTGGTGCTGCCCAAACGGGCGGCTTCGCTGGTGAAAAAAACCGAAACGGTGCGGATTTTCGATCCGGAGCGCAACCTCAACGCCGATGCGTGGAAGTTCGATTACCGGCTGTATTACGATTTGTTTGTACGCAAAAGCATGGAAGGCGGCGTGTTCGTTTACGTGTATTAAGGGCACATCCGCCGCGTGCGGGACATAAGGCCTGGCAGTGCGGGCCGCGGACAGGAGCCGGTGCTTTCCTGCGGGGCTTGCCGAGCGGGAAGCGTACGCGGGGGAGAAAAAGGGGGCCGGCGGGGAAAGCTCCTCGCCGGTTCCCCGAGAAAGGAGGACGGCAGGATGGAAACGGGACGAGAGGTTTTGTACAGGGCGTTCAAACTGTTGGGATATACCGACGGGTACGGCGGCGTGGACGGCGCGAGGGACGCGGAGTTGCTGCGCTGTGGGACGGCGGCGTTGGAACAGATTCTGGCCGATCTGCGGCGGATCGAAACCCCCGGCCAAACGGATGGCTGGACAGGGGACTTGGATTCCCCCTTGCCGCTTTCGGCGGAGACGGTGAACGACGCGATGCCGTATGGGGTAGCGATGCTCCTGGCGCAGGGTGAAAGCGATGGAGACGCGCAATCCCTGTACGCGGCGCTGTACAATGGGAAACGGGCGGGGATCCGACGGCCGGCTGAGCGGCGGGCGGATGTGCTTCCCCGCGTGTACGGCTGAGAAAGGAGAGGGGAGTATGCGATACCCATCGCTGATGGGATCGACGGTACGGACCAAGGAAATCCCCGCGCTGGACGGCGGGCTGCTGGCGGAAGGCGCGATGGTCGAGGACGGCAGCCGGTTGGAACGCTGTGTGAATTTCTGGTGGAAGGACGGTGCGCTGCGCAATCGGCCCGGCCTGTCTATCCGAGAGGATACGCTGCGCTGGGCAACGCCGCCTGTACGGTATGCGGTATACGGCGGTACCGATGAAGCGGTCGGTTCCCATCGGAAATTTGTAGTGCTTTCCTGGCAGGGGACGGAGAACGCCCAAGTGACGGTCGAGCTGGTCAAGCTTTCCCCCGACGGGGAAGAGAGTGTCAGCCTTGTCCGGCAGTATACGGACGGGGCGGCGACGTTTGCGTTTTTCTCCGAAAGCGGGGGCAGCGGCGACGGGGTGCGGGAAAACGGCGCGCTACTCTTTTTCCGGGAAGAGACGACGGAATACGGGTTCCGTGTCCTGGCGGAGCCGGAGGATCGGGAGGATTCCTGGGTGGACGTTACCGGGCAAGTGACCGTACCGGTGATCTTGTGGGGCGGTACCGGCTGCGAAACGCCGGACGGTACGTCCGGTGGTGTGGAGCTGGAAGAGGAAAACCTGTTGACCCCCTGGTTCCAGGCGCAGTACACATCCGGGGATTTCCCTTATTACCGGCTACCGAAAACCGGATTGGACGACAAAGCGGTGACGGTGACGCTGCTTACCAACGAGGGGGATACGCTGTACTTTACCGTGGCGGCGGGGACGGATCTCTCCCCGGCCAGCGGACTGTACCGGGTGCATCTCGACCGGGTCGGCGGGACGTTTTATTTTTGCGCGGCTACGGGAGCCGGAGAGACGCCGGTGATATTGGGAGACTCATACCGAATGAACAATATCACGGTAAAGGCCTCCAAAGACAATATGGAGCAGCGAAAAATACTGCTGGGCATGAAAGCCTGCATCTGGTTCGGTGGATGGCAGGGATTGTATTCCGGTAACCGCCTGTTTATCGGCGGCAATCCGGAATGTGGGAACCGGGTGTACTGGAGCGAGAGCCGAAACCCCCTGTATTTTCCGCCGTCAAATTTCGCACTGGTGGGCGGCGACACCCAATCGGTCACGGCTTTGGCTTATCTGAGGGACGAGCTGATCATTTTTAAAAGCAACGAGGTTTACAGTGCCGCCAGAACGGTGTTGGAGAACCCTCTTACCGGGCGGGAGAAGGAACACTTTCCCCCATCCCTGCTCAGCCCTTTGGAGGGCTGTGACTGCCCGCGGACCATCCGGCTGTGCAACGACCGTCTGCTTTGGGCTGACTCGCGCGGGGAGGTTTATTGTCTCAAAGAGGCGGATGCATATTCTAACGCGTCGGTTCTGCGGCTGGGATACAATATCGCCTCCCACTTGGCGGCGTATAAGGGAGAAACGCTCCGGCAAGCGTTCGCCATGGATTATGCCGGACGGTATCTTTTGGTCATCGGCCGGGAAGCGTACGGGCTGGACTACACCGACAGCGCGTTTATCCGGCTGGTCTCGTCCGAAGGGCGGACAGGGGAGGAACTGCGTTGGTTTGTCTGGGATTTCGGGGAGGGGCGGCAGATCGACGCCGGCGTTGCTTCTCAGACGGCCGGTGCGTTTCTTTGCCGGGAAACGCCGGCGCAGGGGGAGAGCGAGCAACCTTTTTATACCGCTGCATTCGATGGCGACGAGGATGGCTGGGCAGGCGGAGATCTGCCTGTTGCCCCGGTTTGCTGTTCGCTGCGCACGGCGATGATCGGGTGGGAACCGATGGAACGCCGCAAAACGCTCCGGCGGCTGTATGTGATGATGGAAAACCCGAGAGGGGCTGCGATAACCTATCTCACCGATCGGGGGGAATTCACTGACCCGCAGATCCTCTATTCCCCGGAAGGGGCGGGAGAGACCGTTCAGAAGCTGTCTCCGTCGCTGACAGGGATCACGACGCTGCGGCTGGGCCTGGAATGTCGGGGAAAAACGGCGGTCGAGCGGTTGATCCTTCACTACACGACGGAGAGAGGAGCAGGATGATGGAAACGGATGAAAGGAGCACAGGCGTATGGCGATACGAACGGTGACGTTTACCGCCTCTTCGCAGCGGGTCTGCCCTCAAGCACCGCAGGAGGCGGGGGTTCAGGGGGAACATCAGGCGACGGCAGTGGTTTTTCGGCTGGATCCGGAACTTGCGCTGCCGCAATACCTTTACCGTTGGGAATTTGTGGACGGTAACGGGCAGATGGATACAACGGAAACGTTTTCGCTCCCGGCGGAAGGAACGGAAGAGGATGGAGAAAATGAAGCGGGAACGGAAGTTTCCTTCCTGTTGCCGCGCGCTTGGACGAAGGCTGGGGGGATAGCGGAAATCCGGCTGGCGGTTTCGGTACTGGCCGAGGACGGTCAGGAATTGATGACGCTATATACCCTAACGGGACGGCTGCGCTTTGCCGCCAGGGATACTGGGATCATCGGGGAGAGGGAGTTCGCCCACGGCCTGACCGAGCTCATAGAAGAATCAAAGGAACAGAGCCAAAATGCCCGGGATGCGGCGGCCTTGGCTACCACATCGGCACTGGCTGCCGGTCGCGCGGCGGAGGAGCGTGAAACAGCGGCAACTGCGGGGTATTAGCCGGCTGGGCGGGCGGGCACAGCGGGT
>CAMMRL010000055.1 GCA_946499275.1 uncultured Clostridia bacterium | reverse complement strand
CGCTGGTGGAATACAAGCCGGTGTTCAAGACCCGCGACCACTTCCAGAACGAGATTGACGCCTTTATCGACTGTGTGGAGACGGGCAAGAAGCTGCCGTCCCACATCGATACAGCCATCATCACCGCCAAAATGATGCAGGCCATTTACGATTCCGCCGATCAGCACAAAGAGATTGCCCTCGATTGATCGTTTGACGGCGGGAACATACGATTTGGATAAGAGCGGGCAGAAAGGGGCCGAGCTATATGAGCAGCAATACGGGCAATTTTAAAATCGGAATTATCGCGGACTGGCTGCATCAGCCGTTTGCACAGAGTATGGAAACCTGCGCCAAAATGGGTGCCGACGGCGTGCAGGTGTACGCGGTGGACGGCGAAATGGCGCCGGAAAACCTGACCCCCGCGCTCCGCGCGGAGAAACGGCGGATTATTGAAGACAACGGCCTGGTGGTCTCCGCCCTTTGCGGCGATTTGGGCGGGCACGGCTTCGCCCGTCGGGAGGAGAACCCGGTGAAAATCGAGCGGTCCAAACGGATTGTGGATCTGGCGCTGGACATGGGAACCCGGGTGGTGACCACTCACATCGGCGTGGTGCCGACGGACAATACCAGCGATACCTATAAGGTGATGCAGGAAGCCTGCCGCGAACTGGGCGAATACGCGCACGGCGTAGGGGTCACTTTTGCGATTGAAACCGGCCCGGAACCGGCCGACCGGCTGAAGGTGTTCCTCGATTCCCTGGGCACCCGGGGCGTCGGTGTCAATCTCGACCCCGCCAACCTGGTGATGGTCACCGGGGACGACCCCGTGCGGGCGGTCCATACCCTGAAGGATTATATTGTGCATACCCACGCCAAGGATGGCGTGATGATCCAGCAGACCGATCCGCAGGTCATTTACGATTTCTTCGCCGAAGGCGGCATCGGCGACCTGCGCCTGGGCGATTATTTCCTGGAAACCCCTCTGGGCCAGGGGAAGGTGGACTTTACCGGTTACCTCGCCGCCCTGCGGGAGATCGGTTTCCACGGCTTCCTGACCATTGAGCGGGAGGTCGGCGAAAATCCCGCGGCCGACATTGAGCTGGCGGTCCGTTTCCTCAAGCAGCATCCGGCTTTTTCTGCTTGAGATTTGTCCGCGTAAAAACCGGTTACAGCGGACGGAGCCGGTATCCAGGCCTGTGAAAGCGTGGATACCGCGCCGACAGAATCCCGGAAAGGACAGCGACCCTCTATGAAGACCTATGGTATCGTGTTAATCGGCTGCGGCCACATCGGCTGCGAACATCTGGCGGATATTTACTACCGCCCCTCCATCCGCATTGTTGCCGTGGTGGACCATGACGCCGATAAGGCGGAACAGGCCCGTCGGCGCTATGCCGCCGCGTACAGCGGTACGGATTACCGGCCTTTCCTGGCGCGGGAGGACGTGGACATCGTCATCATCGCCACGAATGTGGATTCGCACCTGTCCATCCTGCGGGACTGCATCCAGGCGGGCAAGCATGTGCTGTGTGAAAAGCCGATTGCGGGAAACCGGGAACAGGGGGCCGCTTTTTACCAGTGCGTGCAGTCGGCGCCGGTGCAGGTGTCGGTCGCCCATATCCTACGGTACAACGAATCGTACCGCAAGCTTCGGGCACTGATCCGGGACGGGGCGATCGGCCGGCTCAAGGTGGTGCGGATGGTGCAGAACCACCACAGCAAGGATTGGCCCCGATACCGCCGGCTGCTGGAGGACTGTTCCCCGATTCTGGACTGCGGCGTGCATTATTTCGACGTGCTCCAGTGGTTTTCCGGGTCCCCGATCGTCCGGGTGTCGGGGATCGGCGCCGCCGTGGACGAGGATCTGCCCGCGGGCGAGATCAACTACGGCATGGTGCAGATGCATACGCAAAACGGCGTAGTCGGCTATTACGAAGCGGGCTGGGGCCGCACTTTTTCGTCGGATAACGTCAAAGAATTCATCGGTACGGAAGGGCGGCTTTCCCTCACCCTGCAGAGCTTCCGCACCAGCCACCGGGAAGAAGGCGACCTGATCGAGTGGTTCCGCAAGGATTCCCAGGAGTACCGCGCCATCAACGTCGCGTCGGAATACAAGCCGATGTGGCGCCAACTTTCGGCGCTGATCGACCGGATCGAGGGCCGGGAATCCGAAATGCCGCCGATGGAGGAATTGTATACCGCTTTCCAGGTGGGCCTGGCGGCGGATGAAGCAATCCGGACAGGCCGGATTTTATCGGTAAAGCGGTAAGGATAAAAGGCTCGGCGGTTCCCCCTTGGCCTGGTAGAACTCCGCCGTCTCTTCCGGCGGCTGCCGCAGGCAATTTTTCAAAAACTCAGACCCAATTAAGGCGTTTTACGCCTTAATTGGGTCTGAGTTTTGTATATAATGATAAATATATAGCAGTAAGTATATTTTATGCCGTTGAAATTGATGGCGGAAGGATCCAAACGGCGGCCATGGGACCGGATCCTTAAAGGAGGAACACGGCCCCCCTCGCACAGGCAAACGGCCGCCGTTTATTGCATGGATTCCTGTTCCTTTTTGAGTTTCTTTTTCGCGTTTTCTACGGATTCCCCGTCCTTTGTTAAATAACGGTCCACAAAGGCGTCCTCGATTTTTGTGTAGCCGCGCAACGCCGTGTCTTCGTCCTTTTCCACGTACCCGCCGCTTTTTTCGCCGTTTTTTCATTTGCTTTTACTCAATCAGGTTTCGCCATCTTCTAATCCTCCGGTTTGCGTTTTTTTATCATCATGTTTATACCAAGCGCCAGCACGAAGAGGCATACGGCTGCCCCGGTAAGGATATCCAGGACAAAAAAGGGGGATTTGTCTTCCGACGTTCCAAAGGTTGCGACCATCGACCGCTGTAAAGTCAAGATGGACGCGGCCGCTTCGGCGGTGCCGATGCGGCGAATAACCACCAAAAGCGGGGACGGATTCTTCCTTTGCCTGACAGCCTGGACCACCGCCATGGTCGCCTTATAAAACGTATAGGTCGCGATGGTGATCATGACGATGGTGTCGTGCTTTACGGCGATATTCTGCCACAGGCTGATAAAAACAACGCCGGTCAGGACAAAGCTCAGCAGGACGAACAGCGCCCCGGACAGCCGCATCACAAAATACTCGGTATCCATGGAGGGGGCGGCATTGTTCCTGCGTTCGCATAAAACGGCGGAAAGGCGCAAAACGCCTAAAACGGTGTAATAAGCGCACATGGCGATAAACCACAGCGAGCGGTTGTAAATTCCCAAAACGCCGTGATAAACCGCGTAAAGCAAATTTATAAGAAAAGAACATGCGGCGGCGAGGACCATGCGGAAACGCAGGTCCTCGCTTACACGCTTCCCCGCCGGGAATCTATCCAACCGATCGATGAGCCACCGTCTTCCGTCCACGCTTTTCCCCCTTTACTCCTTCAGACCTTTTGTGAGCGGGATCAGGCAGAGCAGGATCACAATACCAAGCATGCCGATGATAATCCCCAAAACCATTTTGCCCCATACCATGCTGAAGCACATGCCGATCCCCAGCGCCAGGGCTCCCACTATGCCGACAACAATCGAAAATACGGTTTGGGGGGACACCCGGATGGGCTTTTTGTGTTCCATCTTCCGCCATATGATCAGCGTGATTAGGGCCAGCACCAGGCCGATGCAGCCAAAGATAATCCCCGGCTGGCGCACATTCTATTCCGGAATCAGCGCCATGCACATACCCAGGGCGAAGAGCATCCCGCTAACCGTTCCCAAAACCATGGCGACAAAACTGCTTTTTTTCATTCAGAGCACCTCCGATTTTTGTGAAAGCAATCGTTGTTGTTTCTGCCTGATTATAGTATAATGCCTGCAGGAGAAAAGAAGCAATCAGCAATTATGCAACAAGTGTTGGAATAATGGACGGAGACTGCCATGAATACCAAAAACAACCGCCGCCGGCGCGAATCCGTAGCGCGGATTGAAAAGGCTTTTGTCGAGTTGCTGCAGACCAGGGAACTGAATGAAATCACCGTATCGGGGCTTTGCAAACAGTGCGGCCTGAACCGCAGCACCTTTTATGCCAACTACCTCGATATCTATGACCTCGCCGACAAAATAAGGCGGGATTTGGAACAGGACGTAAGCCGTTTATACGAAGAAGAGGTGGCGCAGGGCTTTAACAGCAACGATTATCTGCGGCTGTTCCGCCATATACAGGAGAACGCGCTGTTTTACCGCACCTATTTCAAACTGGGCTATGACCACCAGCATCAGGTTGCCATGTACGATACTCACCAGGCCGAACGGTATTTCGACAACCGGCATATCGCTTACCACATTGCGTTTTTTAAAAGCGGGTTCAACGCTATTGTGAAGATGTGGCTTGAGGGCGGATGCAGGGAAACGCCGGAAGAGATGGAAGAAATCATCCGCAGCGAATACCAGGGGCGTTTGGAAAAGTAGCTGCCAAAAGAGCGCCGCCGTTATAAAAACGGCGGCGCTCTTTTGGGGGGACTCCGCATGGGGATATTTCACGGAATCACGGAATCGTGGTTGGAAAAACAAAATCTACAATAGGGAAAACCGCATCAAAACACTTTCAGCGGCCTGTAAGCCGCCCGGCCCGTGCTGTACAGAGGCCATCCGCCGTTCAGGTCGGTTCATCGCGGATCACCACGCCGAGCAGCCGGGCCAGTTCGCTGGCCTGGTAGGGCGTGACAATCGCGCCCCGCAGCTCCCCGCCGCCCAAAGCAATCCCCTCCAGCTCGTCGGAGGTGAAGTCGATCCCGGCAAGGGGGGTGCGGAACAGTTCCGCGCCCGTGAGATTGCAGCCGGTAAACGAGACCGACTGCAGCCTGGTTTCCTGGATGCTCGCCCCCGACAGGTCGCAGGCGTGGAACGCCGTCTTCTTCCAATCGGCGGCGCAGAGGTTGAGAAACCGGCATACGCACTCTTCCCACAGCACATGATGGCCGAAAGAACGCGCAAGCAGCAAGCCGGTTGCCCGGCAGCGGCGGAATTCCACCCGCCGCAGGGCGCCGCCGCTGAGGTCGGCGCCGGCCAGATCGCAGTTTTCCAGCACGGTTTCCACCATGGAGGGGCGTGCCGGCAGTTCGCCGGAGATCCGGCAGTTTTCCAGCCGGCAGTCCCGCAGCTCGAAAGCGGCCAACGAATCCAGCGGGATCTCGGCGTCCCGGATATACAGCCCTTGCGCGGTTTCTTCCTCCCGTGCGCATAGGGCGAGCAGCCGGACGGCATCCTCCCCGGATACTTCCCGGAAAGTAGCCGGCAGTACGTTTTTCATACAGCCCTTTCCCTTCTCATACCCGTCAGACGGTGACGGTCAGGCCGTCGTAAGCGACCAGAAAGCCGTCCTTTTCCACTTCCTGTTCTAGCTCGGCGTGGAGTTGTCCACAGTTATGGGAAAAATGGTGGATAACAATTACCGTCCCGTCATCCACACAGCCTATTTCCCGCAGGCGGGAAACTGTCTCGCGGTTTTCTGGCAGGCCCATGTGCCCGCTTATACCGCCGGGCCGGCGGCCGAAACAGCAGTCGAGACTGACCATATCCAGCCGCTTCCCCGCGAGCAGGGCGAAGGCTTCCTCCAAAAATACGCCGGTGTCGTGGGCGTAGAGCACGCGCTTTCCCTCCGCCGGGTCTTCCAGCAGATACATGCCGCTGTGCTCGCTCTCCATATGGCGAGCGGGCAGGAAGGTGAACTCCACCCCGTTTTCCGCCCGGTAGGTTCCGCCAAAAACGGTCTCGGTGAAGGTGAAAAAGTCCGCCGGATTCGCCTTGGTGTAGGCTTCGGCCAGCTCCCGCACCCCGTCGTTGCCGTAAAGCCGGATTCCCGGCGCGTCGTCGTGTTCGCCCAAGTGGCAGAACACGCCGTTAGCCCGCATGCCGAGTTCTTCCATGTCGAAATGGTCGCCGTGGGAATGGGTGATGAAAATATCCCGGACCGCTCCCAGGTCTATCCCGAAGCGGAGCGAGGTCATATAAACATCCGGCGGAAAATCGATCATGGCGGTGTCGTTCACCATCAGGCCGGAACGGCCGCGGATATCCTTTCCGCCCGCCTTCCGGGCCTTCCGGCAGGTTTCGCAATGGCAGAACAGGGCCGGCATGGCTTCGGCTGCCGCCGTCCCCAGATACTGAAGCTTCATCCTTCTGACCATCCCTTCTTGTATTGAACGGAAAATTGTGCCGTTTTTTATTATATCATAGGTATACCGGTTGTCGAGAGGAAATATAGCGGCATGATGCACGCGGGACGATTCTCGACTCCCGCTTTTCGTCCATCTTTCTGTATATGTACCGATTCGGGGAGACAAAGGAAACCGGCAGTTTTGATAGCCGCTATGGCCGATCCATCGGATCCGTTTGGATGTTTTGCTTTTTCCGGCGACATCCTAAAAACTTTGCCGGGAATTCTTGAACGGAGGGCGGAAATATGATAGGATATAGAATGAAAACGGGGGTGTTCGACTGCGGCATTACTCCTACTCTCCCCGTTTGCATTGTTATGAGGAGGTTATTGTGATGAGCGAATTTTACAATGGAAATCAGCCACAGGGCGCGCCGGTTCCTCCGATGCAGCCCCCCATGGCGCCGATGCCCCCGATGCCCCCGCAGGGCGGCAAAGGAATGGCGATCGCCTCCATGGTCCTCGGTATCGTTTCGCTGGTGTTTTTCTGTGTCTGGTATATTTCGGCGGTGGCGGCGATTGTCGGCCTTGTGCTCGGCATCATCTCCCTGCGCGGGAATAAGCCGGGCCGCGGTATGGCGATCGCCGGTATCGTGACCAGCGCCATCGGCCTGGCACTGATGATTCTGTTCCTAATCCTGGCGGCGGCCGGACTGGCGCTCCTGAGTTCGAGCACCGAGTGGCAGAATTATCTGTGGCAGTATTCGTAAGCGGACGGAACATAAAAAAGCAGGCGAGAGTTTCTCGCCTGCTTTTTGCTTTTTCAGGGGCGATATAGGCTCCGTATCCGCTATATAATTTCGCCGTCCGCCACTATCCAAACGACAGCGGTAGCGGGAAAAAATTCCGCCCCACCCAGTATAACGCAGCCAATACCCCGGCGGGGCTCCAGAAACGGGCGCTCCGGGGCAGGAGCCGCCGCCGTTTTTGTGTAAATAGACCAGCGCCCCACTCGAGATAAAGCAGGAGGAGAACCAGCAGGCATGCGCAGGGGAATAGGTTATACCGCAAAGACAGAAGGACGTCGCCATGCAGCAGTGCCAATACGCTGCGGGTATTGCCGCATCCGGGACAGTACAGCCCAAACACCGTATAAAAAGGACAGGCCGGCAGCCAGCCCGCGATCCAGAGCAGCGGACGATAAAGCAGCAGCGTGAGGGCCGCGAGCAAAAAGGGCAGGAGCAGAAACAGGGCTTTCTCCCCTTTCCGGGCGTTCCTTGTGGAGGAAGCGTCGCGGGGCTTGGCCATGGAACGGCCTCCTTTCCGGCAATACCGCCGTTTCAGCGCGTAGGCGGCGGATGCAAACAGTATACGGCTTAGGATGGAAGATGTCAAACCGCCCGGAAAACCTTAATCTTCTGTGAAGATCCCCGCGGAAAACCTCCCCCGGGCGGGGAACCCATTGACCTTTCCGGCCGGATAGGTTAAAATACGTATGTTATATAAGCCGGGATTGCCTACCCCGTTGTGTATATTTTAAGGGGAAGCGGCTGGAAGGACGCTTCCCCGGGATCCCCGGTGATACCTCCGGTTGGAAGGACGAATGCGAATATGAAACTTTCCCCATCGATTTTAACTTGCGATTTTGCCCGTCTTGAACAGGAGATCGCTTTTGTCGAGAATACGGGTGCCGATATGGTGCATCTGGATGTGATGGACGGCGTGTTTGTACCGAACCTATCCTTCGGTCCTCCGGTTATCGAGCGTATCCGCCCGCTGACCCGGCTGCCGTTCGACGTACATCTGATGATGCAGTATCCCGGCCGCCTGGTGGACGCGTTTGCCAAAGCCGGTGCGGATATACTCAACATCCATCTCGAATGTGATTCTCCTATCGGTGAAACGCTGGACCGGATCCGTGCGCTCGGTATGACGCCGGCCGTCACCCTCAAGCCCGCCACGCCGGCCGAAGCGGCGTTCCCTTACCTTGATAAGGTGGGCTTGGTGCTGGTGATGACGGTGGAGCCCGGTTTCGGCGGGCAGAAATTCATGGCCGACATGTTGCCGAAAATCCAGGCGCTCCGCGCCGAAATCGACCGCCGTGGGCTCAGGGTGGAGATTGAGGTGGACGGTGGCATCAACCCGGAGACCGCCCGTCAGACCGCGCAAGCCGGCGCAACCGTCGCCGTGGTGGGCAGCGCCCTTTTCAACGCGGAGGATCCCCGAGGTCTGGCGCAACGCGTACAGGCTTGCGGAAAAGAAAAGAAGTAAATTGGAAGCCGGACGAGTATCCTCGCCCGGCTTGTGTCCTGTCCGGCAGCTTTTGCTGGTATCGCCCGCCTTTTTCCGTTAGTTGGCCCGTCCCCGTGCCGCGTCGTATAAACGGCCCAGCGCGTCGCCCACAGCGATGGAACGGCCGTGTTCCGCGGTATAGGCCGCGGCGGCGTCGCCCTCGCCGGCGGAACGGGCGAACTCATGGAGCAGATGACCCATCCGGCGGGAAAGCGGCGCTGCCGGGTACAGGATAAGCCGGTATCCCCGGCCGAACTGGTATAAGGAACTGCCGAAAAACAGGGACGCCCCGTCCGTTTCCCCCACGCTCTGTGCGAGCTGGAGGATCGCATCGGCGTCGTCCAGTTCATAGACGTACGGCCCCACGGTCTGGCGAAGGCGCAAATGGCGTTTTCCGCCGGTCGGGGTAAGCAAAAGCAGGCAGCCCCCGTCCACCGGGAGTGCCTCGATTATCAAGCTGCCGGATGAATCAAATCCGGTTCGCTGCCTGGCCTCGTCCAAAAGGCGGTGCAGCGCGCTGCGTGTTCGCTCGTTGTCGTAATCCAGGCCTTCAAAGGTCAGCCCGAACGCCCGGAGGTCCTCCTCCGTCAATAGTATTTTCAAACAGCCGTTCTCCAGTAAATCCATCTTCACGGCCGCACCCCCTGCGCTGAAATTGAGAGCGCCGGGCCGGCGGCAGACCGGCCGGGCGATATAATCCTCTCTCTCCATCATATTATGGGGACAGGCTCTTTGCAAGAGGTGAAAACAGGATGTCGAAATTTACTAAAAGAGGGGTGGTCCTTCCATTAATGAAGGAACCGGCCTGCTCTCGTCCCATTGTGGATATTCCCGTTCCCGCCCAGGTGGTTGTGCCGCTGGTGGCCGGCGACGGGACGGCCTGCCGGCCGGCGGCCGGCAGCTATGAAACGGTGCTGCGCGGGGAACCGCTCGGCCTTTTGGAGGGAAGCGAGACCCCGGCGGTTTACGCGCCGGTGACCGGCGTGCTTTCCGACTTACGGGAGATGACCCATCCCCTCTTGGGAGATATTTCCTGTGCCGTCCTGGACGGGATGGCCGGAAAAGAGGAAAAAACGGAAAAGGCGGAAAAGCGGGATCTGTCCGCCCTGACGGCGGAAGAAATTCTGGCCGCCGCCCGGGCCGCTGGGATTGTTGACGAGCTGGACGGTTCCCTTCTGGCGGATAAGCTCGAAAGCTGGCTGGACACCGACCCGTATCTCCTCGGAGCCGATGGGACGGAGCAGGAGCCGTACAGTTCCAGCGCGTGGGCGGTGCTGGGGGAAGCGGCGGACGAGGTGTCCGAAGGGCTGGGGCTGGCCGCCCGGGCCGCCGGCGCGATCGACTGCCATATTGCCATCCGCCAAAAGGGGAAGCAGCGCAAAGAGCTGGCTAAGCGGGCGCCCGGCCGGCTGATCTGTACCGTCCACGGCAAGTACCCTGCTGTGCCGGAGCCGCGTTCCGCCGTCCTTCCTGTGCGTACCGTTGGGGTACAGGCCTGCCGGGCGCTGTACCGCGCCTGCGCCTACGGCGAGCCGCAGTGCGACTGCGTGGTGACGGTGGCGGGGGATGCGGTAGCCAACCCGCAGAATGTCCGGGTGCCTACTGGTACGCTGGTGGAGGATCTGCTCCGTTTCTGCGGCCTGTCGTCCAACCCGTCCTATATCATCCTGGGCGACGCCATGACCGGCGTGGCCATCACGCAGACCGATATTGCCATTATTCCCGGCATCGCCTGCGTCCTGGCGCTGACCGTCCGCCCCCAGCCGAAAACCCGGACCTGCGTGGGATGCGGGCGGTGCGTGCGCGCCTGCCATGCGGACCTGCTGCCGTTTGAAATCATGCGGCGGATGGACAATATGCAGTATGAACGGCTGTCCAGTCTCCTGCCGGAGGAATGCGACGGCTGCGGTGCCTGTTCCTACGTCTGTCCGGCTGGGCTTGACGTGACCGCCAAAGTGCTGGAGGCCCGGGACGCCCACGGGACCATCTTTTTGAAATGGGGTGACGGCGATGACTTTTAAATTGGCGCATGCGCCCCATCTCCGGCGCACGGAATCCGCCGCCTTTATGAGCCTTGACGTGCTGGTCGCCCTGCTGCCGCTCCTCCTGTCTTCCGCCGTGTATTACGGCGCCCGCCCGGCGATTTTGGTGCTTCTCGGGATGGCGTCCGCTGTGCTGTGCGAAACCATCTGCTGCCTGATAATGAAGCGCGCCCCCACGGTGCTGGACGGGACGGCGGCGGTGACCGGCGGGATTGTGGGGATGCTCCTGCCGCCGCTGGCACCGTACTGGATGCCGGTAATAGGCGCAGCGTTCGCCATCTTGGTGGTGAAAATGCCAATGGGTGGCAGCGGGCGGAACCTATTCAACCCGGCCGCGGCCGGCGTCGCCGTGCTCACCCTCTGCTTTTCGGGGCTGATGTTCCGTTACCCCGACCCGGGGCAGAACGTCCCCCTGCCCTTGACCGGTTCGGTGGCGCAGGTGATTACCGAGTCCTCCCCTGCCGCCCAGATGATGAGCGGCGGCCAGACACTGTATTCCCCGATGATGCTGCTGCTGGGGGATTTCCCCGGTCCAATCGGGGCCACGGCGATTGCAGTGATCGCCGCCTGCGCACTATACTTGTTTTCCCGCCGCTCCGCTTCGCCGCTGATTACTCTATCCTACCTCGCCGCCTGCGCGGGGATGGCGGCGCTGTTCCCCCGTGTGCCGGGACTCACCAACAGCGTGCTGATGGAACTCTGTTCCGGATACCTGCTGTTTGCCGGGGTGTTCCTTCTCAACGACCCGGTCACCGCGCCCCGCCACTGGCTGGGCCGTCTGGTCTACGGGGCGCTGGCGGGGGTGCTGGTCATGCTTCTACGGTATTACGGCCGGTTTGAGGAAGGGGCTTGTTTTGCCGTCCTGCTGGTAAACGCCTTCGCACCGGTGATCGACCGGATGTGCTGGGGGCTCCTCAATTTCTACCGCATAAGAAAGGGGGCGCATTCCGGATGAAACAGCCGTTTTCCAAAAACCTGAAGGAAGTCGGGGATGCGTTTCTGGATTCCTTTCTGGTGAAAAATATTGTGCTGGTGCAGGCAATCGGGATTTGCCCGATCATTGCCATCGGGACTCATTTGAAGTACGGCGTTGTTCTCGCGGTCTGTACCGCTCTGGTGCTGTTGCCGGCCAGCCTGTTTATGTCCTTTCTAGGGGATAAGCTCCCTGCTTGGCTGCGCGCGCCGCTCTATACGGTTGGCGCCGCGGCGATTCTGCTGGGCGCCGCGGTGTTCCTGGACCGGCTCATTTCCCACGAATTGTACGCCATTTTGTATCTATTTATCCCGCTGATGGCGGTGAACACCCTGGTGTCCTACCGGGCAGGCGGCTTTTCCGTCAGCCATGAGCCGGCGGTAGCGCTTGCCGACGCGCTGGCCTCTTCCCTCGGGTTCGGGCTGGTGCTCTGCGTCGTGTCCGCGCTGCGGGAGATGGCCGCCTTCGGCACGCTGTGGGACATTCCTCTGCACATGGAACTCACGCTGCCGGAGGCCTCCCTTCCGTATGCCGCTTTCATCATGCTCGGATTTATGGCGGCGTTTCTGCAGTGGCTCAAGGCAGTCCTCTCCCGCCGGGCGGGCCGCCGTGGGGAAGGCAGGAGGGCGGAATGATGATGCAGTTAATCACCTTTTTGCTGGCGGCGGCCTTTATTCAAAATCTGGTGCTTACCACCGGCTTCGGCACGTCGGTACTGCTCCGGATGTCCCGCAAGCGGCGGAACATCCTGCCGTTCAGCATCCTGCTCTGCCTGTTTACGGTGGGGACGGTGCTGCTCTGTTATCCCCTGGACATGTTGATCGGCACCAGCGTCGCGGCCAAATGGTTCCGGCCCCTGCTGATTATCGCGGTGACCGCCCTGCTCTATACGGCGGTGGTCCTGGTGCTGAAAAAGAAGTTTACCGCCCTGTATGCCCGCGTCAGCCGGGTGCTGCCGATGGCGGCGTTCAACAACATGGTCATCGGGGTGGCGCTAATCGTCAACCACCAGTTTGCTTTGAGCCTGCCGGGAGCGGTCGGCCTGGGGATGGGCGCCTGCTTGGGATACCTGTTGCTGTCCTGGATGACGGCGGAAGGGATGGAACGGCTGGATAACCCAGATGTTCCCAAGGCTTTCCGCGGGCTCCCTTCCGTGCTGATTTACCTGGGGATCCTCGCCCTGGCCCTGATGGGCTTTTCCGGCAGCGTTTCGTTGGTCTGAGCGGCCGGACGCCGATTGATAACGAAGAATAACGGGAGGTTTCCGCCATGCCGAAAAGAATTCACCGACGCGGCCCGAGCGTTTTCCATAAGAAACGCCATCCGGTGCTGAAAACGTTGCTCTGGGTCGTCCTGGCTGCTTTGGTGATCGCGGTGGGCTTTTTCACCGCCAAATATATGATGGAAAATTTCAAGCCCGATACACAGGACGGGCCCTCTTCCCCGGCGCAGTCCATCACGTCCACCTCCCCTGCCGGGGCGGAGACCACCACGCCGGCTACCACCACCACCGCGCCGAACGGCGGCAGCGTATCGGTCGACGGGATCGTCCGGGCGTTTTATCTGCCGGTGGAGCGGCTGGGAGATCTGGGGACGCTGGAAGCGCAGCTGAAGTCCGCGGCCACGGCCGGTTTCAACGCCGTCCTGTTCGATCTTAAGGATGAAAACGGTGCGCTGCATTACCAGTCTTCCACCGATTTGGCCGTGCAGGCGCAGACGATTGCCCAGGACGCCTATACCATCGACGAACTCCAGGAAGCGCTCGGCGTAATCAAGGAAAACGGCTTTGCCGCCATCCCCCGCCTGTTCGCGTTCAAGGATCCGGAAGCACCGTTTTCCCTCCCTTCCGCCAAAATCACGCTGGAGAGCGCGCCGGGCATGACCTGGCTGGACAACAAAAAAGAAAAGGGCGGCAAGCCGTGGCTGAACCCTTATGCGCCGGATGCGCATGCGTATATCATCGGTCTGGCGCGGGAGCTTTCCAATCTGGGTGTGCCGGCAGTTATGCTCGACGGCGTGCAGTTCCCCAACCAGACTTCCAGCGCCTACTATGGGACCTCCGAACTGACCAGCCTTTCACAGCAGGCGGTGCTGGAAAAGTTCGTGACCGATCTGACCGCGGCGGTCGGCAGCGGCTGCCGGGTGATGCAGTCTATGCCGGGGCTGTCCGCCTTCGGAGAAGGGACCGCGCCCTTCGGCGGCAATCCCGTCACCTTTGGAGCGGCGACGGTGGCCCCGGTGCTGATGCCCTCCACCCTGGGCGATACGTTGCGCGCCGGGGAGGAGACCCTCGCCGATCCGCAGTCCAGCCCCTACGACGCGGTACGGCTCTCCGCCGGCCAGGTCAAGCTTCGGCTGGAACTGATGGACGCCGCTTCCCGCCCCACGATGATGCCCTGGCTGCAGGGGGACGGCTATACTTCCTCCCAGGTGATGGAGGAAATCCGCGCCGTCACCGACGTGTTGGGGGACGACGTCTCCTATATTCTCTATCAAGCCGATGGCAACTACGACTTTGCCGCCCTCCAATAAAAGCGGCGGCCGCCCGATCTTGGCTGCCGCGCTGGTTCATCGGTTTGATCCCTCACCGTTCAAGGAAAGAAGGAACCCGCCCCATGCTTATTGATTTTCATACCCACCTGTTCCCGGATAAAATTGCCGAGCGGGCGCTGGCGCAGCTGGTGGAAAATACCCGCCCCTACCGTTCCCGCTATGGGGAGACGAAGCCGCATACCGACGCGACGGTAAACGGGCTGGCCGCATCTTCCCGCGCCGCGGGGCTGGACGTCAGCGTAGTGATGCCGATCGCCACCTCTCCCCGCCCTTCCGAAACCATCAACAACTTTGCGGCGCAGGTAGACGCTCTGCCGGGACTGCGGTCCTTCGGCAGCGTACACCCGCATTCTCCCGATGCGATGAAGGAATTGGAGCGGGCTGCGTCCCTCGGGTTGCGGGGGATTAAGCTGCACCCGGAATACCAGGGCTTTTTCGCGGACGGCCCAGAGTCGGTCGCCGTGGTGAAGAAAGCGGCTTCCCTACGGCTTTGGGTGCTGTTCCATGCGGGGGAGGACATCGGTATGCCGCCGCCTGTCCATTGCGCGCCGGAACATGTCGCCCGCCTGTGCGACGCCGTGCCGGAGGCCCGGATCATTCTGGCCCATCTCGGCGGGTACCGGCTGTGGGAACAGGTGGAGGCGATGCTCCCCTCCCTCCCCGTTTATCTCGATACCAGCTTCTGCCTGCCCAACGAGCGGGGAGAGTGGGAGCGCTTCTGCCGGATTATCCGGGGTATCGGCCCGGAGCGGGTGCTGTTCGGCTCCGATTCCCCCTGGGCGGATCAGGCGGAGACGTTGGCCGCCGCGCGGGAATTCTTGGATACTTACGGCTTTTCTGCGCCGGAGCAGGCGGCGATCCTCGGCGGCAACGCCGCCCGCATTCTGGGTATCGGGGTGGCGGACGGTACGAACGCATACAGCTAAAATCCGGTGGTGAAAGGCGGCAATACATATATATGGAAACGAAGCGGCAGAGAGCGATTTTTTTGGATTTGGATGGAACCATTGCGCAGGGGAACCGCCCGCCGTCCGAAACGGTGGCGGGAGCGATCCGCAGGGCGCGGGCGGCCGGGCACCGGGTGTTGCTGTGTACCGGCCGCGCTCCCTCGTTTATCTACAGTGCGGTGGAAGCGGTGGGCTTCGACGGGATCGTTGCGGCGGCGGGCGGTTATATCCGCCTGGGGGGCGAGGTGCTGTACCGGCGGCTTCTGTCTCCGGAGCTGCTGCGCCGGATAATTGAAATTTACCTGGAAAACGGCAAAGCGGTGTTTCTGGAGGGCGAGGAAAATATGTACAGTCTAAATTCCCCTCCCTCGTATAAAGCAGGCTGGCCCTCCGTGTCCTCCCCCGACGATTTCGCCCCCGGCGGCCGGTACGCCGGCCAAGGAGTGCTGAAGTATACCGCGTATGGTGAGATCGGCGACGAACGCCGCCTGCTTTCCCCGTCCCTCGATTTTATCGACCATGGCCGGTATATTGAGGTGGTGCCCGCCGGGGTGTGTAAGGCGGACGGGATGCGCCGCGTACTCGAAACCCTCGGTATCCCGCGGGAGGACAGCGTCGCCGTTGGGGACAGCCGCAACGACCTCGATATGCTCCGCTATGCCGGAGAGGGGGTGGCGATGGGCGGCTCGCCGCCGGAGGTGGTGCAGGTGGCCGATAGGGTTACCGGCTCCCTGGAGCAAAACGGCGTGGCGGCGGTGCTGGATGCCCTGACGTAACCGTGTTCACAGAGGATCGGATATGAATCGACAGGTTTCGGAGAAAAATAAGAATATAATCATGGCATGGGCCGGGGCGGCGCTTTGGGCGGCGGGGCTGTTTCTTCTCTCCAGTCTCTCCCCCGCGTCGGAGGAAGCAATGAGCGCTTCGGCTGTCCGCCTGGTGGAATGGGCGGCGTCCCTGCTGTTCGGCGGCCCGTTTTCCCACTCCACGCAAGCGGTTGTGATGGAGCTTTTCCGCGCGGTGCTACAGATGCTGGGATTCGGTGTCCTGGCACTGATGATCTGGAACGCCCTGCGGATTATGGGGGTGCTGGACCACCAGGCCATGGTGCTCGGCGCCGCCGGGGCGGTACTCTACGCCGTGACGGACGAGCTGCATCAGGTATTTGTGCCCGGCCGTGGCCCGCGGGTAATCGATTGGGCGCTGGATTGCCTGGGCGCCCTGCTGGCTATAGCTCTCTTGTTGGCCTGCCGCTGGGCGCGGCGGAAATTCCCCCGCCTGTTCAACCGGGAAACGGTCAGTTACGTGGTATTTGGCGTGTTAACTACCTTGGTCAATATGGCCGTCTATGGCCTTTGCTATAATGTGCTGGGGATCCATAACCTGATCAGCAACGCGCTGGCCTGGGTGGCGGCAGTGCTGTTCGCCTATGTGGTGAATAAGCTCTTTGTTTTCCGCAGCCATACCCGGACGGCGCACGCCTTGGCGTGGGAATTCGGGCTGTTCATTGCCGCCCGGCTTTTCTCCTTCGGGATGGATGAGCTGGGGATGGGACTGCTGGTCAACCTGCTGCATGTCAACGGCGGAGTCTCTAAGGTGCTGACTAATATTGTAGTGATGGTGATGAATTACTTTTTTAGCAAATGGATCATTTTTAAACGGGATGAATCACCGGAACGGCCGGCGGAATAAACGACAGCGGAGGGATCGACGCATGGAATACCCGAATAACAGCGGCCCTGGTTATGGCCGAAGGATGGCCCTACGGCAGGACGCTGCCTTCATCGGCGCGGCGTTTTTGCTGATGCTCGCCCTGCTGCAAACAGCGCTTACAGTGGTCCTTCTGCTGTTGGCTGTACTGGGAGTAGCCGACCTGCAGGCGGCGGACGGCCGTTACGGTATGGGTGACTTTGGCTTCCTGACGGCGTATATGGCGGCGTATATCCTGATAATGGCCCTCCCCGGGCCGCTGGCGGCGTTGTTTACGCAGAGGAAAATCCATCCGCTGTCCCGCTATGACGGATATAATACGGAAGATACGGCACTGCGCTTTTCCTCCCTGTTTCCGGCGCTGCTCGGCGGGCTGGCGATTTGCGTCCTCGCTAACTTTGTTACATCTTATCTAATGGCGTTTTTCGGCCTGTTTGGTATCCGGCAGCCTAAGCTGCCGAGTTATCTAGAGCCCACGGTTCCCAGCCTGCTGTATAACATCCTGATTTTCGCGGTGCTCCCCGGCATACTGGAGGAACTGCTGTTCCGCGGTTACTTCCTGCGGGTGCTCCGGCCGTACGGCGGCCGTTTTGCCATCGTAACCACGGCGCTGCTGTTCGGGCTGATGCATGGGAACATCCTGCAGATCCCTTTTGCCTTCCTGGTGGGCCTTGCCTGCGGCTGGCTGGCGCTGCGGACCGGGCGGGTCTGGCCGGCGATGCTGTTGCATTTTCTCAATAACTTCATGGCACAGGTCCTGCAGTACGTGGGGATGCGCCAGACGGTGGAGCAATCCCAAAAAACGTTGCTGATCGTTTTCTGCGCGGTCGGCATTCTGGGGCTGATCGCCCTGCTGTTCCTATATGCGCGCAACGATCCCATGGTGAGGGATAAAGCGAACCCGCCCCCGGCTATGTCGCTTGGCGAGCGGGTGGGAGCGCTGTTTTCCTCCGCTTTGTTCCTGTCGGCGATTGTGGTGGCGGTCTTTTTCACCATGCTCTCGGTCCTCACCACCCAGATGGGAGGGGGCGCCTGATGGCAATCCCGGAAAAGGAAGCACTCCCCGCGCTTTCGCCGGAGGAGTGCATGCGTGAGGCGCTCCGCCTGGCGTCGGAAGCGGCGTCGGAAGGGGAAGTCCCGGTCGGGGCCGTCGTGGCCCGGCAGGGCCGGATTCTGGGACGGGGCCGCAACCGAAGGGAAAAGGGGAAAAACGCCTTAGCTCATGCCGAACTGGAGGCGATTCATGAAGCCTGCCGTGCGCTTGGAGGATGGCGGCTCTTCGGCTGTGAGCTGTATGTGACGCTGGAACCCTGCCCCATGTGCGCCGGGGCGATCATCAACGCCCGGCTGGATAGGGTGATTTATGGAACGGCAGACCCGAAAGCTGGCTCCTGCGGGTCGATAATCAATTTGTTCGCGCTCCCTTACAATCATCGCCCGTCTTTGCAGGAAGGGCTTCTCCGTGATGAGTGCGCCGCACAGCTTACGGCATTTTTTCGCGCATTACGAGAAAAACGAAGGAACAGGGCGGCTTCAAACCAAGAAGAATAAAAATTATAAAAAGGGGAGCGGAACCGTTCGGCGGTTCGCTCCCCTTCTCTTACTTATTGCATTATGGCCAGAGCACATAGCATCCGTTTTCTTTTTTCTTTCAACTGCAAAATACATGCTTGCCGATTTGGGCGATCACCGGGCGGGAACGTATCCATTGGTTGGTGGCGGTTACCGGATTATAATAGTAAATCGCCCCGCCGGAAGGATCCCAGCCATTCATGGCGTCCCGTGCCGCGCGGTAAGCGCTTTCTGCCACCGGCTGGTCAAACTGGCCGTCATAAAGGCAGGAAAAGGCGCCGCTTTGGTAGATCACGCCCGCGATGGTGTCGGGGAATGAGGGGTGTTCCACCCGGTTGAGTACGACCGCCCCCACCGCGACCTGCCCGGTATAGCTCTCCCCTCGCGCTTCGGCGGAAATCAGCCGTGCCAGAAGATTGTAATCGCTTTGCCCCCCGGACTGGGAAGAAGACCCGGTGGAGGAGTTGAATATCCCCATCGCCCGCAGGGTGGCCGGCCCGGCGATGCCGTCGGCCGTCAACCCGTTCTTTTTCTGGAAAGCGATAACGGCGTTTTTCGTTTTGGTACCGTAAATACCGTCCACCTTGTCGTTTAAATATCCCCAATTAATGAGCTTGGTCTGGATTTGGCGCACTTCACTACCGGTGGATCCCATCTTCGAAAGCGCATCCACTGTGTGGTCAGAGGGAAGTAAAGCGATTATAAAAAGGTTCAATACAATGATTGCAATCACTTGAAGGGCTTTCCGCGGGTTTTTGACCGGGGGCGCATCCAAATATAGTCTTTCCATCGTGTATCTTGAGTCCTCCTTGCCGTTTATCCGCTTGGATTCTTTTGAAAAAGGTGGATCTATTGAATTGCCGTCTTCCTTTTGCGCAATTAGTATTTCGCATACTTAACGTATAATTCCATCTAGGAATTACCAAAAAATAAAGAAAAACGCGAAAAAGTAAAAAAAAGAGGAAAAAGGGGTTGACAGGCAAGGGTGAGGGGTGGTATTATAGCAAAGCGCTCTTGA
>CAMMRL010000054.1 GCA_946499275.1 uncultured Clostridia bacterium | reverse complement strand
GTCGTGAGCAAATACGACGACAAGGAACATGTCGGGGATTCTGGATGGGAAACCACCCTCACCCTCTCGAAAGAGGGGCTGATCGAAAAGGTGGAGGATTTCCTGATAGACCCGGATAAGCCCCATAATCCTGAAGTGTCTATCGAAGGGGATTTCGCAATTACGTCGTACGACCCCTATGGGAAATACGCCCTGGCTACCAACCTCACTTACACCAACATTTACGGCAACACTCAGACGCTATCCGGCTATCAGCTCCGCGCCGCGCTTGGGCTACGCTCCCAAGCGATCCAAGTAATCGCCACAGGCAACACCGTCACCCTGCGGACGCAGGGGTGGGGACACGGCGTGGGCTTAAGCCAGTGGGGAGCTGTCGGCTACGCAAAATACGACAATTGGGATTACAAGCGTATCCTTAGCCATTACTACTCGATTACCGATTCCTCCGCACACCGGCTGGTAGCACCCGTTTGGGATTGACACCCGCAACATACAAAGAACCGGAAGCAAAGTTGTTCCTTTGCTTCCGGTTCTTTGCTTACAGATCGTCGGCATCCTGCTCCGGGACATCTCCTGTCTCCGGTGTGCCGGTATAGCTTCCCAGCACATCGGAAAGGATGTCTCCCCGCCCCTGTTCCTGTAGGGTACGGGCGTCATCCGGGGCAGAGGGAGCATGGGATTTATTGGCCGGTGCTTTGCGATTTTTCCGATTACGTTCCATAAATCAGCCGTTCCTTTCCTGTCCGACGGCACGCCCTCTGGTTCCGTTACGGAGTCGCCGCCGTTTTCCCCCGTGTTTATTTCTCAATAATTGTCGGGTTTCATCTGGAAATATGCCTGCGGGTGGCGGCAGGCCGGGCACTCCTGCGGCGGTACCTCCCCGCAATACACATACCCGCAGTTGAGACACACCCAGAGGGTGCCCTGCTCCCGTTTGAATACTTTCCCGCTTTCAATATTGTCCAACAGCTTGCGGTACCGTTCCTCGTGCTCCTTTTCCACCGAAGCCACCAATTCAAATACAGCGGCGATATCCCGGAACCCCTCTTCTTTGGCGACTTCCGCGTATTCCTTGTACATTTCCACCCACTCGTAGTGCTCGCCCGCCGCCGCATCGGCCAGATTTTCCGGCGTACTCGGTATGCTGCCGCCCTTCAGACGCTTAAACCACAGTTCAGCGTGTTCTTTTTCGTTATTCGCCGTCTCGTTGAATATATTGGCAATCTGGATATAGCCGTCTTTCCTGGCTTGTGCGGCATAAAAGGTGTATTTGTTGCGTGCCTGGCTCTCTCCGGCAAAAGCGGCCATGAGATTGGCTTCGGTACGGCTTCCTTTGAATTCCATAATGTTCCATCCTCTCTTTTGTACTTGGTATCCATAGTATGGCGGCTGTCATGGCGGTTTATGCGCAGACAAGGAATGTTTTCCACCAAAGCAGGCAAAATCGTGGAAACTTTAAATACTGTTCATACAACCACTGAAAAGTCTGATAAAATAGAAGGGTAACGTGGAGAAGCCACGGAAAGCCAAGGAGGTTTTGCGGTATGGCAAACGGTAAAATTATGGTTGTGGACGACGACAGCAATATCTGTGAGCTGCTTCGGCTCTATCTGGAAAAAGAGGAATTTGAGGTCTGCATCGCCGGCAACGGCGCGCAGGCACTCGAAATGTTTGACCGGGAAAAACCCGACCTAATGCTGCTGGACATCATGATGCCCCAGCTCGACGGGTGGCAGGTGTGCCGGGAAATCCGGAAAAAATCGTCCTGCCCCATTATCATGTTGACCGCCAAAGGCGAAGTGTTCGATAAGGTTCTGGGCCTGGAACTTGGCGCGGACGACTACGTGGTTAAGCCCTTTGAGGCGAAAGAAGTCGTCGCCCGGGTAAAGGCGGTGCTCCGCCGCAGCGGTGCACAGACGCAAAAAAAGGCCAAAGAGGTTAGCTACGACGGGCTGTACATCAATATGGAAAACTATGAGCTCCGCGTCCGGGGAAAACAGATCGACACCCCGCCCAAGGAAATGGAATTGATATACCACCTTGCGAGCAACCCGAACCGGGTATATACCCGCGACCAGTTGCTGGATGAGGTGTGGGGATTTGAATACTACGGCGACAGCCGCACGGTGGACGTCCATGTCAAGCGCCTGCGCGAAAAGCTGGACGGGGTGTCCGACCAGTGGACGCTGAAAACCGTATGGGGCGTGGGGTATAAGTTCGAAGTCCATGACAATGCTGCCGGCGATAAATAAACTCCGCTGTGGAATCCCGATGGAATACCGCTTTGTCAACGACGTTGCTCACCCGGCGTCATCCCCTGTCCAAAGGATGTGACCGCTTTGTTTAAAAGCATATTCACCAAATACTTTACGGTAATGTCCCTGATCATCGTGATCAGCTTTGTCGCTATGGGGGGAATGCAGATGCTGTTTTCCACCCAATACTGGGTCGAGGAAAAGGAGAATCTGCTGGAAGAAAACACCCTCAGCCTTGCTAAAATGACGGCGCAGCACACGGTTCAGGACGAAAACGACCCCAACCAGTACAATATTATGGGCGACCGCCTATCCCCTTATCTGAGCATGATGGCGGACGCCATTGACGCCACTGTGCTGGTGGTAGGAAACGACGGATCGGTGATCCTTTGCTCCGATCCCAACCTCACCACGGCGAACGCGACGCTATCCAGCGGGATTCAGGCAAAAATGGACGGTTCCCGCTTTTTTGAGGTCGGGTCGTTAGGCGGGTTTTACACCAGCCGGCAGTACACCTCCGGTCAGCCGATCGTGCAGGAAGACCAGCAGATCCGCCTGGGTTATGTCTTTGTCTCCACCTCCGCCGGGGGGTTGAGCGAATACCTGATGAACAACCTCCAGGTGTTTTTCCTGTCCGCCCTGGGCGTGCTCACGCTAACCTTTATCGCCCTATATGTGATGACCTACCGCATGGTGCGTCCGTTGCGGCAGATGGCGGCGGCGACCCGCAGCTTCGGCGCGGGGGATTTCAGCTATCGCATCCCGGTTCATGGCAAAGACGAGGTGGCGGAACTGGCAAACTCGCTGAATAACATGGCGGTTTCCCTTTCCTCGGTGGAGGGGATGCGCCGCAGCTTTGTCGCCAACGTATCCCATGAACTCAAAACGCCGATGACCACCATCGCCGGCTTTATTGACGGCATACTAGACGGTACGATTCCGGAGGAAAAACGGGATTATTACCTGAAGATTGTTTCGGATGAAGTAAAGCGTCTGTCCCGTTTGGTAAAATCCATGCTCGACCTTTCCCGCATCGACAATGGGGAACTCCGTCTCAAGCCGGCCCGATACGATTTGACGGAACAGGTCTGCACAGCCCTGCTCTCCTTTGAAAAACGGATTGAGGAAAAGGACATCCAAGTGGAAGGACTGGAGGACTGCCCCCGCGTCGAGGTGAACGCCGATTTCGACTTGCTTGGGCAGGTGATTTACAACCTGATGGACAACGCGGTAAAATTTGTTGACGCCGGCGGCACCTTATCCGTGCATATTGAGCGGCGGGACGGCCGGGTCTACTGCGCTATCCGCAATACCGGCGGCGGGATCCCCGCACAGGAAATGCCCCATATCTTCGAGCGATTTTATAAAAGCGACCGTTCCCGTTCCCTGGATAAAAACGGGGTGGGGCTTGGCTTATACATTGTAAAAACCGTCATCAACCTCCATCATGGGGAGATTATGGTCCGATCGGCAGAAGGCGGGTATACCGAATTCGAATTCTGGCTTCCGGATACGGATTTGAGTACACGCTGATTTGTCCTTTCACATCTGGATAAAAATTTGTTTATGATTTTCCGCCTTTTTCTTCAACAAATGTACACAAACGGCGGGTAGAATAAAGACAGTAAAAGCAACACGTAACTTTATACCATCCGAAAGGACTGATTCCATATGACCGATTGGTTTGAAAAAAATCAAAACAACACCCCCGACACGGCGGCGGATACGGACAACGGTAGTTCCACGTCGTATGAAAAACAAACAGCTTCCGGCTGGTCCTCCCCTTCGTCGTCCGTAGTACCGCCGAATTCCTGGAGCAGTACGTCCAGCGGAACCACACCGTCCCAGCCGGATGGGGCAACGCCATCCCATTCCAATGGCACGGCGGACAATAGCAGCAACGTGACCTACCGCTACGGCGTCAACGCGCCCAACCCGGTGCCCTCCAACGAAACGGACAGTTCGCGCGGCGGCGGCGCGTCGAACGTATCAGGAGGCTATCAGCCGCAGGGGAATTACAGCCCGTACGGCTGGCAGCCTTCCACCCCCTCTTCTGGCGGGGCGCCGGCTCCCGGCCAGCCGCCGAAAAAACCAAAAAAGAAAAAAGGGGCCGCTATTGCAATCGCCACGCTGAGTGTGGCATGCGTCGCTTTGATCGTTACCCTCTCCGTCCTTTTAGCCGTGGCGATTAACGGCAACGAGCTGCCGACCACCGGTAATTCGTCCACCAACACGTCTTCGGCCACCAATCCTACCCGCGGCGTGAATGAAAATGCACCCTCGCTGGACATCCAGGACCCGGACGAAACCGAAGGACTGAGCACCCGCGCCATTGTACAGAAAAACGTTGATTCCACCGTGGTTATTACGATGTATAACAGAAGCAATTACTATTTGGGTGATAACAGCCAATTGACCCAGGCAGGCTCCGCCAGCGGTATTATCTGGACGGCGGACGGCTATATTATCACCAACTGCCACGTCGTGTACAACGAAGACAGTGGAAAGTTGTACGATCGTGTGGATGTGGAGCTGTATGACGGCACCGTTTATGAGGGGGCCGAAGTGGTCGGTTACGACCAGTATACCGATCTGGCGGTGATCAAAATCGACGCCACCGGCCTGACTCCTGCAGAGTTCGGCGATTCCTCCCAGTTACAGCTCGGCGACAAAGTGGTCGCCATCGGCAATGTCGGCGGCCTGAACTGGACCGTGACGCAGGGTATCGTCTCCGGCCTGGCGCGGGACGTTTATGAAGACACCGGCTACGCCATCAAGTGCTTGCAGGTGGACGCAGCCATCAACCCCGGCAACTCCGGAGGCCCGCTGATGAACTCCCAGGGCCAGGTGGTCGCCATCAACTCCGCGAAAATCGCGGCCAGCGGCTATGAAGGGCTCGGCTTCTCCATCCCGATCAACGAAGCGAAAGAAATCCTGGACGACCTGGTGAAATACGGCTATGTCAAGGGCCGCGTCATGCTGGGTATCACCGGCCGCTCGCTAAACGGCGTCGGCTTCCGGATTGAAGCAATCAATTCCGATTCCTGTCTCGCCGGTACGGAAGCCCAGGTAGGCGATATCATCACTGCCGTAGACGGTGTTGCCGTAGTTGATTATGAGAGCATGCGTACCGAACTTTCCAAACACAGCGTAGGAGATTCGGTCGAACTGACTCTCCTGCGGTACGACAGCCGTACCCACTCCAATCGCGAGTTGACTGTGAAGTGCGTGCTGGCGGAATCCACCAATTGACCGGCCGCCCGTGTCTTGACTAACTTTAAAAAGCCGCCGATTTACATCGGCGGCTTTTTTGTTTTTACAATGAACACAGCTAATCAGTAATCCGCATACTCCCCTGCGAAAACAATCCCCTTGTTTCTTTCATAAGTCGGGATATGTGTTTGCGCCTCGGATAAAAACGCGGCTTTGCGGTAATGACGGTAATAATACTCTTTCACCAGCAACAGATCCGTTTTATATTTCGGTACGTCCATAGCACACACCCGCATCAGCAAAAGGCGGTTGATCGAAACAATCCGGCAGCTTGCCGTTTCCTCCGATCCCTGAACCAAAAAAGGGTAATCCAGCAGTGCTATACTCCTCCAGATTTCGAATTCCCCGATCACCACCCCCAAATCTCCATAGATATCCTTGCGCCGATCCGGGTACCTGCACGCCAGCGCCTGGTAATCGGCATCCGCGATTACCAGGTCGATATCCGCTCCCGCTTTTCTCAGCCCATAGTATTCCATGGCCATCCCGCCGATAACCAGCGGCTTTTCGGTAAACAACAGAGAATGCTCTCTAAGCTTTATCTCCAGCCTTTGCACGACGTCGTCCAACATACACCCTCCCTTTAAACGCGGAACGCCGGCTATTCCTCCGCCTTTGTTGCATTATTGTCCAAATGGCCTTCCATTGCTCGCTGCCGTAACCCCAGATTGGAGGGAGCCTTTGTCCCTGGAAGCAGCGTCATCCCTTCCGGCAGCACCGGCGGCGGCGTTACAACTCCGGTTTCCACCGCCGCCCGGCTGACATCGGTGGGAAGAAGGGTGGGCGGCGCACTGTCTATTGTAGCCATCTCCACCATGTTCTTCCAAAACCGCTTGGGCATATGCTGCCGACGTAAGCGAGGATTAATCCGTTCCTTGATTGCTACAGCATCATAAAACCGTTTCCAAAGCTGCTGGAATGCCCGCTCATCCTCCGCATAATCCGGCAGATGGAATTCCTCGGTATCCGTCAAGTACCACTCCTTGGTATCGAACACCCCGGCCGTCCGGCGGTTCACATCGTGAATAATGAATGGCATGGCACGGTAACGGTCGGCAAAATCGGGCATCAGCAGGGCGAGCACGTCGTTGTCCGGCGTTATCCGGGCATAATACACCCCGTTATCCATTCGTGCAAAACGGATGAACTGCAGCAGGTAACGCGCTTCCTTGGGAGCAAGCCCGGAGAGTTTGTCCAGCGCCATTACCCGCGGGTCGGTAATCCGGTGGCGGATAACCGGACCGATCCGCATCCCCAGTCTCACGTACTGATATATCACATTCCCCTTATCCGGCTCGCAGGAGAGGAAAGCCGCCCAGATCTGCCCGTAACAATCCGCCCCCAGCTTCCGGCGGATACCCGTCTCCACCCGGTCCGCCTTGTGCGGATCGGTTTCGACTTGTTCCACCCGTGCGCCGAGCTGTATCTGGTACTGCCGGCCCACCACCATCGCCGGGGCGGGTTTATATTCATAGGAATCGAAAATGGCGGTCAGCAGCCCTTCCAACGTATCGTCATACTGCAGGATGACCTCTTCCCCGTCTTTTTTCCGCGCGGGGGAACTCCCCTTTGTAGGGGAGATCACATAGCCGGGATCGACCACGGTAGCGCCGCCTCCTTCTTTTTTCCGTATCCATCCACGCCACCGGATATCCCGGCGTTTTCCTTCCCCGGCGTCACAGTACCGGCGAATGCCGGGATGGAGGGCTGCGGGAATAGGGAAAGCTGCTCCACCCCCGGCGCAAAAGGCAGGCCGCGGGGATTACGGCGGGTGTCTGCCGTCAGGTTCTGGTATATGAAAGACGGGCTAAGCTGCACCCCGGGGTACATCTGGCCCCGGCAGGTGATGAAATACACCGCCCGTTTCAAAACCACGCCGATCCTTTTGAGGTCGTCGAAGGTCAACCTGCCCGCCCGCCGGGCCGTCATAATCCGCTCAGCGGACTTTAAGCCGATCCCCGGCACCCGGAGCAGCAGCTCCCGGTCGGCCCGGTTGACTTCGACGGGGAAATCCTCGAGATGCCGCAGCGCCCACTCGCATTTCGGGTCGAGCAGCGGGTCGAGGGAGGGCTTTTCCTCACTGAGGATCTCCTCCGCCCGGAAACCGTAAAGCCGGATCAACCAGTCCGCCTGGTACAGCCGGTGTTCCCGCAGCAGGGGTGGCGGCTGGTCCCGCGGCAGCAGCGCGTTGGTGCCGACCGGGATATACGCGGAATAAAACACCCGCTTGAGCCGGTACTGCTTATACAACCCCTGGCTCAGCCGCAGGATCTGCCAGTCCGTATCGGGAGTGGCGCCGATAATCATCTGGGTCGCCTGCCCTGCCGGTGCAAAGGTCGGGGCGTTGCGGTAAACGGCGAGTTCCTGCTTATTCTGCCGGAGGGTATCCCGGATGGCCGCCATGGGGCGCAGGATATTTTCCTTGCTTTTGTTAGGGGCCAGTATCCGAAGGCTCCGCTCGCTCGGCATCTCAATATTCACGCTCATTCGGTCGCAGAGCATCCCCAGCTTGGTCACCAGTTCGGGCGAGCAGCCGGGGATCGCTTTGGCGTGGATATAACCGTTGAAACGGTATTTCCCCCGAAGAAGTTCCAGCACCCGGCACATCCGCTCCATCGACGCATCCGGATTCTGCATCACGCCCGAGCTTAAAAACAGCCCCTCAATATAATTCCGTTTGTAAAACTCAATGGTCAAATTCGCCAGCTCGTCCGGCGTAAACGCGGCGCGGGGCACGTCGTTGCTGCAGCGGTTGACGCAGTACTGGCAATCGTAAATGCAGTAATTGGTCATTAGCACCTTCAGCAGGGAAATGCAGCGCCCGTCGGCGGCAAAGCTGTGGCATATCCCGCCGGAATTGGCGCTACCGATCATGCCATCCCGCCCTTCGCGGCTGGCGCCGCTTGAGGTGCAGGCCGCGTCGTATTTCGCGGAATCGGTGAGTATGCTTAGCTTATCCATCAAATCCATGGTGGCGTCTCCCTTATCTCATGCCGGCTGGACGCGGCGCCCCGAAAATAGGAGCCGAATCACAAACGGCTTTCTTCCCTATACCTGCTCTTTCCCCTGTAGGGACAGTATAGAACAAATTTTCGTATTTGTCAAACATTTGTTCTTGTTTTCCTTTCAATGCCGGTTCCGGTAGCCGTTCCTCCCGACGATACCCTTTCCACCTGTTCTGGCTTCTAACAACCGGTTGCTGTTAGAACCATGCAAAGGGCGGCGGCGCAAAGAAACAGTAATCCTTCCTTCCTATAAAACCTCTCGCAGTTGTCAAACAGCGGGTTCAATCGGGAGCCCTTGAGCATAGAAAAATGCCAGAGCACCATTTCACATGGTTGCTCTGGCGTTTTATTCTGGCTGTAATTCTATTTATGGAATTTTTTTAAAATCTTTCTGCACATATTGCAAAAGGCTTCATTTAAATTATGGATAAACTCCGACCTATTCACCAATAGGGATATTCCGTGAAATACCAGTGCAAAAAAAGCGATAGCCACGAAAAATGCTATACCTAGAACGATTCCCTCTTTTATTGCTTCGCCCATCGTTTACCCCAATTAGTTTATCGTTTGCGCATAATAATAATTATGCCCATTTATCGGCGTTTCACTCAAATTTTGATTAAATAATATAAAAAATAGGAATATTTTTCAATGGAAATTTTTAACGATTTAGTCTTTTAATTTATGTCAATATTTACAAGGGAATTTATTACTATGGTAAGACAACACCTAAAAGTTATCCATATTATTCTGGCAACTTTTAGGCCACATTCGTATTTATAGAAATTCTTCCGCTATTATACAATAATAAAAAAGCGCCCTATTCCCCTATGGAGGAACAGGACGCCTTTCGATTGTTTTATCTGCCGGCTGTCAAAGCCCGAGATAGGCTTTGAGTTCCTGCGTTTTGTCCGTCTTTTCCCAATTCACGCCGAGATCCTCCCGGCCGACATGGCCGTATGCGGCCAACGGGCGGTAAATCGGGCGGCGCAGGTCCAGCTGGCGGATGATCGCCGCCGGGCGGAAATCAAAGACGGCGGACAACGCCTGGGCCAACTTCTCATCCGGCACCACGCCGGTGCCGCTGGTATCCACCAGCACCGAAACGGGATGCGCCACCCCGATCGCATAGGCAAGCTGCACTTCGCAGCGCCTGGCTAGGCCGGCGGCCACCACATTCTTCGCCGCGTACCGCGCCATGTAGGAGGCGGAGCGGTCCACCTTGGTCGGGTCCTTGCCCGAGAAGGCGCCGCCGCCGTGGCGGGCGTAGCCGCCGTAGGTGTCCACGATAATTTTCCGTCCCGTCAGGCCGCTGTCCCCTTGCGGGCCGCCGACCACGAAACGGCCGGTCGGGTTCACAAAAATCTTGGTGTCCGCATCCAGCAGTTCCGCCGGGATAACCGGGCGGATCACCCGCTCGATCACATCCTCCCGGATGGTTTCGAGCGAAACTTCCTCGCTGTGCTGGGTGGAAACCACCACCGCATCCACACGGACAGGGGTATGCCCGTCGTACTCCACCGTCACCTGGGTCTTACCGTCCGGACGTAGATAGGCAAGCTCCCCGGATTTGCGCAGCTCGGCCAACCGGCGGGCCATTTTGTGGCTGAGAGAAATGGGAAGCGGCATCAGTTCCGGGGTTTCGTCACAGGCAAAACCGAACATCATCCCCTGGTCCCCCGCGCCGATGCGGTCGAGATCCTCACCCGCTGTCCCGCAGATTTCCAGCGCTTCGTTCACCCCCATCGCAATGTCGGGGGATTGCTCGTCGATCGCGGTGAGCACCGCGCAGGTGGCGCCGTCAAACCCCTGGGCGGCGTTGTCGTACCCGATCTCCCGGATCACCTGCCGCGCCACTTTGGGGATATCCACATAACAAGATGTAGTAATTTCTCCCATCACCATGACCACGCCCGTAGTGGCGACGGTTTCGCAGGCGACGTGGGCGCCCGGATCCTGCGCCAGAATCGCGTCCAGTACCGCATCCGAAATCTGGTCGCAGACTTTATCCGGATGCCCTTCGGTTACGGATTCCGAAGTAAAAAAGCGTTTTTCCATAGGATAATCCTTCCTTTCTTACAGGGAGCCCGGGCATTGCGCCGCCCTCTTGATACCATTTCCATGGCCGGCAGTCTCTGAACCCGGCCCCCTTTTCTTTTGGACATCTCGCAGGCGTCCGTTCCTTCTTTTGCCGCGGTAAAAAGAACACAAAAACGCGCCGTGCGGCAGCACGGCGCGTCACCACCTCATCTGCCGGCCGGTTGGCCGCAGGAATTAGCACCTTGCCGGGTGTTTCCACCGCCGGCAGGTTGCCGGGCTTCATCGGGCCTGTACCCTCCGCCGCTCTTGATAAGGACATATTCGATTTCGCATGTTTATTATACAAACTCCGTCGAGATATGTCAACATATAAGGAAAAATCTTTCTTTCCTTCTTTCGTTAACATACCTTTGAAAGAATGCGAGCAATCGTATAACCCGGCGACGGAAAGCGGAAATACAGAACATTTCGATCCGACGCTCCATAGATCCATCCTAGCCCAAACCGGGCTCACCTATACGAAAGATGCTTACGATAGGGAACGATATGAACAGTTAAGGGAAATATCGGCCGAAATGCTTGCAGAAAAAACAGATTTCAGCATAGAGAAGGTCAAAGATTTATTTTGCAATGAAACAGGCTATCAAACGCCGAAGCTGGACACAAGAGCGGCGATATTTGAGAATAATAAAAGACGCAAACTGGCAAACATAATTCGATTGAGGACTCCCCCTATGGCTGTAGGAATTTGACAAGATAGTTTATTCTAAAAAACGCCGGTTAAAACCGATTACACGAAAAAACAAGAGGTTCTATCCTAGAAGGATAGAACCTCTTTCTGCAGAATCCGCGCATGGGTTTGGACTGGCGAATACAAAGGAAAAAAAGCCGGAGAACTCCGCTTTCCGGATTTTCCAGCCAAACCCGGCGATTACCCTCTCCGGCCAAGCGCCCGGCGGATCGGCCGGAGGGCGGCGGCCAGCAGCGGCGCGAGCAGGATCCCCAGAATGACGCTTTTCAGCGCGTTGAAGGGCAGCGATATCAGCGCGTAGCCCATCACCAGCTCTCCACTGAGGGATTGTCCTAAGAAAAGCTGCAAATACAGCGGGGCCACCACCAGGTTGCTTAAGAAACCTACCACCAACATTGCGACCATCCCAACCGCCGCTGGAAGAATCAGACGCGCCACTATTGGACGGCTTTTACGTTCCATCCCCCGGTAAAGAATCGCGTAAGGGAGCACAAACGAGCAGCCGATCAAAAAGTTCTGCAAATTGCCAAAACCCATCTGGGTGCCGAGCCCTTTGGTCAGCATCTCCAGCAAGTTCTTCACCAACTCCACCGCCACGCCGCACACCGGCCCAAAGAGCACCCCTCCCAGCACGGCGGGCAGATCGCTGAAATCCATTTTCAGGTGGGGCGCCGTCGGCAGCAGGGGGAACTCCAGCAACATCAGGACATAGGCGATCGCAGCAAGCATCGCCGTCGCCACCGTAAGCAGGAAGGGATCCCGCTTCGCCTGACGGCCATTTTCCATTTTTCCGGTCATTACTCCATGCATCCTTTCCGGGCTGTCTGCACTGCGTGCGCGCAAAATGCCAAAAGCCCCGCAGCAGGATAGCTGCGGGGCGAAAACGCATACTCTGCGCGTGTCTTCTTTCATCCGGACTATACCGTTGGCACCGACGGCCGTATGCCGCCGCTTTCCCGCCGATACGGCGGTTCTCCCGGGATCTCACCGGAGTCAGCCAAAGCCAAGGCTTTGGGTCGCGGGCTCGTCGGCCGATGCCGCATTACCGCCAGTGGGGAATTACACCCCGCCCCGAAGACAGCCTGTTCAAAATTTGGGAACCCTTCTTCCGCCATAAGCAGGGTAAGGATTCTATCTCATCATACCCCCGATTTTCCCATCCGTCAAGGGGGAATTGGCCAAAAATCAAACTGGTTCCGCCGCCCCCACATACCGCAAAATCTTAAGGATTCTTTTGGATTCCTTTTCCTGGAATCGATTGTATTCGAAAATAGAATGCGCTATAATGGGGGGCGCGGCCGTGCCTTGTCCGACACGGCTAATCCAACAAAAAGAGAGAGGAAAGACAATGACGTATAAACCGCACCGCCTGCTGGCGGCTGTACTCGGCTCCGCTTGCCTGCTGGCGTTGACCGCCTGCCGCGGCAAAGGAGAGGGAGGGGGTAGCACTGTTTCGCCCGGGGAGGCCGTCTCCTCCCCTTCCGGCACGCAAGGAGACGGCACACAGACACCCGCCAATGCGGTCAACCCGCTGACCGGCGTGGCCGATATTGCGCCCGGAGCTTCCACCCGGCCGATAGCACTAATGGTGGAAAACAGCTCTACCGCCCGGCCGCAGTACGGGCTGGACAAAGCCGACCTGTTTTTGGAAGCGGAAACCGAGGGAGGCATCACCCGCATTATGGCGGTGTTTGCCGGCGCTTCCCGGGTGCCGGAGAAAATCGGGCCCCTGCGCAGCGCCCGCAGCCCCTTTGTCACGGTCGCCCAGTCGCTGGATGCGATTTATGGCCACGCGGGCGGTAGCCCCCTAGGGCTTGCCAATATCCAGAATTTCGGGCTGGACGATGTGAACTTCCTGTCCAACGCCTCGCAGGCCGGCTGGAGGGACCCCGACCTTCTGGCGCAGCGCGGGTCGGAACACAGCCTGCTTTCCGGCGGGGAAAAATTGGCGAGTTTTATCGGCGGCCAAGGCTATGCGGATTCCTCCAGCCATCCCGCCCCCTTCCGTTTTGATTCCCCCAAAGCGGGTGGCGGGCCCGGTAGCAAGGTGCAGCTCTCCTTCTCCGGCCTGCAGCGGGTGTGCTTCCTATACGATGAAAGCACCAAGCTGTACAACAAAATGAACGGTACCCTGGACAACATGGAACCGCATGTGATGATGGACGCCGCACAGATCGCCGTGACCAACGTGATTATTATGTACGATGAAAAGTACAACGAGGACGCCGACCACATCAACTTCCGGCTGAACGCCGGGGAGGGCGTGTTCCTCACCGCGGGCACCAGCCGGGATATCCGGTGGACCCGGACGGCGGAAAGCCTAACCTTTACCGAACAGGACGGCACCGCCCTCTCCGTGAATCCGGGGAAAACCTACATCTGCCTGGTCACTCAGGGCAACCGGGTGGCGACGGTCCTCCAGTAGGGCACCGTTCCCTTCGCCGACAAGTAATAAAAATTCCGCCGCTCCTTTTGGAGCGGCGGAATTTTTATTGCCTGCTTAGGCTTACCGTGTCTCCGGGTTATACCAGGGACGAACACTGGATAATCCGCAGGAAAGCGGACGGCATGGCAAAAAGGACCACACGGGCCGCCCCCGCCCGCCTGCAGGCGCATGGCCCGGCGATTGGATTTCTCGCTGCGAAGGGCCAAATCGGCGGCTGGAAAGGGGAATGCCCGTTTACGAGCGGCGGGCGGTCAGCGGTACGCCGTCAGCACCCGGCGGAAGAAAGCGACCGATCGGGCCAGCGAATCCACGCCGAAATTTTCGTCCCTGGCGTGCATAGAAGCGAGCTGCTGCGGGGTGAGGACGGTCGGCCCGAACCGCACTACGCAAGGGCTGATCGCGTTATAGTGGCGGGAATCGGTCCCGCCCAGCATCACATACGGGGCCACCGGCGCTTCCGGGAAGATCTCCCGCACGCAGTTTTCCACAAAACGGAAGCGCTCGCTTCCCGTATCGGTGACCGGGGAGCAATCGGAGGAATACAGCACCTCCATCTCCAGGTTGTACTTCCCCGCCAGCCGCTTCAAAGCGGCCAGCGATTCGTCCCGCGCCTGGTGCACCATAAAGCGGAGGTTCGCGGTCACGCTCGCGGCGGTGGGGATCACGTTGGGGGCGCCGCTCCCCTCCGCCATGGTGAAGACGCAGGTGGTTTTCAGTAACGCGGCGGCCTGCCCGCTCACCATCGGCATCACCAGCTTGAGCAGCGGGCCGAACAGCCACAGGTTGCCGAACAGCAGCCGGAAGGGGAACGCCATATGCGGGGCGAGCTTGCGGAACATATCCTTTACCGGCGGGGTGAATTTCATTTTAAAGGGCGAATGGGTTTCCACCCGATTGACAAAGGCCGCCAGACGGGCGATCGGGGTCCCTTTGGGCGGGGTGCTGGAGTGGCCGCCGTCCGACCGGGCGGTGAAGCGCACGTCCGCGTACCCTTTTTCCATAATGCCCATCATCGCAAAATTCCCTTTCAGGCCCGGCATCGGCGCGTTGACGACCGCGCCGCCCTCGTCGATCACCAGGTCGAGAGTAATCCCCTGCTTTTTGAGGTATTCCACCGTGTTCGGCGCGCCGTCTCCCATCGTCTCTTCGTTGTTGGAGCTGGCGATGTACACGTCGCAGGGCGGGACGAACCCCTCCGCCAGCAATTCCTCCGCCGCCGAAAGGACGGCGCAGAGGTTGCCTTTGTTATCCATCGCGCCGCGGCCCCAAATGCAGCCGTCCGCAATCTCCCCGGCAAAGGGCGGATGCTTCCACTCCCCCGTAGCCTCCACCACGTCGGAATGGGCCAGGAAAGCGATCGGGTTGCGGCCCGGATCCTTCCCCTTCCAGCGGAAAAGCAGTGCATCCCCGATCAGGGTGCGCTCCATCTGCGCGTGAACCAGGGGAAACAGCTCCTCCAGCACCTCCCGCATCCGGGAAAATTTCGCGGACGAGTCAGCCCCGCGCGGGTTCACCGTTTCACACTGGATCATCTTGGACAGGGACCGCGCGTACCCGTCCGCTTTCTCCATGTCCTGCGTCTTTGCCGGTTGGGAGGAGACCGCCGCCTTCCCGCCCATCATCGCCGCGCGTACACAGGCGACCAGCAGCAAAAGGACAAGCAGCCCCACAATACACAGCAAAACAATCACGCCGATAGGCATTCTGTCCGCCTCCTTCTTGAATCGGTTCCATCATGGATGTTATATCTTTTTCTTTACATACAAAATCCGCGCCACCACAATCGAGATCACCGCCGAAATCGGTACCAGAATCGCCACCTGGCCGGCCGCTGCGGGCACCAGCAGACACAACAGCGCCATCGAGACAAACGGCGCGACCGCCACCATCGGGGTTTTGGAGAAATATTTATACCCCAGCGCGCCGAACAGTGCCGGCACCACCGTATCGAACGCGGGCTTGAGCACCGGCGCTTCCAGGATCGGGCGGAGGGGGGCCAGCAGCAGCACACCGATAATCAACACCGTACAGGTCACCAGCGAAGACGCGGCCACCGACAGGGTGGAAATGATCTCGTTTTCCTTGGTGCCGTACTCGGTCCCCACAATTTCCCGTGCGCTCATACAGCAGGGGATCTTCAGGTTGGTGAGGTTGCCGGTAACAAAGGCGAGGTAGGTTGCCCCGGTGCCGAGCATGGGGGCATAGGTAATCACCTCCACGATGCTGGAGGGCAGGTAGATGATGCAGATGCTCGCCGCGCCGATCAGCATCCCCTTGGCGCTGGGAGAAGCCTGAAAATACACCCCGACAAAAAGCGGCACCAGCAGCATCAGGCAGATGGCGATCCCCGTCCAGATCCGGCCGTACCAGTGCATCTGGTCGTCAAAGCTGCGTTCTTTTGTCTGATTATTATTCTTAGCCATCACGTTGTTCTCCTTTCTTTACCTGGCGATCGCGGGCAGGATGACCGACTGGTACAATATGGCGGACGCCATGCCCAGCACCATGCTGAACGAAAGGGAAAAGCTTTCCATCCACTTCTGCCCTTTCTTTTCAGTCAGCCAGGTGAACAGCGCCATGAACAGCGCCGACACCACAATGACGATCACGCTGGTGAAATCCCCCTTGCGGGTATTCGCCAGCCCCTGCCCAATAAAAGCGCAGACCATGCCGACGAACATCGCATTGAACATGATCGTCCCCCAGCGGTTGTCCTTCTGCTGCACCTTGTTCAGGGTTTTCTGGTATTTTTTCAACCCGAAGATGCAAAACACACCGCCCCAGATGATCCCGATGGTCATAACAAAAATAATGGTGACGAACGCGTCCCCCGTCATGACATCGCCAAGGCCGGAAAGCCCGGCCGCCTGCGCGCCGACGTCGGCCGCCATTGTCTCGTAATGCAGCGCGCCGATCACCGACAGCCGCAGCCACGGGATCGGGATACCCAGCGAACCCGAAAGCGCGATCACCCCGATCAGGATGCCGATCGACGGGATAATGGTGAAAGTAACGCTGGATACGATCGCTTTGTTCATTTTCTTTTTATCGATGCCGATTTTTACCCCCTCGCGATAGGCTTTGATGAAAAACACCACCGCCATCACCATAACGAACACAACAACCACGCCGGCGATCAGATACATCATGCCGGAGTTGGCCATGTCCATAAACCCATTGCCCATATTCCTACCCCTTTCCAAACAGCAAAAAGGCGGGCGGAAACCGCCCGCCTTTTCCCTGCGCCGGCCGGCATAATTTTCCAGCCGGTTTTCTTGTTGGGAAAAGTATATCATATTTTGCGTATCAAAGTAAAGCACAGCGCGTCAAAATCCGCCATAAAATACGGCATGGTCAGCCCGGCGTACATCAGCTCGTCTCCACCGAAATCGCCGTCCAACTCTTCAATACGGTATACCACCCGGGGATCCAGCCCTTGCAGCCGGATCCGGCGGGGCGGGCCGGCCGGGACGGCCAGCCGCTGCGCGTACATCACAAAGGCCCGGCTTTTATCCGGGGATACAAACATCCAGGCCGCATCGTCCCCCCCGCCATTCGGACGCTGTTTGAACGGGCAGACCAGCCGATAAAAATCGCCCCCGGCAACCAGATCGTTTATCCGGTGGTAATACGCGGTCTGCTCCGCGATCGCCGCCCGCTCTTCTTCGTCCAAGGAGAGAGGGTTCAGCTCGTACCCGAAGGAAGCGCTCATCGCCACCAGCCCGCGTGTCTTGAAGGGGGTGACCCGCTCGACCTGATGGTTGGGGGAAGCCGATACATGGGCCGTCATGCACCGCGGCGGGTACACCAGCGAAGTCCCGGCCTGGATTTTCAGCCGCTCAATGGCGTCGGAATCGTCGCTAGTCCAGGCCTGCGGCATGTAGTAAAGCATCCCAGCGTCGAAGCGGCCACCTCCGCCCGAACAGCCCTCGAACACCACTTGTGGGAAACGGTCGGTCAGATCCTCCAGCAGATCGTACAGCCCGAGCATATACCGGTGGAGCAGCTCCGGCTGCCGGTCGGCGGGAAGGCCAGAAGAATACTGGTCGGTAATGTTCCGATTCATATCCCATTTCACATAGGAAATGTCGTTTTCCGCCAGTAAGCGGCCAATTGTCTCTTTCAAATAGTCGGTTACCTCCCGGCGTGATAGGTCGAGCACGAGCTGTTGCCGCCCTGTGCAGTAAGGACGGCCTTCCTTCTGAATCGCCCAGTCGGGATGGGTGCGGTACAGCTCGCTGTCCTCCGAAACCATCTCCGGCTCCACCCAGATGCCGAACGACATCCCGTTCTCCCGGCAGCAGTCGATCACCGGCTTCAAACCGTTCGGCAGCTTCCCCCGGTGGACAAACCAGTCGCCCAGCGAGGTGGTGTCGTCGTCCCGTTTGCCAAACCATCCGTCGTCCAGCACAAAGGTGTCGATCCCCAGCCCTTTGCAGCTCCGGATCAGCGAACACAACTTCTCTTCGTCAAAGTCAAAATAGGTCGCTTCCCAGTTGTTGATCACAATCGGGTTAGGCCGGCGGGTCCCCTTTACTTTGCCGAGATGGCCCCGGAATACGGTATGGAAATTCCGGGACATCCGGCCCAGCCCCTCGGCGCTGTAGGTCAGCACCGCTTCCGGGGTGGTAAAGCTCTCCCCCGGTTCCAGTTTCCAGGAAAAATCGAAGGGATTCAGCCCGATCTGCAGCCGGGTCGTGTTAAAGCAGTCCACCTCGGCCGAAGCGATAAAGCTTCCGCTGTAAATTAGCGCGGCTCCGTAGACTTCCCCCGTCTCTTCATCCGCATTCGGCGCGGCGAGGGCCAGAAACGGGTTCATCTGGTGGCCGGAAGCACCCCGGCGGCTCTCCAGCGCCTGCATTCCGTGCCGGAGAGGGCGGCGTTCTACCTGCCGCTCCCGGAGATAGGCGCCGCGCAGGCCGATCAGATCATAATCCATGGAGCCTAGGTCCACGCTGGCGCTCAGCGCACGGTTCACCCGCACCATCTCCCCGGTGGTGTTGACAATCTCGGCGTGCCGGGTAATCACGTCGCATTCTTCGTACACCGTATAGCTGACGATCACCGTGAGCCCGGAGGGATGGTCGGCCAGAGCCAGCTCCAGCGTGGCGTCCCCCCCGTCCAGCGCGGGCAGCCCCGGCAGCGACGGTTTTTGCTTAAGGATTGTGTGGGAAACGTACTTCAGGTCCAGCAGGCGGCTTCCGTCGGAAAAAGCCGCTTCCATGGCCGGGCTGCGGTAATCCCCGCCGCCATACACCGGATATTCGGCGGGAATCAGGTCCAGACTCTGGGACGTCGAGGTATAGCCCGCCCAGTTGGGAGAAAAGCCGGAAGCGCATGTCGCGTGAAGCCGGATCAGATCCACCGGACGGAGCTTCCTCCCCCAATATTCGTGAAAGAGGTAATCGCCGTCGTAAACCCGAAAGATATACGACGAATGGGCGGTATCCAGTTGAAAGGTGCGCGTTTCGCTCTGATACGTGATCGGCATGATTTTTCATCCTTTGCGTCCTTTGGTTTTCCGCTGGGAGCCCGCGTTGTCTTTTCCGCCCCCGCAGAAATTGTATCGGCATGGACCTGCCCCCATTTTACAATGTTTTTTTGCCCCGGACAAGAACGTATCCTTAGAAGTTATATACCATTCTTTACGTTTTCCCTGTTTTCCCCGCAAAGCTCGCCGGCCCGGCATGTTCTATGGGGCTTTTCCACCCAATAGGATATTAGCAAAGGACGGAAGGGCTACAAAACGGTGAAAACAAAAAAGAAGAAAATAGGGCTTGCAAATCGTCGCGTTTCGTTGTAAAATAGGATAGCTTTCAGTAATGAAGCTGGCAGCATCCCGGTTATTGGGTGTCCGCTTTTGCAAACATTATTTTTTATACCCGCCCGTGGCGAAGCTGGATATCGCAGCAGATTCCGATTCTGAAGGCCGGGGGTTCGAATCCCTCCGGGCGGGCCAGATA
>CAMMRL010000053.1 GCA_946499275.1 uncultured Clostridia bacterium | reverse complement strand
AATTTTCCCTTCATCAAAGGTAAAATCAATATCTCTGAGAACTTCCTTTTTCTCAAAGCTTTTTGATAAGTGTTCAATTACAAATTTCATAATATCCTCCGTTACATTTTTTCTCAATCATATTACTGACAATAATTAGGATGACTGGTTGAACGGTGATAATTGCTCCGGTTACAATTGCCGGAAGCAACAAATCTAAGCAAATGAATATCACTGTTGCTAAGCCCAAAAGGGTAAGGGTAATCATATTTGTTATATTTCCCGCTTTTTCCTTAATTGCAATGTTGCGTTCATCCATAACATCATTCTTGTACTCTGTATCGTTTTTCATCATTTTATTATGCAAAATTTGCGTATGCGAAACAGAAAATATTGCGCTAAACAAAACTGCAAGCCCTATGTCTACCATTTTATTAAAATCTGTTAGAAAAACAATTAGCACGATACATAGCGAAATAATATAACCCGTGTACCAAATTTTATTTTTCATCTCAATCCGCCGTCTCGTAAATAAAAATATCTTCAATGCTCATATCAAAATACCGTGCAAGCTTAAATGCCAAGATAATAGAAGGATTGTATCGTCCGTTTTCTAATGATCCGATAGTCTGTCGGGATACCTCTAATGCAGCAGCAAGTTCTTCCTGCTTAATCCCTCGTTCTTTCCGAATTTCTTCTAAACGGTTTTTCACTGCACTTCTCCTCTCTACGGAAAGTTAGCTTTCCATGCCTTTATTATATCAATGGAATCAGAAATATCAAGTACACTTTCCATAAAAAATTATCTCTTAATATAAATAAAGCACTTGTATTTTAGCAAGCGGCTGTGACTTTAATTGTGTAAGAAATGCTGAAAAAATATTAGAGGTTTTAGGGCTTGCCCTAACGAGATTTACTGTTTGTGGATACAAACAGTCTGCTCGCTGAGGTAGTACAGAAAATAAAAAGCAAAGAAAGATACAACCTACGAAAAATGTTTTTTCTCCGTAGGCTGTATATCTTTATTTAAAAATCAGTTCAGTATTTACGATTTCTGCCGCACGATTTCGGATATTATTCAATCTCCGAATCCATTCCATAGAGTTTTCTGCCTTCATTTTTTCCGTGACATTTTCTTGTTCGGCAAATGATTTTACAAGTTTCTGATACATATTTTCTGCTTGTTCTTCAATGTCAGCAAGATATGAATACAGCTTTTTTGATGTGAGCAGATTGTAATATCTGATTCGATGGTGTTGTTTCAAATATCGCCTGTGACGGTTTGCCCACACGCCGATATGTAAGTCATTTTCCGCTTTAGTTGTTACACAGGGCAAAGTATAATTGCCTTGATTTTCATACTGCATATTCAATTCTTCAATCATAATTCAATTCTCCGTATAAACAATTTTGAATTTCTTTTTCTTTGCACTGATTACTTTTACAAGTATGTGATCAACGGTATCTGTGTATTTGCCTTGCTCAATTAGTCTGTTTCTCAAGTTGTTAAGAGAATGGATAATCATACTGCGTTGATTGTCATCAAGTGCAAGATGAAATGTAATTTTCATACGCTTTCCTCCTTTGATGACATTGTAGCAAAAAGAGTTGCATTATACGAATGCACGGATTTTAAGTCAAAGAAAAAAGACATCAATCTTTCGATTGATGTCTTGATTTCTACCTTTGCAATGCCACGAATGTATTAAGTTTTATTATACTTCCTTATCCACCTGTGGCTTACTGCCGCGGAGCTTTTTTATGGGAGGTATCCGGGTAAACCCGGCAGGGGGAGAAAACGGTAGGAAAGAGTGGGACGCACAAAATAATATACAAATTGTAATAAACGGAATAAATAGTACGAATCTTGTTGTAAAAAGAGGAATGCCGCATTATATTATATATTTGAATGCTCCGGATAACCAGAACAAAAATCGCCCCTCGCTTCCGGCGAGAGGCGATTTCCTTTTCATAAAGGAAGACAAGTGCTTTCCCTTTACGCTTGTTCTTCTTTTCTTACCGTGATGCCGAGATCCATCAGCTGTGTTTCGTCCACGGGGGAGGGGCATTCGGTCATTGGTTCGGTCATGTTCTGCACCTTGGGGAAAGCGACCACATCCCGCAGGGTGGGAGCGCCGAGCATCTGCATCACCAGCCGGTCCAGGCCGATGCCCATGCCGCCGTGCGGGGGCGCCCCGTATTTGAACGCGTCGGTCAGGAAGCCGAACTTCCGGTACGCTTCCTCCTCCGAAAGGCCGAGAGCGGCGAACATCCGCTTTTGTAGTTCCGGATCGGTGATCCGGATGGAGCCGCTCGCCAGTTCAATGCCGTTGAGCACCAGGTCGTACGCTTTGGCGAACACCTTGTCCGGCTCGCTGTCCAGATAGGGGATGCACTCGTCCAGCGGGGCGGTGAAAGGATGGTGCATGGCGACGTACTGGCCGGCTTCCTCGTCGTATTCAAAGAAGGGAAAGTCGGTGATCCACAGCGGGCGATAGCCTTCGCGGGGGATGTTCAGCTTGTCGGCCACCGCCAGGCGGAGCGCGCCGAGCGTGGCCAGCACATGCTTTTTCACCGTGTCTGCGATAATCAGCACCACGTCGCCGGTTTCCGCGCCGGCGGTTTTCAGCAGCGCGGCTATCTCTTCCTCGGTGAGGAACTTGGCAAAGGAGGATGCGGCGCCGTCGGGAGTGAGACGCACCCAGGCCAGGCCCTTCGCGCCGATGCCGCGCACCATTTCGGTGAGCTTGTCAATTTCCTTGCGGGTGAGGGCTGAAACCGCGTTTTTCGCGGTGATCGCCCGCACCGTGCCGCCGCCTTCAATGGCGGAAGCAAACACCCCGAACCCGCAGCCGCGCACCGCTTCGGTCAGGTCGATCAGTTCCATGCCAAAGCGGACATCCGGTTTGTCCGAGCCGTAGCGTTCCATTGCTTCGGTGTACGTCAGGCGGGGGAGAGACATCGGGAGTTCCACGCCAAGCACTTCCCTAAAAAGGTGGGCCAGGAAGCCTTCCCCGACCTCCAGCACATCCTCCACGTCCACAAAGGACATTTCCAGGTCGATCTGGGTGAATTCGGGCTGCCGGTCGGCGCGCAGATCCTCGTCCCGGAAGCAGCGGGCAAGCTGCACATACCGGTCGAACCCCGCGACCATAGAAAGCTGCTTGTAGAGCTGAGGGGACTGGGGAAGGGCGTAAAACTCGCCGTGATGCAGGCGGGAGGGAACCAGGAAGTCCCGTGCGCCCTCGGGGGTGGATTTGATCAGGATCGGGGTTTCCAGCTCGATAAAGCCCTGCTGGTCAAAATAATCCCGGGTGGATTTGGCGATGCGGTGGCGGAGCAGCAGGTTGCGCTGCAGATCCGGCCGGCGGAGGTCGAGATACCGGTATTTCAGCCGGGTCGTCTCCGACGTGGTGCTGTTTTCTACGATTTCAAAGGGCGGGGTTTCCGCCTTGTTCAAAATCCGCAGCTCGCTCACGGCGATTTCCACATCGCCGGTCGGGATATCGTGGTTGACGGAGGAGCGCACCCGCACCACGCCTTTCGCGGCGAGGACGTACTCGCTGCGTACCGAAAAGGCTTTATCGAAAACCGCGCGGTCGGTGGATTCGTCAAACGCCAGCTGGACGATACCGGTACGGTCGCGCAGATCGACAAAAATGAGCTGCCCCAGGTCGCGCTGCCGCTGCACCCAGCCGCAGACCGTGACTTCCCGGCCGGCGTCCTCTTTACGGAAAACGCCGCAATAATCGGTTCGTTTGAGTCCTTTTAACGTTTCAGCCATGCTATGTATCCCCTTTGATGGGCAGACGCCCGGATTTGTAAAAACAGCAGAGCGCGCCGCGCCCGGAGCCTTGGTGTATGGGATGCCGTCCCGCGATTCCTCAGGAATGAGCATCCGTAAATAATATCTCCCACTCAGTTAATGAAAAAAGAACAGCGAAAACTACAAAATGCAGGGTGAGGGCCCGGCAAGGGCTTTTTCCTGGGAACTGCGCGAAGCGTCGTTCCCTATTCCGCAACCGCCCCGAACAGGTCGGTCATATCCGCGAGCTGGCGGTCGAGGGATTTGGTGTACAGGGTGGTGTACAGGCTGTCGTCCAGCGCGATTTCATCGGTTTCGCCGGTTTCCATATTTTTCAGCTGGGCAAGGCCGCTTTCCAGCTCGTTGTCCCCCACCACGATGGTGTACCGCGCGCCGATTTTATCCGCATATTTCATCTGCGCCTTCAGGCTGCGGCCGACGGTGTCGCACTCCACCGAAACGCCGCCGTCCCGCAGGCGGGTGGCGATGGCGAAGCAGCGCTGCGCCGCCTTGTCGCCCATGGAGACGAGATAGACTTCGCACCGGGGAGGAGTGGGGAACTGCGCGCCTTTGGCTTCCAGGATCAGCATCAGGCGTTCCAGACCCATCCCGAAACCGAGGGAGGGGAGGTGCGGGCCGCCCAGCTCGTCGATCAGCCCGTCGTACCGGCCGCCGCCGCAGACGGTTGACTGAGCGCCCAGCGCATCCGACACGAATTCAAAAACGGTGCGGGTGTAATAATCCAGCCCGCGCACAATCCGGGTATCGATCTCGTATTCGATTTCCGCTTCGGACAGGCAGGCTTTCACTGTATCGAAGTGCGCCCGGCAGTCGTCGCAAAGGTAATCCAGCATGACCGGTGCGCCCGCGGCGATTTCCGAGCAGACGGGGGATTTGCAGTCCAGAATCCGCATGGGGTTCCGGTCCAGCCGCCCCCGGCAGGTTTCGCACAGGTCGTCCTTCCTGCCTTCAAAATAGGCTTTCAAGGCCGCGTGGTATTTTGCACGGCATTCCGGACAGCCAATCGAATTGATGTGCAGCGCCACGCCGGTTACGCCGAGTTCGTTGAGGATTGTCCTGGCCAGGGCGATCACTTCCGCGTCGGCCTGGGGGGCGGCGGCGCCGAAGCATTCCACGCCAAACTGGTGGAATTCGCGCAGCCGGCCCGCCTGCGGCTTCTCGTACCGGTAGCAGGAGGTGATGTACGAAACCTTGACCGGCAGCGGTTCGTTCTGCAGCCCGTGTTCCAGCAGGACGCGGGCCATGCCGGCCGTCCCCTCCGGGCGCAGGGTGATTGAGCGGCCGCCTTTGTCGTTGAAGGTGTACATTTCCTTCTGTACCACGTCGGTGGTTTCCCCCACCGAACGCTGGAACAGCTCGGTATGCTCAAATACCGGGGCGCGCATTTCCCGGAAGCCGTAATCCCGCGCAATGGCGAGGGCGGTCTGTTCCACATGTTGCCACTTATAGCTTTCGGCAGGCAGCACGTCCTGCGTGCCGCGGATCGCTTTGGTTATCAGGGCCATAACAGATTCTGTCCTTTCTGGGCTTTCCCGCTGGAAAAGGCACTCCGTCGGGGAAAGCATGTATTGCATCTCGCAAAACGGGGGAGAAACCAAAAAAGGCGCGCTTTCGCACGCCTTCCGGTCCATCGTAATCCGATTCGGTCAGCGGATGGCGGGATTGACGATATCGCGCCAGTCAAGATCGCCGCGTTCCAGGCCGTGGATGAGCACCTCAGCCGTCGCGATATTGGTGGCGACCGGGATATTGCGCATGTCGCACAGCCGGAACATGTCGCTTTCATTCGGTTCATGGGGCTTCACGGTCATCGGGTCACGGAAAAAGAGCAGCAGGTCGATCTCGTTGCAGGAAATGCGGGAGGAGATCTGCTGGTCGCCGCCCTGCGACCCGCTCATATACCGGGTGATCTGCAGGCCGGTGGCTTCCGAAACCATTTTCCCGGTGGTGCCGGTGGCGCATAGATTATGTCGGCTGAGAATACCGCAGTAGGCAATACAGAACTGCACCATCAGTTCTTTCTTGGCGTCGTGTGCAATCAGCGCAATATTCATTACCGTTCACTCCTTGTAAATATTATATGTTCCTTTCATCTAAGGGATGGGTTGTCCGGACATGCGCCGCGTCGTCACATTTTTTCCAGCCGCGCCAGGGGAACCTGTTCGCCTAGAAAACGGCGGGCGATGTTTTCGAAACAGGCGGCGGCGTTGCAGTCCGAGGGGAGGGGACGTCCGTTCGCGTTGGCGACCGCGACTGCTTCGTCCTCCGGTAGGATGCCGAGTAGCTGCAAGCCGGCGGTATCAATGATTTCGTCCACGTCCGGCATTTTCCCCGCCATCACCGGCGCGGGACGCAGCCGGTTGATAATCAGCCGGGAGGGGATGTGGACATCCTCCAGCAAGCGGCTGACGATCTGCGCGTCGCGGGCGCAGACCATGTCGGGCGTTGTGACGACCAACGCCCTTTCCGCCCCGGCGATCGCCCCACGGAAGCCGCGGCCGATACCGGCGGGGCAGTCGATCAGTACATGCTCGTAATACCGTGCCAGGCCGGCGCACAGGCGGCGCAAGTCGTCCGGCGAACCGAGCTGGTCCAGGCTGACCGGCGCGGGAAGAACAAAAACGTTGGGGCAGATGGGGGAAGGGTAGATCGCACGGATCGGTTCACAGTTTCCGGCAAAGATATCCGCCATGTCGTACACGGCGCTGCCGCCGATCCCGAGCATCAAATCCAGGCTCCGCAGCCCGGCGTCCCCGTCGAGAAGGAGCACCTTATGGCCGAGCCGGGCAAGCGCGCAGCCAAGCCCCGCCGTAACGGTCGATTTGCCCGCGCCGCCTTTTCCCGATGTGATGACCGCGATTTTTCCCATGCCGTTTCGTGCCTTTCCGGCGGCGGGATTGCGTGGATATGCCGCCGCCTTCTCTAAATCATACCATATTCCGCGGACTTAGACAACTGGTATTTCCGTGGATTTCGCGAAACGGGTGAAAAAATCCAGACGGCTTTTCCGTGGAAACCATACAGAAACCACTGTGTGGGGGGGAACGGTTCTCCAGAATTAGAAAAAGGCGGAATTTTCTTGTCGAAAAATGCGAAAGGGGCGCCGCAGATGCGACGCCCCTTTTTAAAAGTCCAGTTCGTTTCCTGGAATCGGATAGGAATGGTTAGCAGCCGCAGCCACAACCGCAACCGTTATTCCGGCCGCAATCATCGTCACAGAGCAGGAGCAGGACGATAATGAAGAGAAGCCAAGTACAGTTACCCTCGCCAAACAACCGACTGATACACATGTGTAGTGTCCTCCTTCCATTTATGGCTTTTTGTGAACCCAGCGGGAAGGTCCTGGGCCTGAAAATGGCCCTGCAGGGGAAACTCCGCTGTCCGGTCCCGCTTTCTCCGGAACAGCCCGCCCTTTTCTTGCGAAAAAGGGAGGAAGGGGAACAGCCCTTTCGGACCGAAAGGCCTTTTCAGGTTACGCAAGCCTATCGGGCCCTGCAAAAGGGTTAGCAGCCACAGCCGCAGCCGCAGCCATGGTCACAGCCGCGCTCACAGCCGCAGTTACGATCGTCGTCACAAAGCAGAAGCAGAACGATCAGGAACAGGATCCAGGTGCAGCCGCCGTTGCCGCAGCCACCGCCGAACAGATTGCTGATACACATAACTCATTGACCTCCTTTCCTCAGGACGCCGATGCCGTTGCCGGCTTCTTTGCCCCGCTCTCATTCCCAGTCTATGTGGTTTCCGCCTTGGCGGTTACTAAGGATTTTGAAGAGCGGTAAACGGTATAATCGCCGTCCGGATAGTCCATGATATGCAGGAAAGGGGGCGTTGGCTATGGGAATTTTCTGTGGGAAGGAAGAGGGCTGGGAGGATCGTATGGAATCCCGCTCCCGGGTACATGGATTCCAGCCGGGGATAGGATTGGATCGAATGGAGGCGGCAATAGAATGGGGGGCGCCGCACACCGCAGCGCATGATCGCCGGACCGGGCAAGCATTTGGGGACGTACCTGGAAATCACAACAGCAAAAACATGAGAAAACAAGAGAAATCCAATGATAACGGTGGAAAATAAGCGTTAAATTCCGCATAGCGCCTAAAGGAGTAAAACTTTAAAGTCGTTTGACTTTAACTGACTTTGACTTTTCCTGACCAATAACGTACAATACAATTAAGGTCAGGGAAAGTCAAAAGCATATGTTTCTAAAAGGACGCGGCGGCTTTTCCAAAAGAAAGGAGGCGCTTTTCCGTGCGAATAAGCGATGAAATAACCGCCTATATTCTCCATATGCTGGATATGGCGGACGACGGCGAAGCGGAGCTGCGCCGCAACGAACTGGCGGAAGAGCTGGGGTGCGTTCCCAGCCAGATTAATTATGTGCTCACCTCCCGCTTTACCCCGGAACAGGGGTATGTGGTGGAAAGCCGGCGGGGCGGTGGCGGGTTTATCCGTATCCGCCGGGTAAAACTGGGAAGGGGCACCTCATTGCTGATGCACACGGTCAACGCGGTCGGCAGCACGCTGGATTCCTCCACCGCCCGGGTGATAATTGAAAACTTGGCGTATCAGCAGGCTGTATCGGATGAAGCGGCCCGGCTGATGACGGCGGTTCTGTCCGACCGGGCCTTACACGAGGTACCTGCCGCCCAGCGGGACCGGGTGCGCTCGGACTTGTTCAAACAGATGCTGACCACCTTGATCTCTTAGCCGGCGGGGCCGGTGTGGAATTTTTGTGTGGAATCTTTACTCATGCAGTGGGCATACGAAAACATGCGCGGAAAGGATGACGGATATGCTTTGTCAAAACTGCGGGAAACGGCCCGCTACCACCTTTTTAAAGAAAACTATCAACGGGCAGACCACGGAGGCACACCTTTGCGCCGAATGCGCGGCGAAGCAGGGCGTCGGGTCGATGTTCGGCGGGTTTGACCTGGGAAGCTTCTGGGGCAGCCTGTTTGCCGAACCGGACGTCCGCACGGCGGCCGATACCGTGCGTTGCGAGGGCTGCGGCCACAGCTTCCGGGAAATCGCGGAGAGCGGGAAGGCGGGGTGTCCGGAGTGCTACACCACCTTTTACGACCGGCTGCTGCCGTCCATCCAGCGGATCCACGGCAAGACCCGCCATACCGGCAAAGCGCCCAGCAACGGGGGCGAAGAGGTCAAGAAGGAAAACGAAATCGAACGCCTGCGCCGGGAGTTAGCGGACTGCATCGCCCAGCAGCAGTATGAAAAATGCGCCCAGCTTCGCGACCGGATTCAGGAACTGGAGAAGGAGAGCGGAGACAAGGCGGAATAACCCGGACGGGCGCCGAAATTCCGGTTTACTCTTCTTTATCCACGAAAGGAGCGGTTTATAATGGACGAGAGAACCAATCAGAATAATCCGAAAAAGTGGTATCAGCAAAGCGGAGCGGAGGGCGACGTGGTCATCAGCACCCGCGTGCGGCTGGCCCGCAATCTCAGCGGGACGCCGTTCCCGGCAGGGCTTACCGCCGAAAGGAAGAGGGAGGTCGCAGAAAAAGTGCGCGGCGCCCTCAAGGCCAGCGGAAACGCCGGCGATTACGATTACTTAGAAATGGGGAATATGACCGCCCGGGACGCCTTGTCGATGGTGGAACGCCACCTGGTTTCCCCCGAATTCGCCCAGTGCGAAGAAGGAAGCGCCCTGCTGCTGAAAAAGGACGAGAGCGTCAGCATTATGATCAACGAGGAGGACCATATCCGCTTGCAGGTCATGCGGCCGGGTCTCGACCTGGACGAAGCGTACCGCGAGGCCGACGAGCTGGATACCGCCCTGGACCAGACGCTGCATTTCGCGTTTGACGACCGGCTCGGCTACCTGACCCAGTGCCCGACCAACCTCGGCACCGGGATGCGGGCTTCCATTATGCTCCATCTGCCCGCACTGGAAGAGCGGGGAGCGATCCAGCAACTGGCGGGCACCGTTTCCAAACTCGGGCTCACCATCCGCGGCCTGTACGGGGAAGGCAGCAAGCCGGAGGGCGCGATCTATCAGCTCTCCAACCAGGTGACGCTCGGCATCTCCGAACGGTCCGCGATTGAGAACCTCAAGGGCATCGCCAACCAGATCATCCGGGAGGAGCGGGCAGGGCGGGAACTGCTCCGCCGCAATCCCCGGTTTGAGGACACGGTATGGCGCTCCCTAGGGCTGCTCCGCACCGCACGGCTATTGTCTCACGATGAGTTTATGGCATTGATCTCCAACCTGCGGGTGGGGGTCGCGATGGGGATTATCCCGGATGTGGGGATGGACGTCCTGTCCGGGCTGATCAGCGACGCGCAGCCGGCTACCATCATGGCGGCCGCCCGGCGGGATATGGAACCCGGGGAACGGGACGCCGAACGCGCCAAGATGGTGCGGGAACGGCTGGCAGGTTAAGTTCCCAAAGGAACAAAACGGCCGCTCCCTAAAGGAAGCGGCCATCCAGTACCCGATCGGTTCTTTTTATCGCCGGGGATAGTAATAGGTGGGTTTCGTGAGCAGCACAATCCAGTCGACCAGCCAGCCGATGCCGTACAGCCCCATAGTAAAAAGGTAAAGGTTCCCCATTCCGATTTTCTCTTCATAAAACTTGTGGATGCCGAAATAGCCCAGAAAAAAGCAGAGGACAAACGCACCCCACTTATTTTTCGGGGGAATGGCGGGAACCGGGGGATACACCGGAATCGGCGGCGCGTATACCGGCGGCGTCGGGTACTGTGGGGGAGGATTGTTCACAATTACCACCTGCGGTGGTGGGGCTGGAGCCGTCTGCTGCGGGGCGGCGGGAGGTTCCGGTTCCGCCCGTGTGCCGCAGTATTCGCAAAATTGCCCCCTTAAAGGGGCGCCGCATTTTTTGCAAGTCATATCGCACCCTCCAGATACCGACAAATTACGGATACAATTGTAGCATATTCTATTCCGGAACACAAGGGATTTCCGCCCGGATACGGATGTTCCGACAGGAATCCGCCGATGTCCGGAGAACGACGGCTGAAAGGCTTTTGGAAAGGGGTTTTTTCTATGTATCGTTTCAAAGGGTTTACCGAAAAGGCCAACACCGCGCTGAACCTCGCCATGGAAGCGGCGCAGGATTTGGGCCATACTTATATCGGCACCGAGCATCTGGTGCTCGGCCTTCTGCGGGAAGGGACGGGCGTCGCGGCGTCGGTGCTCGCCGCCCGCGGCGTGACCGCCGCCCAGTATCAGGAGGCGATCACCCAGGTGGAATCCACCGGCGAGGTGAGCCGCCTGTCCCCGGAGGATTTCACTCCTCGGGCGAAGCGAGCGATGGAAATGGCGATGAGCGAGGCGGCTGTGATGAAGCACGGCTACGTCGGCACCGAGCACATCCTGATCGCCATTTTGCGGGACGACAGCAGCGTGGCGGTCCGCCTGCTGGCGGCGCTGGGCGCCCGCCCGGACGAGCTGTTCGGCGACATCGCCAAGGCGGTGGGGGCAAGCCCTGCCCAAACCGCATCCGAAGGGGTGCGGGGCGGCCAGTCCGCCGGTGTGAAGGGCGGGGGCAAGACCCCGACCCTCGACCAGTTCGGGCGCGACCTGACCCAGCTCGCCAAGGAAGGCAAGATGGACCCGGTTATCGGCCGGGCAAATGAAATTGAGCGGGTGATCCAGATCCTGTCCCGCCGCACCAAGAACAACCCCTGCCTGATCGGTGAGCCGGGCGTCGGCAAAACCGCCATCGCGGAAGGGTTGGCTCAGAAAATTGCCGCCGATGAGGTGCCGGAGCTGCTGCGGGGTAAACGGGTCGTCACTCTGGATCTGACCGGCATGGTCGCCGGGACCAAGTACCGCGGCGACTTTGAAGAGCGGATCAAGAACGCCATCGACGAAGTGATCAAAGCGGGGGACGTCATCCTCTTTATCGATGAAATCCACACCCTGATCGGCGCGGGCGCGGCGGAGGGCGCGGTGGACGCCGCGAACATCCTCAAGCCGTCCCTGGCGCGGGGCGAGCTCCAGGTGATCGGCGCGACCACGCTGGACGAGTACCGCAAGCACATCGAAAAGGACGCGGCCCTTGAGCGCCGGTTCCAGCCGGTGACGGTGGGTGAGCCGACCGCCGAGGAAGCGATCCTGATCCTGCGCGGCCTGCGGGATAAGTATGAAGCGCATCATAAGGTGAAGATTACCGACCAGGCGATCGAAGCCGCGGTAAACCTTTCCACCCGCTATATTTCCGACCGGTTCCTGCCCGACAAGGCCATCGACCTGGTGGATGAGGCGGCGTCCCGCGTACGGCTGCGCGCCTTTACCGCCCCTCCGGATTTGAAGGCGCTGGAGGACGAGGTGAAGCGCCTGGACGAAGAGAAGAAGTCCGCCGTCAACGAGCAGGACTTTGAACGCGCCGCCCGCCTGCGCGACGAGGAAAAAGAAGCGCAGGAGAAGCTCGCCGCCCTCAAGGACGAATGGCAGGAAAAGAACGCCGGCATCACCGGCGAAGTGACCGAAAAGGAAATCGCCGAAATCGTGTCGAGCTGGACGGGCGTGCCCGTGGTGCAGCTCACCGAAGAAGAAGGCCAGCGCCTGCTGCGGATGGAAGATATCCTTCATGAGCGGATCGTCGGCCAGGACGAGGCCGTGACCGCGGTCGCCAAGGCGATCCGCCGCGGAAGAGTCGGGCTGAAAGACCCGAAGCGCCCGACCGGCTCCTTCATCTTCCTCGGCCCGACCGGGGTGGGCAAAACCGAATTGTGCAAGGCCCTGGCCGAAACCATGTTCGGCGATGAAAACGCGATGATCCGGCTCGACATGTCCGAGTATATGGAAAAGCACACGGTATCCCGCCTGGTCGGCTCGCCTCCCGGCTACGTCGGCTACGACGAGGGCGGCCAGCTTACCGAGAAGATCCGCCGGAAACCGTACTCGGTGGTGCTCTTCGACGAGATCGAGAAAGCGCACCCCGACGTGTTCAACATGCTGCTCCAGATCCTGGAGGACGGGATCCTGACCGACGCGCAGGGCCGCCGGGTGGACTTCAAAAACGCGATCATCATCATGACTTCCAATGTCGGCGCGCGGCTGATCACCGATAAGCACGGGCTCGGCTTTGGGGACGCGGGCAAAGGCAAGGCGGCGGACGATGCGGTCGAGCAGAAACGGATCCGGGACAACGTGATGGGTGAACTCAAGCGCACCTTCCGTCCCGAGTTCCTGAACCGTGTGGACGATATCATCGTCTTCAAGCAGCTCAATGAGACTGATATCCAAGAAATCGCCCGCCGGATGCTGAAATCCCTTGACAAGCGGATGGCGGACATGGATATGCGGGTCGCCGTTTCCGATGCGGCGGTCGCCGAAATTGCCAAGGAGGGCTTCGACCCCGTGTACGGCGCCCGTCCCCTCCGCCGGGCGATCCAGTCCAAGATCGAGGACGCGCTTGCGGAAAAGCTGCTGGAAGGCTGCTTTAAGGCCGGCGACACCATCCTGGTGGACGCGGCGGACGGCGGATTCACCTTTAGTAAGCAGGAGGGCGCAGGGGAAACGCCCGTTGAAAAGCCGGATTCGGCAGAAACATAATCCTCTCACTATGGAAGCCAGGCGGGGACGACAGTCCCCGCCTGGCTTTTCCATTTGAAAATATGACAGCGGCGGCTTGGACAAAGATCATGGGGCGGATATACACGGTTAAAAAACAAAGGAGTTATCGGTATATCGGATTGTCGGCGTCCTTCTACGGGGAAAACTCGCCCGTACTGCCGCTGCCGCCCCTGTTACGGATGCAGGCCGCCTTATCGTTCTCCGTCTGTCCGGTGTGGTCGTATTTTCGCGCCGTCAAGCGGCTTGGCTTTGCGCGCAGGCGATCGTATTGAAATGCGCAGACGGGGACCGGGAGACCTCCCGAGTTCCCCGGTTTACACCGTCGTACAGCAGCCTTTGTAAAAAACTTGATTATGGGCGGGAGGATGCGATTTATCGCATCCTCCCGCTTTTTGTCGGAAGGCTGGAGAACCCCTGAGCGTTTTTAATCCAAAATGTTACCGCGGTGATGAAAAGATGAGATACCCTTGACAAAAAGGGGGATTTTTTTTGGGCAAAGATGAGAAAAAAGTACACAGGACTTTTCAATTGATGCAAAAGACAGTATACTTAACCCAATACAGTCTGCGGCAAAAGGGATGAGGGCCGACAAAAATCGACCCCATCTCTTGTTTTGAGAGGAGCGGTTCCATGACCCCTACGTTTTTGGAATTTTTGTCGGAAACAGCATCGAATCCCGTGCTTTTAATCACCGTGCTTCTGACTCTCGGCGTTATTTTCGTCAACGGTTGGACCGACGCTCCGAACGCTATCGCCACCTGCGTCTCCACCCGGGCGATGGGACCGCGGGCGGCAATCCTGATGGCGGCGGTGTTCAATTTCCTCGGCGTGCTGGTTATGACCATGATCAACGCCACGGTGGCGGAAACGATTTATAACATGGTGGATTTCGGTGGCGACCCGCACGAAGCGCTCGTCGCGCTGTGCGCCGCTTTATTCGCTATCGTGGTGTGGGCGGTGGCGGCCTGGTATTTCGGCATCCCCACCAGTGAAAGCCATGCGCTGATCGCGGGGCTGTCCGGCGCGGCGATCGCTGTGCACGGCGGGTTTGCCGGCATCAACGGCGCGGAATGGGTCAAGGTGCTATACGGGCTGGCCTTGTCCACGGTACTCGGTTTCTCTTTCGGCTGGATCGCCGCCAAGATCACTACCTGGACTTGCCGCGGGTTCGACCGCCGGAAAACCACCCGCTTTTTCCGCTGTGCACAGATCGGCGGCGGGGCGGCGATGGCTTTCATGCACGGCGCGCAGGACGGCCAGAAGTTTATGGGCGTGTTCCTTTTGGGGATGTTCCTCACCCGCGGGCAGGCCAATGTGACGGAGTTTACCATCCCAATGTGGCTGATGATCCTTTGTTCCCTGGTCATGGCGGTCGGGACTTCGATCGGGGGTTACCGCATCATTAAGGCGGTGGGGATGGATATGGTCAAGCTCGAAACCTACCAGGGCTTTTCGGCCGATCTGGCGGCGGCAGGCTGCCTGCTGCTCTCCTCGCTGACCGGTATTCCGGTAAGCACCACGCATACGAAAACCACCGCCATCATGGGGGTGGGGGCGGCTAAGCGGCTGTCTTCCGTGAACTGGGGCGTGGTCAAGGATATGGTGTTGACCTGGGTGCTCACCTTCCCGGGCTGCGGGTTGATCGGCATGCTGATGGCGTGGCTGTTTATGGCGGTGCTTTAATTCTTTGCTATTCCCGCACATCCCCGTACCCGGGAGAAAGCAGGGACGGGTGGGGGCTTTTTCCGCGGAAAAGCGGCCGCGCTCTTATGGGAAAACGAAGTTGTAAAACCGGATTCGGTATTTTTATGTATTCACAGGTGACGGAAGGAAAGGGTGGCGCAAATGGCGCGTAAACAGGAGTTCAATTATTTTGATGCATTTATCCAGGCGGCGGAGTATTCCTTACAGGCGGCGGAAATCCTATATCAGACGCTGGAATCCTTTGATCCCGACGTGCTGCCGGAGCGGATGAAGGAAATCCATGTGGTAGAGCATGCCGCCGACATCGCTAAGCACGACTTAAACCGGGCGCTTGCCCGCGCCTTTATTACCCCGATTGAACGGGAGGATATCCTGCTCCTTTCCCAGACGCTGGACGATGTGACTGACGCCATTGAGGACGTACTGATTCGTTTGTATATTTTCAATGTCCTCTCGGTACGGGAAGATGTGCTGATGTTTGCGGATATCGTCAGGAAATGTTGTTCCGAGATGAAGGGCACAATGAACGAATTCCGCAATTTCCGCAAATCCTCCACTATTAACGAAAGCATTGTGGAAATCAACCGGCTGGAGGAAGAGGGGGATAACCTGTATACGAAAGCCGTGCGGAAGCTGTACTTAACATCTCGCGACGATGCGGTGGCGCTGATGATTTGGCGGGAGATATACGACCGGATGGAGAAATGCTGCGACGCCTGTGAACATGTCGCCAACGCCGTGGAAGGCGTAATTATGAACAACACCTGATTGGTTGGAAGATTTTGAAAATCTGGGAATTGGCGGCGATAAGAAGCGGCGCCAAACGGTAAATAAAAAAGCCGGGGTTGCCCCGGCTTTTTTCATATTGGGAGATTATTGTTTTATCAAGCCCTATCCTGGAAATCAACGCATGGTGCTGACGACCATGGCCACCAAGCTGATGATCTCGGCCTGTTCATGCGGCTTGAGCGGAGCGATCAGATCATGCAACATGTGTTCCGAATCCTCATATAGTTCCAGTTTGCGGTATTCCCTGTCAAAATCGAGGAGGTCGATGGGACGGACTTCAAAAGCACGCGCAAGTTTTGCCAGACTCTCCATCGTGGGATTTCCTTTCATGGCTTCAATCTGCCGGATATTCGCGACGTTCATATCGGCCTTGTCCGCCAGGTCTTCTTGGCTCATATTCAATTCCTTGCGGATCTTTTTAATACGCAAGCCAAGCAAGCGGTTGATATCCATGAAAGGTTCCTCCTCCCCCAAAACCCGTGTGCTTTAAACACAATACCCGGTTTTGGAGGAAACCTCAATGCAACATACTCAATGATATATAGTATACTATTGATTCTTCGAAATATTCGTATATAATAGTGATTAACGTGTATGTACGTGATGCTTTTCCACATTTTTCTTTTTTCTGTAAGACGCTAGGGAGGGATAGCTATGGAACGTGTGCGATCAGTGGAGGAACTGGCGAAAAATCTTCGAACGGTCCGGCAGGAACAGGGTTTTACTCAGCGGGAAGTGGCGGACATGCTTGGTATCAACCGGTCGGTTTATGCGGCCTGGGAAGCGGCTCGCCGCATCCCAGGCGCTTTACGGCTTCTGGATATCGCGGAATTGTATCAAGTGCCGGTGAACTGGCTGCTTTGTCGGCATATGGTGGCTGGCTTCCTTCCGATTAGGGCGAAATGGGATGATCCTTGCCCCGAAGAAATCGTACAGTTGGAACAAGTTCCGTGTATTACTACTTGGTAATGCACATAAGTCCTGCGGCACAGTCGGGCAAAGACAATGGAGGGGTACTTTTATTAAACAACGGCGGGCGAATGCTCAGCCGCTGTTTTGCGCTTTGTCGGGTTTGTTTTCAAAACGACAGCCTATAGCAGACGAGAAAAGTTGGCCAATTCCAGCTCAAAAATTAAAATATATAAAGTATAGTAAATATATTTTTTCCTGCATTTCCCCCTTGAACGGCCGTGCCGAATTGCGTATACTCGATCAGGCACGGCAAACACTATTACCGTTGCAAGGAGGTACTATGCATGAAAAAGCAAATTTTGATAACGGCAACCGCCGCTCTGATATTTTTGTTATTGACAGGCTGCGAAGCGGCTCCGCCCGCAGATATCGATAAAGAGGATACCGGTTACAGCACAACCCATACCGGCAGCACGACTTCGGGTAAAGGCAGTACGACCGTTCCGGCAGAAAGCACCACGCCGCCGAAAAATACCGAAAAGAACCCGCCGTTGTCTCCGTGGGCTTCTTCCACGACGGCGCGGACAAAGGCGCCGGAAGCTTCTTCCTCGCCATCGGGGGGCAAGAGGACACAGTCTCCCGGTTCGACGAAAGCGACCCAAAAAACGACGGCAAAGCAAAGCGCATCGGCTACGGCGCGTACGACGGCCAAAGCATCCAAAACTACCGCCAGGGCGACAGTCAAAACGACGACAAGGAAAACCACTACGCGCCTAACCATCACAAAATCCACCACCCGCCAGACGGCAAAAACCACCGCAAAGCCGACTTCATCATCGGGGAATATCTCCGGGTTTGAAAGCGAAGTGGTGCGGCTGGTGAACCAGGAACGGGCAAAACAGGGGCTGGCTGCGCTGACAGTCGTGGCCGGGCTGCAAGACACTGCGGATGTACGCAGCCGGGAGATTGTAGGAACCTTCAGCCATACCCGCCCGGATGGGAGCAATTTTTCCACCGCGTTCCCGGCAGCAAGCGCGTACCCGGACCGGGTAACGTATAAGGGGGAAAACATCGCCGCCGGGCAGAAAACCCCGGAGCAGGTGATGGAGGGCTGGATGAATTCCAGCGGGCACCGGGCAAATATCCTGAGCAAAAATTTCCGGTACATCGGCGTAGGCTGCTATGAAAGCGGCGGACGGTATTACTGGGTGCAGGTTTTTGCGGGATAAAGCGAAATCAGACGGAAAAAGCCGGCGGATCCTCCGATCCGCCGGCTTTTTCCGTTTTACTGCGGGGATGCGAAGACGCGTTGAATAGACAGCCTTTTAACCAGCCGCCCGCCTGTATAGTCAGCAAAAACGGAACAGCATCCATTGCCGGCGTATGGTATGCTGAAGCTACCGTACGGGAAAAGAGAAGGTGATTCGTTGGATTATTGTGATGCCGTAAACGACGCCGTCGAATTTATTGAAAAGCATATACGCGAGCCGATGTCGGCGGAACAGATCGCCGGACGGGCCGGGTATTCCCTTTACCATTTCAGCCGGGTTTTTACCGCGCAGAAGGGCGTCCCGCTGATGGATTATGTCCGGATGCGCAGACTATCCACTGCGCGGACGGAACTGACGAAAGGGCGGAAAGTGATCGATGTTGCCCTGGAGTTTGGGTATGAAACGGCAAGCGGCTTTGCCAAGGCCTTCCGGAAAGAATTCGGGTATAGCCCAAGCACATACGTCGTACGCATGCAGGGCACCCGCCATAATGTGTTTTTGTCAAAGGGAGGAGAAACGATGTTGCATCCTGTATTGGTGAAGAAAGAATCCTTTAACGTAGCGGGGTATGGCATAAAGACCAACATAACGAGCGGATATACCAAGGATATCGCCGCCTATTGGGATACCTATACCGGCGAAAACCTGGAAAGCAAAATGTATGCGCAGCTCAACCCGCCGAAGCACGGGGAAGTCGGTCTCTGTGTTTCGTCCCCACACGATGAAACGGTGACCTATCTATTGGGAGTGGTTGTGGAGGACTTCCGCAAGGCCACGTCGGATATGATCCGGGTTGTCGTCCCGGAAGCCGAGTACGCGGTTTTTACTACGCCGCCGGTTGATCTGACTAAAGCGGGCAAGGGAGAAGGCGACCCGTTGGCCGAGACGGTGAAAGCAATGTGGAAGTATATCTTTGAGGAGTGGTTTCCGCGCAGCGGCTATCTTTACGACGAGAGCAAGATGGACTTCGAGTTTTACGATGAGAGGTGCCATGCCCGCCCGGACGCTGTGATGGAAATCTATGTTCCGGTGGTAAAAAAGCCATAGCCCGCATCCGGTGAGCGGGGCTGTCCGCTTACAGGAAAAAGGGCAGAAAACGGCGCCGAAGAACGGAAGCATTTCCACTCTTCGGCGCCGTTTTTGAAATTATTCGATCCGCAGCGCGGATTCCGAGATGCCGTACAGCGCACAGGCATTCGCGCGGGCATGGTCAACCACCGTCTGGGGTGCTTCGCCGCGGACGGCGGCGATGGCTTCGGCGGTATAGCGGATATGCCCGGAGTGGCAGCGTTGTCCGCGTAAGGGAACAGGCGTCATATAAGGCGCGTCGGTTTCCAGCACCAGGCGGTCGGCCGGGACCATGGCGGCGACCTCCACCGGTTTGCGGGCGTTTTTAAAGGTGACGGCGCCGCCCAGGCCGATATACATCCCAAGCTTCAGGATCTCTTCCGCCATCTCCGCGCTGCCGGAAAAGCAGTGGACCACGCCCTGGGGCCGGTACCGCTTCAGCAGCCGGAGGGTATCCTCGTGCGCCTCCCTGTCGTGGATGACGACCGGTATGTTCAGCTCCTTCGCCAATGCGAGCTGCTGTTCAAACAGCGCCTGCTGTACGCCGCGGGGGGAGAAGTCGTAATGGTAGTCCAGCCCGATTTCCCCCAGCGCGACCACACGGGGATGGGCGAGGAGAGTGCGGAGCTGTTCGATCGCGTCGGCCGGGGCGTCTTCCGCTTCGTGGGGATGGATCCCCGCGGCCGCCCAGAGAAACGGATACCGCTCCGCCAGAGCGATCCCCGCCCGGGCGGAGGGAAGGTCGCTCGCCGCGTTGACCACGGCGCAGACCCCTTCCCGTGGAAGGGCGGCGAGCAGTTCATCCCGGTCCTCGTCAAAGCGCTGGTCGTCGTAATGGGCGTGGGTATCGAAAATGCCGGTAAGCGGTTCCATGGCAGGTCATCCTTTCGTGATGGTTGCGCTGGGGGAAATCGGGACGGCGGGTTTGCGGGCGGATATGGAGGACATGGGCCACAGCGCGCATAGAGCAAGCAGAGGCCCGGCGGGGGGGGGCCCCCCCGCGG
>CAMMRL010000052.1 GCA_946499275.1 uncultured Clostridia bacterium | reverse complement strand
TACGAAGCGGACAAGGAAACGAAGCTGCTGGAAAATCCGAAGCTGCTGCGCACGCCGATTGTCCGCAACGGCCGGCAGGCCACCGTGGGATATCGGCCGGATGTTTGGAAAACCTGGGAATAGGCGGCGCCGTTATCCGCGCTGCATCCATCGGTTGCATTTGGTCGGGAAAGGAGCGGATCATGGAGATACGGTATCTCGCGCACAGCGGCTTTGCGGTGTTTACCGAACGGACCTGCTGCATTTTCGATTATTTTAACGATAAGCCCAAAGGCGGCGGACTGGACGAGGGAGTGGTCGCCCCCGCTGCCCTCGCTGCTTGGACGGCGGGATCCGAGGGGCGGGAAGTGTATGTGTTTGTTTCCCATCACCATCACGATCATTGGAATCCTGTGGTTTTCTCCTGGCGGGAAACCTGCCCTTCCATCCGGTATATTCTGTCCTCGGATGTGTGGACGAAGGAGGAAGCGGAACGGATGAAGCCGGGGAAGGTCCGCACAGTCGGCAGGGCTGTAGTGCACACCCTTCCGTCGACCGACGAGGGGGTAGCCTTTCTGGTGCAAGTGGATGGTTACACCCTCTACCATGCCGGGGACCTGAACTGGTGGCACTGGGAGGGGGAACCGGAGGAGGATAACCGCCGGATGGAGCGGAAGTTCAAAACGCAGATCGACTCGCTCAAAGGGGAACGGGTGGATTTGGCATTCCTGCCTGCCGATCCCCGGCAGGGGGAAGACGGCCTGCGGGGCCTGTTGTATTTTATGGATGCCGTCCGTCCCCGTTTCGCCGTCCCCATGCATTGCTGGGAGGATGCGGACTGGTTCGAACGGCTGAAAACCGCCCTCGTGTTGTCCCCTTATCGGGAGCGGCTGCGGATTATGGACCGGCGCGGGCAGCGGGAAGAAATTCCCGGATAGGCAATAGGCGGAAGCAACAGCTTCCGCCTATTGTTTACTGAAAGACGTTTCGTGGCGTCACACTCCCATCCGTGTACCAGATGGTTTGGATTTCTATTACAGCTTCACTTAAAAGAAACTATTGTTCTTTTTGCGTGCTGTGTGCTATACTAAAGAAAAATCGCAGGAAAATAAGGAGGCCGTCAAGTGGAGAAAAGCGTTAAGCTGTCGGTAAGGCAGCTCGTGGAATTTGTTCTGCGCGGCGGCAGCATCGACAATCGCTCCGGCGGGATGGACCGCGCACAGGAAGGCGGGCGGATCCATCGCCGGATTCAGAAGGCAGGCGGCGAGACGTATCAGGCGGAGGTGTTCTTCCGCCATACGGAGGAATACGAGGAGGTTTCCTATACGGTGGAAGGCCGGGCGGACGGTATTATCACCGAAGGGGACGAAATCACGGTGGACGAGATCAAGACCACCCGGCTCGACCTTTCCGCTGTGGAAGAGGATTTTAACCGCCTGCATTGGGCGCAGGCCAAATGCTATGCTTATTTTTACGCGGCGGAACACGGACGGGAGAGGATGACGGTCCAGCTCACCTACGTGCATGTGGACGACCATGGCGACGCGGACGGTACCAAGCGCTTTACCCGCTCCTTTACCATGGAGGAATTGGCTGCGGCATTTATCGACCTGCTGGCGCGTTATAAAAAGTGGGCGGATTTTTCCTGTGAATGGGCGGAGAAGCGCAACGCGTCGATCGCCGGCCTGGCTTTCCCTTTTCCCGCCTACCGGCGGGGCCAGCGTTCCCTCGCGGTGACTGCCTACCGTACGATTGTGGAAGAAGGGACCGCTTTCTGCCAGGCGCCGACCGGTATCGGCAAAACCATTTCCACCCTTTTCCCCGCGGTCAAGGCGATGGGGGAGGGGTATATTACCAAGATTTTCTACCTCACCGCTAAAACCATTACCCGCCAGGTAGCGGAGGAAGGGTTCGCCCGGATGCGGGAAGGCGGGCTCGCGTTCAAGACGGTTACCCTCACTGCCAAAGACAAAATTTGCTTTTTGGATGAAACCGCCTGCAACCCGGAGCAATGCCCTTATGCAGACGGCCATTACGACCGGGTGAACGACGTGATTTACAGCTTGCTACAGACCGACGACCATATGACCCGGGAGCGGATCGAACAGGCGGCGCGTGAGAACCGTGTCTGCCCGTTTGAACTGGCGCTCGATCTGACCCTGTGGTGCGACTGTGTGATCTGCGACTACAACTATCTGTTCGACCCGGTGATGTATCTCAAGCGCTTTTTTGCGGAGGGGCGGGGCGAATATGCGTTTTTGATTGACGAGGCCCACAACCTGGTGGACCGCGCGCGGGAAATGTATTCCGCCGAGCTGGAAAAGGCGATGTTCCTGGAACTGAAACGCCGGATAGCATCGGAAGACAGGGCGATGTCTCGGGCGCTCGGCGCGGTGAACGAGGAATTTATCGCCCTGCGCAAGCAATGCGGCGATAAACGGTATGTGGAACAGCTCCTTCCGCCGGATGAGCTGGGGAAAGCGCTGGTGCGCTTTACCGATCAGTGCGAGAGCTTCCTCAAGCGTCACGCCGATTCCCCCGATGCGCCGGACCTGTTGCAGCTATACTTTGCAGCGCTGCTGTATCTCAAAATTCTCGAGCTGTATGATGAAAAATACCTCACCGCGGTGCAGGTCTGGGGCAGCGAGGTGACGGTGAAGCTCTGTTGCCTGGATCCCTCCGCTCTGATCCGCGCGGCGCTGGACCGGGGACGGGCCGCCGTCTTTTTTTCCGCCACCCTGACCCCGTTGGATTATTTTTCCACCGTACTCGGGGGCGACGAGGAATCCCGACGGATTGCCCTGCCTTCCCCGTTCGAGCGGGATCATCTCAAGCTGCTGATCGCCGACCGGGTCAGCACGCGGTACAAAGACCGGGAGGGCAGCCTGCGCCCGATTGCGGAGCTGATTGCCCGCACTGTACAGGCCAAAACTGGCAATTATCTGGTATATTTTCCCTCCTATCAGTACATGAACGACGTATACGATGTTTTTGCCGTACAATACCCGGAGATGGATACCGTCCTTCAGCAAAGCGGGATGAGCGAAGAAGAGCGGGAAGCCTTCCTGATCCGGTTCGACCAGGCAAACGAACGTACGCTGGTGGGATTCTGTGTGCTCGGCGGGATTTATTCCGAGGGGATCGACCTTCAGGGCGACCGGCTGATCGGCACGGTCGTGGTGGGGGTGGGGCTTCCCCAGATTGGGAAGGAACAGGATCGCATCCGCGACTACTACAACCGCCATGGCGGCACGGGGTACGAGTTCGCCTATCAGTATCCGGGGATGAATAAGGTGCTTCAGGCTGCCGGACGGGTTATCCGCGGGGAACAGGACCGCGGGGTGGTGGTGCTGATCGACGACCGGTTCAACACCCCGTCCTATCTGCGGCTTTTTCCCGAGCATTGGCGCGGCTGCCGCCTGGTCCGTACTCCGGAAGCGCTGGAACGGGAAATCCGGGAATTTTGGCAAGATAGGGAGGACTAGGTGGAAGAAGATATCCGAATATGTGTACGGGATAAGGATGCCGGTTTATACTTCTTTGGCTTTTACTCGAAGGAGGATAGAGATGATTACATACGGAACGATTTATATTATTACGCAAGATTTCGAGAAAGCATTGGAGTTTTATAGAAAACTTTTCAAAAGAGAGGTGATTGCACAAAACAAGACACGATTTGCAAGTTTTCGGATAGATGGTCTGGAATTGTCAATTATGAATGGATATTTTGATGCTACGCATCCCGATGATGTAATTCAAAAAGGCGATGAGTATGACATTTATGATAATATGGTGCGAATTGCTCATAGTAAGAATTACGGTAAAGTAGTGATAAACCTTTGTACTGACAATTTAATAGAAGAACACCACAGAATTAAAAATTTGGGAATCGGATCAGATTTGACCAGTATTCGTTATATTAATGCGGGAAATCCTTATTGGTATTTTTGTTTAAAAGATGTAGATGGAAACACAATTGAGGTTACTGGATATTATGATGACCGTGCAGGGACGCAAAATGCAGAGTAAATCAATCTTTATTTTTGTGAAGAATTTTGATAGCAGCATAGCAGATCAAATAGAAATTAAGTAAGTATTCAAAGGAGAGATTTCAAATCGGGCTATAGATAGACACCCCGACGAACAGCAGGGCGGGGCGGCCGGATTGTGTAAACGATAAAGAAACGGCGGCTCCGTCGTTGGCGGCCCGCCCCTGCTTATGTGCATAAATTAGGGGTGAAATAGTATGCTGCCGGGATTAGTCCGCATATCGGAGGATGGTGGAGAAACCTTAGGCAACAGGCTTTCCCGACGACGTTCCCTTTCAAAGGCGCCTTACAATTATCATTGGCTACCGGTGACAACTTTTAGGCGGGGCGGGGTGGCGTGGCGTGGCGTAAGGATAAGATTCGGTCTCTTTAGAAGGGGATAGCCGGCGGCAGGTTTTATACCAGGGCTTGGACAGTCCATTGATGGATTGGTGTTTCGTTTTCTCAGCGACCGCAGACAGGGACGTGTGGCCTATCGCTGGCATAGAATGGTAACGGATGGCTATACAGACAAAGTCAGCGCCAAGACGCACAAAAACTGTTTGGGAGGAAACTTTATGATAAAAATTTTCATTGATCAAGGGCATAACCCCCAGAATCCCAATGCTGGAGCGGAAGCCAACGGTGTCCGGGAACAGGACGTTAATTATGAGGTCGGCGTTCTTCTAGCCGATCTCCTGCGTTCCAATCCGAATTTTGCCGTCCGTCTCTCCCGCAACACCCCTACCGAACAATTGGGCACCAGCAATGCGACCAGCCTGGCGGCCCGTGTGAACGCCGCAAATAGCTGGGGCGCGAACTATTTCATCAGCCTGCACTGCAACGCCAGTACCGTTACCAGCGCCAGCGGCAGCGAAGCGTATGTATATAACCGTACCACGCCGGCCTATCCCCTGGGCGAACACATACTCATCGGCCTACACAACGCCACCGGGCTGCCCAACCGCGGCATGCGGATCAACCCCAGCCTTTTTGTGCTCCGGCGAACCCGGATGCCCGCTGTACTGGTGGAAATGGGCTACCTTACCAACACTACGGACGCACAATTGCTTTCCCAGAATCCGGCTGCCTTTGCTGAAGGGATTTACAACGGAATACTTTCCTTCTTTGGACTGGCCTGAACAGCCAGAAAATGTCCAACGGTTTAGACGCTTACAAAAACGCTTGAGAGACGCTGTTCATAGCGCCTTTCAAGCGTTTTTGTAGTCCGATGCGTCTTGCAGCTCTATTGTGCAACCGCCTTCTTTTTTGTAAATTCCCATGACGCTTCCGGTATCGGAAAGCGTGGTTTTCACATGGGCAACCGTTATTGCTAAAAAGAAACGCAGCCATAACGGCTGCGTCTTTGAGAGAAAAAAGAGGAGATCTTCCCACGGGAAGAAAAAGGGAGAGAAAAAATGAGGGGGGTAAAAGAGGTAAAGAATGAAAAAGAGAGGGTGTTGAAAATCGCCGGTGAAAACACGTTGCGGTCCATGTTCCCACCTGACGACGATTATAGTATAAAGGGGGATTGTGTCGATCTTATGAAGATATCGGGAAAGATTCGTTAATATTCGAATTCCGCCGCCAAATGCGGTATACGGTACAATAGCCTGTTTCAGTATAGGATACCGAAAAGTGGAATGTAGAGGATGCCATGCTCAGGGATGGAAAAGAGTTTTCGACGCCAAGGGGTTACAAAAACTATCGGATCCACCGGTATCTCCTGCTTTGTCGAGTGGTCAAGGATACGCCGCCAACCCTTCGCAACCGCTCATTTTTGCAGACGGCAAAAGTCTCTATTCGCAGCGATAAGGAGGGCTTGCGTCGGCTTCGGGCTTTCGGTGTGGAATATGCTTGCGACATCCCTTTGGCGGCAGGGTGGATGCCGATGCTGGCAAGCAGCATCCTGGAGCTTGGCAAGCCGGATGAGGAGCTTTGGTGATCGGTGAATGACCGGATGGTAACTGCAACGGTATAAAATATGATGAAAGAAAAATGAAGGGGAGGTCCTGTTAGGAGAAAACAAGACCACCGGCGGGGTATAGTCCGCCGGTGGTTGGTTATTCTTCATTCAGTTCTTTGTCTTTTTCCTCAAGCCAGGCGAGCATCGCTTCCCGGCCTTTGGATTCCAGGGGGAATTCTTTGGTTTCCAAGATTTCGCTTTTCTCAAAACAATAGGGGCCTTTCCAGATATATACGATTAGGTTTTCCTCAGGCTTAATGAGAAAACGGAGATTTTTCTGGCTGCCGGAGAAGGGGTTTTTGCTTTGGAAAAATAGTAGCGGGGGAATATCCAGCATTGGCAAGACATCCTTTCTGCCATACGAAAATGGAGACTGTGGGATTGGACGTTGTTATGCGCGGCTTTGCTCATAATTATACACGCAATTGCCGTGCTTGTACAGAGGGAAAGCGGCTTTGTACGTAAAAACGCCGCCGGGGAGTCCCGGCGGCGTCAGAACTACAGAAACAAGGGCGAAAATCCGCCTTATTCCAACTCAAACGCCCCGGTATATAACCGATAATACTGGCCTTTTTGGGCGATTAACTGCTCGTGCGTACCGCGTTCGATAATCCGGCCGAGTTCTAGAACGAGGATGGCGTCGGAGTTCTGTACGGTGGACAGACGGTGCGCGATAACGAAAACCGTACGTCCTTCCATTAGGGAATCCATTCCCTTTTGTACTAGCGTTTCGGTGCGGGTATCGATGCTGGAAGTCGCTTCGTCAAGGATCATGACCGGCGGGTCGGCTACGGCGGCGCGGGCGATGGACAGGAGCTGGCGTTGTCCCTGGGAAAGCTGCGCGCCGTCGCCGGAAAGCGCGGTTTGATAGCCGTTGGGCAGGCGGCGGATAAAGTCGTCCGCATTGGCCAGTTTGGCGGCGGCAATCACCTCTTCGTCTGTCGCGTCCAGGCGGCCGTACCGGATATTCTCCATCACCGTGCCGGTAAACAGGTTCACATCCTGCAGCACGATGCCGAGTGACCGGCGCAAGTCGCTTTTCCTTATCTTGTTGATATTGATGCCGTCGTACCGGATTTTCCCGTCCTCAATATCGTAGAAACGGTTAATCAGGTTGGTGATGGTGGTTTTTCCGGCGCCGGTGGCGCCCACAAACGCTACCTTTTGGCCGGGCTCGGCGTATAGGGTCACGTTATGCAGCACGGTCTTCCCTTCTTCATAGGCGAAATCCACGTCGAAGAAGCGGACATCGCCGGTCAGGCGGGTATAGGTGACGGTGCCGTCCCCGTGGGGGTGCTTCCATGCCCAGATGCCGGTGTGCTCGGCGGTTTCCACCAGCTTGTCGCCCTCATACCGGGCATTGACCAGGGTGACGTAGCCGTTATCCTGTTCCGGCTCCTCATCCATAAGCTGGAAGATCCGTTCCGCACCGGCAAGCGCCATGACCACGGCGTTGAGCTGCATGGAGATCTGGCTAATCGGGCTGGTAAAGCTTTTGCTGAGCTGGAGGAAGGAAGCGATGGCGCCCAGCGTCAGGCCGCTGATGCCGTTGATTGCCAGGATGCCGCCGACGATAGCGATCAGCACATACTGCAGGTTGCCGAGGTTGGCGAGGATCGGCATAAGGATGTTGGCGAAAGTATTAGCCTGCGTGGCGTTTTCACATAGTTGGTCGTTGTGCTTACAAAATTCCTCCTGGGCCTTTTCTTCATGGCAGAAGACTTTGACGACCTTCTGCCCGTTGATCATTTCCTCGATATATCCGTTTACCTCGCCGAGCGATTGTTGCTGCCGGACGAAGTATTTCGAGGACTGGCCGCCGACCTTTTTGGTTACCAGCATCATTACCGCCACGCTGGCCAGCACCAGGAGCGTAAGCCAGGCGCTGGTGTACAGCATTGCGAAGAACACGGCGACAATGGTGAACAGGGACGAGATCGCTTGCGGCACGCTTTGAGCCAGCATCTGGCGCAAGGTATCGGTATCGTTGGTGTAATGGGACATGATATCCCCATGGGTATGGGTGTCGAAATACCGGATCGGCAGGGTTTGCATATGGGCAAACATTTCGTCGCGGATGGTTTTCAACACCCCCTGTGCGATAACGACCATCAGCCGGTTGTATAGATAGGTGGCGGCAACACCCAGAAGATAGATAACCATCATCCCCAGGATGGCCCGTAGCAACCCGCCAAACTGTGGGTCGGCCTGGGAGAGCAAGGGGGTGATATAATCGTCGATCAGCGTTTGGATGAACATGGAACCGGCCACGCCGGCCACGGCGCTGACCAGGATACAAACCAGGACGAGCAGAAACTGCCAGCGATAGGTATTGGTCACATAAGCGAGCAGGCGCTTGGCGGTTTTTCCCGCGTTTTTCGGCTTTTTCCCACCTGTGAATCTATTTGGTCCCGGCATCGTCCGTCCCTCCTTTCTGCTGGGAGTCGTATACTTCTTGATAAATCGCGCTGTTTTTCAGCAGCTCGTCGTGCGTTCCCATCGCCACGATGGCGCCGCCGTCCAGGATAACGATTTTGTCCGCATCCTGGATGGAGGAGATCCGCTGGGCGATAATTAGCTTGGTGGTATCCGGGATTTCCTCTAAGAAGGCTTTGCGGACCAGTGCGTCGGTATGGGTGTCCACTGCGCTGGTCGAGTCGTCCAAGATGAGGATTTTCGGCTTTTTGAGCAGGGCCCGGGCGATACAAAGCCGCTGCTTCTGACCACCGGAGACGTTGGTGCCCCCTTGTTCAATGTAGGTATCGTACCCGTCCGGGAAAGAACGGATGAAGTCGTCCGCCTGCGCGAGCTTACACGCCCGCACCAGCTCTTCGTTCGTGGCGGATTCATTGCCCCAGCGGAGGTTTTCCTTGATGGTGCCGGAGAACAGGACGTTTTTCTGTAAAACCATCGCCACTTCTTCTCGCAGCGCTTCCAGATCGTAGCAGCGCACGTCTACGCCGCCGACTTTCACCGTGCCTTTGGTCACATCGTACAGGCGGGGGATGAGTTGGACGAGCGAGCTTTTGGAACTGCCGGTCCCGCCGAGGATGCCGATGGTTTGGCCGGAACGGATGGTGAGGTTGATATCCCGCAGGCAGAGCTTATCCGGGTCGCCGGCATAGCTGAAGCTGACATCCTCGAACGCAACATCCCCGTTTTTCACGGTATGTATGGCGTTTTCCGGGCTGTGCAGGTTGGGCTCTTCCTCCAGCAGTTCGGTGATACGTTCCGCGGAAGCGCGGGAGATGATGATCATGACGAATACCATAGAAAGCATCATCAGGCTCATCAAAATCTGCATGGAATAGGAGATCAGGCTGACCAGTTGACCTTCGCTCATCGAGCTGGAAACGATCAGCTTGGCGCCGAACCAGGAGAAGAGCAGCATGCACGCGTACATGGAAAACTGCATCAGCGGGGCGTTGAAAGCCAGCAGCTTTTCCGCTTTGGAGAAATCGCGGAAAATACTTTCGGATACGCCGTCGAATTTTTCCTTTTCATGCTCTTCCCGCACGAAGGATTTGACTACCCGGATCCCGCGCACGTTTTCCTGCACCACGTTGTTCAGATGGTCGTACCGGCGGAACACCCGTTCAAAGATAGGGTGGGCTTTCGCCGCGATGAAGAACAGCCCGGCGCCGAGTACGGGGATAACCGCCAAAAAGACCAGCGCCAGTTTGGCGTTGACAGTGAAGGCCATCACCAGGGAGAAAATCAGCATGATCGGGCTGCGCACCGCCGTGCGGATAATCATCTGGTAGGCGTTTTGTATATTGGTCACGTCGGTGGTCAGCCGGGTGACGATGCTGGAAGTGGAAAATTTGTCGATGTTGGAGAAGGAGAATTCCTGCACCCGGGCGAACATGTCCTGGCGGAGGTTGCGGGCGTACCCGGCCGAAGCCCGTGCGGCAAATCGCCCGGCCAGGGCGCCGCAGAGCAGCGAGAGCATCGCCGCGACCACCAGTATAACCCCGAGCTTCAGAATTACGTTCATGTCGCCCTTGTTGATACCGTTGTCGATCAGGAAAGACATCAAGAAGGGGATGAGGACTTCCAGCACCACCTCTCCCGTAACAAATACCGGGGAGAGGATGGAGTCCCTTTTGTATTCCCGGATGCTTTTGGATAATCGCCTTATCATATTGGAAACCACGCCTTTCTGGGATAACTGCCGCCGGGCGGCAGCTCCATGAGATTTTTAGGATACTGTTTGTTTCCGAATAGTAAGGAAACGAACAATTTGTCCGTTAAAAAACCGTCTCCCACAGGACGGCCTTTTATTCGAGATTTTTCTTGATTTTGTCTGTGAGTGCAAAGAAGGTATCGATTTCTTCCTGTGTCAGGCCCCGGGACAACTGTTCCTCATTTTTTTGGATCATCCGCATAATCGCCTGGTGGTGGGCAACCGCTTTCGGCGTGAGGATGAGCTTTTTGAGCCGGGCATCGTTTTCCACCGCTTCCCTTGTGAGCAGCCCGTTTTTTTCCATGAGCTGCAGGATGCCGGTGGCGGTGGAGCGGCGGATGGAAAACACCGTCTCGATATCCCGCTGGAACACATCCTGTTCGGTAGAGTGGTGGTACAGATAGCCGATGATCCAGCTCTGCATCCGTGTCAGCCCTTCGAGATGGGATTCCGCTTTGTATTGGCCCATGCGCTGGTTGATTAAATTAGAGAGGGTCTTGATTTCGAAACCGATTTCCCGTCGGGCCCCTCTTTCATCCACTGGTTGAATCCCCCCTTCCAAATTGTTAGGTCGCTAACATTATAGCGGCAAAAGGGATACTTGTCAAGGGGGAGTGGACGTTTTTACGGCGTTGAAATTATTTTCCACAGTTTTTTTAAATTCCCCGGCGTACGTTGCGTTTTCTACTATAAATTTGGTATAATAGTGTCGATTCGCGGGTTTGGTGTCAATGTTTCGGTGGAAAGGGGAAAAGCGCTCCATGAACTGCCGGGAGAAGGCAAAGCATACGGCAATGATCCTGGTACGGATCGTGCCGCTGATACTCTGTGTGGGAGCGGTGGCGGCATACCTGCTGTTCGGGCGGGACATGACGGTGGAATCGCTGCTTTCCTATACGCCGTCCAACCCGGTGCTGGCGGCGGGGATTTTGCTTTTGTTTTACGTGGTAAAGAGCCTTTCGGTGCTATTTCCGCTGGTGATTCTCTATATCGCCGCCGGGACGCTGTTTCCGCCGGTTACCGCGCTGTTGCTCAATCTGCTGGGGGTGGGGATCTGTGTTTCCGTCCCGTATTGGATCGGCCGTTTTGCCGGGGATTCCATCGTGGACAAGCTGATGGAAAAGTATCCGAAAATCCGGCCGATGGTGGATCGGCAGCGGAAAAACGACTTCTTCCTGTCCTTTTTCCTGCGGATTATCGGCTGCCTTCCCGGGGATGTGGTCAGTTTGTACCTAGGGTCGCTGCGGATTCCTTATGGGCGGTTCCTGGCGGGCAGCGTGCTGGGGCTTTCTCCGCCGCTGGTGCTGGCCACGCTGATCGGTATCAGTGTGACGGAGCCGACATCCCCCATGTTTCTGCTATCTGTGAGTTGTACGGTGCTTTTGTCAGTCGGTTCGGCGGTTTTTTACTGGCGGTATCAGAAACGGAGGGGGAAGGGGAGAGGCAACGGATCCGATACATGAAAAACACTATACGAAAACACCGTTGGAAGAAGCACGTTTCTTCCAACGGTGTTTTTGGTTGGGAGCAGTTTTGGCTGGTTTAAGGCCGGTTCGGACGGCTCGGCATTTCGGTTTCGTTTCCATCCAAGGGGCATGGAAGCGGATACTGTGTTACAGCTCGCGATATCCCGCCGTCCTGCGGGGCTGCGCCTGCGTTATGAAAGCGGATATTCCAGCTGGCGGTCGAACGGTTCCCTTTCGGTATGTTCGGCGTTGACCTCGGCCACGTCCACACAGCCCATGGCTTGATAGAATGCCTGGGTTTCCACGGCGGAATGGGAGGAGATATACAGCTTCGTCGCCCCCTGTTTCCTGGCCCAGTCCGCCGCGCTTTGGAAAAGCCGGCGACCCACGCCGCGGCCCCGCAACTCCTGCGAGACATGCAGGCTGGTAAGGTCGCGGTAGTCGCCCTGGCGGCCGAACGGTGTGGCTTCCACCGAGACAAACCCTTTGATCTGGTTTTGAATAAAGGCGCCGAACACCGCGCCACCGGTATGTATCGTGTTTTGCAGGCACTGGACGAGAAAAGCGTAATCTTCCTCGCTCCACTGGTCGATAAAGGGGGCGTCTTCGACCCGCCACGCGCCGGCCCGCCTGCGCAGGCACTGCTGCACGACCTGACGCCGCTCGAAATGCCGGAACAAATCCCGGCAGATTTCAGGTTCCGTGAGTTTCCGGATAGTCATTGGTATAATGGTTTCCTTTGTGTGAATGGGATGGCAGTTTTCACTGGAGCAATGGCCGAATATCTCACGAATAAGGCAGTAAAGGCAAGGAATTACCACCGGCTTTTCGGTTTGTGCCGCCGGCTGTTTTTACAAAGTCATGGTAAACATATCCGCGTACCATACAAAACCGGTTGCCGCTGCCAGCCGTGCCGAAAGGTGACGGCCAATCATACCTGCCGCGGCGTTTTTTAAACAAAAGCCTAGTAAGCTGTGCGGATGGCTCCAATGATGCCCGATATGCCAAATCGATTCAGGAAATAGGCATTCCTGGCCCTGGAATCCGCATGACGATTGTCTGGATGATAACAAAACTGGATATGGTGTTCTGGCCGCCGGTGATAGATTTCACAGATCGCTTGGCTGAAATCGTTCGGATTCCAAGAAACCCTCTGCTTTAAAAGACCAAACTTACCGGCGGTTTTGGTTCCGAATGATACAAAGATCCGGTTCTCCTACAATAAGGCGTAGATATCAGGAGCTCCCATAGCCGGTTCGATATTTATACTTTGGCGGCATATAGCCCTGACAGGCATGCCCGTGACGGGGCTGCCGGAAAACGGCAGCCCCATTGCTGCTTTACCGGAAAAGCGGTTACATCAGGTTCAGCTCCGCGTACGAATCCTGTAGCGTTTTACAGGATTCATGGAAACGGCCGGCTTCTTCGTCGGAAAGGGAGAGGGTGAGTACCTTACGCACCCCCTGGCGGTTGACGATGCAGGGCACGCCGACGTATACGCCGTTTTCCCCATATTCGCCCCGAAGCATGGCGGAGACGGTCAGCACGCTGTTTTCGTTGCCGAATATCGCCTTGGTAATCCGCACCAATGCCATGCCGATGCCATAATAAGTCGCCCGCTTGGACTTGATGATTTTCTGGGCGGCTCCGCGGACTTCGGACGCGATGTTTTCCAGGTCGGCGTACCGGCAGCTTCCGGTTTCCTCGCACAAAGCGAGGATGGGCTTGGTCGCCATCATCGCCTGGGACCAGGGGACAAACTCACTGTCCCCGTGCTCGCCGATGACATAGGCGTGCATGTTGCGGGGATCGACCGCGAAATAATCCCCCAGCAGGTACCGCAGCCGGGCGGTGTCCAGCGCGGTTCCGCTGCCGAGCACCCGGCGGGGGTTGAAGCCGGATAGGGTGCAGGTGATCCGGGCCATGATGTCCACGGGGTTGGTCGCCACCAGGAAGATGCCGTTAAAACCGGATTCGGTTACCGGGCCGATGATCGAGCGGAAGACGGCGGCGTTCCGCTGGAGCAGGTCCAGCCGGGATTCGCCCGGCTTCTGCGCCACGCCTGCACAGATCACCACAATGTCCGCGTTGGCGCAGTCTGCATATTTTCCCGCGTAGATTTTCATGCTGGAAGCGGAGAAAGCCAGGCCGTGGTTCAAGTCCATCGCTTCGCCTATGGCGCGCTCCTCGTCCAGGTCGATGAGCACAAGTTCATCGCAGGCGTTCTGGTTCAGCAAGGCATAAGCATAGCTCATTCCCACCATCCCCGTGCCGATCAGAACCACCTTGCGGCTGTCGCTGGTTATCATAGGTCGTCATCCTTTCCCAAAACAAAACTACAGGAGGAAGCTGTCGGCTTCCTCCTGTAGTATATCACAAATGGAAAAAATTATCGCTTTTTTCTTTGGCAGTATCCTGTTTTTAAAGCAGGTGTACAGCGATCACCAGACCGGCGAAAACGATGGATACCATCGAGGTCAGCTTGATCAGGATGTTGATGGACGGGCCGGAGGTGTCCTTGAAAGGATCGCCCACCGTGTCGCCGACGACCGCGGCTTTGTGTTCGTCGCTCCCCTTGCCCCCGTACGCGCCGGATTCAATGTATTTCTTCGCGTTGTCCCACGCGCCGCCGGAGTTGGCCATCATCACCGCGAGGACAAAGCCGGTGACGGTGGTGCCCGCGAGCAGGCCGGCTACCCCGTTCACTCCGAGCAGCAGCCCGACCACAATCGGGGTGATCACCGCGATCAGGGCGGGGGCGAGCATCAGCTTTTGTGCGGATTTGGCGCACATATCGACGCAGGCGGCGTAATCCGGCTCCGCCGTACCCTCCATTAACCCCCGGACAGAGCGGAACTGGCGGCGGACCTCCAGTACAATCGACTGGGCGGCCTTGCCCACAGCGTTCATGGTCAGCGCGGCGAAAAGGAAGGGGAGCATGCCGCCGATGAACAGCCCGATCAGTACCGGGGGATTGGTGATCGACAGGTTGAGGGCGAAATCCGGGTCGATGGTCTGCACCTTGTCGATATACGAGGCGATGAGGGCGAGCGCCGTCAAAGCGGCGGAACCGATCGCAAAGCCTTTGCCGGTGGCGGCGGTGGTATTCCCCAGGGAATCCAGAGCGTCGGTGCGCTGGCGGACTTGCGGGTCCATATGGGTCATTTCCGCGATTCCGCCCGCATTGTCCGCAATCGGGCCGTACGCGTCGGTCGCTAATGTAATCCCCAGGGTGGAGAGCATGCCGACAGCGGAAACGCCCACGCCGTACAGGCCCATGTTGAAATCCGTCGCGCCGCCGGAGCAGAAGTAGCTGACCAGCACCGACACGCCGACGATTACCACCGGCGCGACAGTGGAAAGCATGCCGAGGGACAGCCCGCTGATAATGACCGTCGCCGCCCCGGTTTCGCTGGAGGCGGAGAGACGGCGGGTAGGGCCGTAGCTGTCCGAGGTGAAGTATTCCGTGATCGCGCCGATCGCGACACCGGCGATCAGGCCGGAAAGGATCGCGACATACACCCCGCGGTGGCCGGGCAGCAGCCATTCCACGGCGAAAAAGGCGGCGATGGCGATCACGGCTGCGCTGAAGTAGGTGCCGGTCCGCAGTGCGCGCAGCAGATTCTTCTGGCTCGCCCCCTCCTTTGTACGCACGAAGAAGGTGCCGAGGATGGATGCGAGCACCCCTAGCGCCGCCAGGAGCATCGGCACACCGACCCCCTGCATCCCAAAACCGGCGGCGACCGCCAAAGTGGAGGTGGAGACGATGGAACCGACATAGCTTTCGTACAAGTCGGCGCCCATGCCGGCCACGTCCCCCACATTATCGCCCACGTTGTCCGCGATCACGGCCGGGTTGCGGGGATCGTCCTCCGGGATCCCGGCTTCCACTTTACCCACCAGGTCGGCGCCCACGTCCGCCGCCTTGGTGAAGATGCCGCCGCCCACCCGGGCGAACAAAGCCATACTGGACGCGCCCATGCCGAAGGTGAGCATATTGGTGGTGATGTTCTGGATCAGGGCTTCCTGCGTGGCGGCGGGATCCACCGTCGTGTACCAGAAGCGCAGGAAGAAATACCAGAAGCTCAGGTCAAGTAAGCCGAGCCCGACCACGGTGAATCCCATCACCGAACCTGCGGAGAAGGCAACCTTCAGCCCCCGGTTCAGGCTGTGCGAAGCACCGTTGGCGGTGCGGGCGTTGGCCATGGTGGCCGTGCGCATGCCGATAAACCCGGCGAGACCGGAGAAGAAGCCGCCGGTTACAAACGCGAACGGCGTAAAAAAACTGAGTAGGCCGAAAAACGCCATGACCAGCAGCAGGACAAACACAATCAGGAAGAAAATACCGACCCCGAGATACTGCCGCTTCAAATACGCGTTGGCCCCTTTGCGTATTGCGCCGGAAATGCGGGCCATCTCGGCGGAGCCCTCCGGTTGGCGTTTGACGCGCAGGAACATGACTGCTGCGAAGATCAAGGCTGCCAGGGAACCCAGGGCGACGAAAACCATCGTGTCCATGTGTATGATCCTCCTTTTCCAAATACAGCTACCGACAGAATGGCCGGAATTCCCTGCATTTATACAGGCGAGGCATCAGCCGGCCCGATTCCATCCGCTTCCTTTACCATAGTATACATCGTTTAAGGAAAAAACGCCATAAAAATAATAAAAAGTGAACCGCATTCGGCGGAATATCCAAATGCGGTTCACTTTATGTTTGTCCCAATCGAGAAAGGAAACGCAAGCCTTCGGCATTACTTTGTATTCTCACCGGAAGGCGTTCAAGTGGTGCCGCCGCGGCTGAGCATACGGACAGCCGTAAGGCCCAGCCATACACCGGCGATGCAAAGGGTAACGCTCAACGCCGCATAGATACCGCCTGCTCCCCATTTTCCCTTCTCCAGGAGTTTCCAGGTTTCCAGAGAAAAGGTGGAGAAGGTGGTAAATCCGCCGCATACGCCGGTTTTGAGGAACGCCGCCCAGGAAGGGCCGATGGCGGCCGTTTCGGACAGGGCTACAATACCGCCGATAGCGACCGCGCCGAGCAAGTTGATCAATAAGGTAGTCAGGGGAAAATCCGCTGGAAGAACGGGGAGGGGAAGCCGCCCCATAAAGTAACGGCACACCGCCCCTACGAAACCTCCCAGCCCAACGCAGATCCATACAGGCATAGCGAACAATCTCCTTTACCGGAGGAAAGCGTCCCGCCGGTGTATATTCGTGGAAGAAAGAAAAGGAAAGGGGATGGAGAACAGGGCCCCTGCTCCTTGACTTGGCTTTGATAATAAGCAGAATGGGGAATATTGCACCGGCGAAGCTGTTTCATAAAGCAGGCACTCAGCAGAGAAGACGGAAACTGCTCGGCTTGCCGGGGAAATCCGCGTCGGAGTTTGGATGACGCATGGGGTGTTGTAGTACAAATTGGTCTGCCGGGATCAGCCGTAGCTTTTGACCTCGCCCTTGCGAGGTTTATTCATCCGGTTGCGGCACCAGGCGATGAATTGCAGGCAGTCCGGGTCGTCTTTATTTTGTTCCAGAGAACGCTGGAATTCGTCCAGGGCCAGCCGGTACTGGCTGAGATGAAAATACGAGTACCCGATCCGGTAATGCCATAGGGGGTCGTTTTGCCCTTCGGCGGCGACCGACAGCAGTTCCCGTTTCGCCTGCTCATAGCGTCCGAGGTTGTTGAGCGCCCGGGCCAGATGGGAAATCACGTCGTAATCCCGCTCTTCCGGCGGGATTTCAGCGATACGGCAGAGGATTTCATGGTATTTATCCTGATCGTGCCATTGTTCCAGCTGCATCCGCAATGCCTTTTCCATAATCGGCGGCCGTCTCCCCGCTTTTGGTTTTCCATGTCTTATTGTATCATGCGGTAAGGATTTTGTCGATAAGGGGCAAAGCGGCGTTATACCGCGGTGTGGAATCTGGCCATTTGCCGCCCGCAGGGTGGCGAATGGGTTTTTCAGCGGCGTTTCGTTACCAACGCGGGACATCCCACCGTTGCGTTTGGCCAAGTCCTGGAAGCGGTGCATTTTTGGGAAAAGCCCCAACTGGAATGTCTCCTATTGAAAAAGGCCGTGTAGGTTCCGCCTGCACGGCCTCCGGCCAATCCATAAGGGGATGGCCGGTCATTTCCGGATTTCCAGCAGCTTGGTTTTCAGTTCGCCTTCCAGGCGGGCGAGCTCCTGCTCCGCTTCCTGGCGCTTCTGGCGGCCTTCCGCCTGAATCTGGAGCACTTCGTCCAGGGTGGAGATCAGGCTTTCATTGGTGTGCTGCAGGGTTTCGAGGTCCACAATCCCGCGTTCCGATTCCCGGGCGATATCCACCGACGCGGTCTTCAGGGTATCGGCGTTGCGGCGGAGCAGTTCGTTGGTCATATCGGTGACCGCACGCTGCGCGTCCGCCGCCCGGCGGGAATTTTCCAACCCGAGGGCGAGCACCATCTGGCTTTTCCACAGAGGGATGGTGTTGACTAGGGTAGACTGGATTTTATCCGACATCATGGTATCGTTGTTCTGCACCATGCGGATCTGCGGGGCCATCTGGATGGAGATCATCCGGGTCAGTTCCAGATCGTGCACCTTTTTCTCAAACCGGTCGCACAGGGCGGCGAGGTCGTTGGCCGCCTGGGCGTCCTCCGGCAGGTTGCTCTGCTTCGCCTTTTCCATCAGGGCGGCAAGGTCGCCGCTGCGCACCATCTCCAGCTTTTTCTTGCCGGCAATGATATACAGGCTGAGTTCCTTGAAATATACGGCGTTGAGCTCGTACATCTTATCCAGGAGGGAAATGTCTTTAAAAAGCTGCACCTGGTGGTCTTCTAGCACGCGGCAGATTTTATCGATGTTGGCTTCGGTTTTATCGTATTTGGCCTTCATCGCGGTGAGCTTGTTGGAGCTGCGCTTAAAGAAGCCGAAGAGCCCCTTTTCCTCTTCCACATCGAAACTCTTGAGTTCCGTTACCACGCCGGTAAGCATTTCGCCGATTTCACCCAGATCCTTGGTGCGCACGCCTTCCAGCACGTTCTGGGAAAAATCCGCGATTTTCTTCTGCGCGCCGGAGCCGTACTGCAGCACGAGGTTAGAGTCCCGCAGTTCGATCTGGGGGATGAATTCCTCCACCATTTTCTGCTCCTCTTCCGAAAGCTTCATTTCCTCAATCGGGACGAGCGTTTCCTCCTTAGCGGGAGCCGAAAGGGAGGGGGCGGGAGCTGGTTCCTTTTCGGGGGTGAGGGTCAGGGTCGGGGTTTCCTGGATTTCCTGAAAGGGATCGGACATGATGGGTACCTCCTTGTGATTCATGAAATGGGATGCTATCGGTTCCGGTTATTTACCGTCGGGCCGCAGCGGGTGGCCGGTCAGGCCCTCCTGCGCGAACATGGTTTCCAGCGCGGCGATATCGGCCGAAAGGTCCAGCAGGTCGTCCTGCATCAGGTTGCCCAGCAGGCGCTGGAACGCAAGGGTGATGTTCCCCAGCGCGTCGCGGATTTCCCGCTTGGAGTCTTCCACCCCTTCGTCGGTGGGATTGTGGCGATCCAGATCGCGGTAGGCTTCGGTGAGCTTCAGGGTGGTGGGCAGGTAATAGCAAAGGAATTTGCGGATTTGGGGCAACTTTTCCGGGTGCGTTTCCACATACCCGAAAATTTTGCCGACCACCGTTTCCAACGCGTCCAGTTTCTGAGAGATCTCCTCTTCAGGCAGGGCGTCGTTCACCTCTCGGATTTTGCGGAGATAGGCGTTGCCTTCCTCCATAAGCTGTTGGATGGCGGCAAGTTCCGGGTCGCCGTCCAGCTTTTCCTTCCGGCGGCGCTGTTCTTCCGCCTGCCGGCGCTGGCGCTCTTCCGCCTGTTGGTACTGCTGGAAGGTGGCGTAATCCAGAAAGAAGCAGGTTTTCTTCGCGTCGAAATACCCTTCCGCGAACATCCGGGTACGCACCATTTTTGCCAGGTCCTTCACGATAAAGGCTTCGTCCCGGCGGGTGGCGGCGGCAAGTTCCGCAATCGGGCAGAAGCTCCGCCCCTGGATCACCGCCTGGTACTGCAAGAAACGCTGTACCCGCCGGTGGATCGAAAACCCGCAGAAGATCATAATGAGGAATCCCAGTGTCAGGACGGTGAAGATCAGGGTGGTGACAAGAAGGGAGGTATAAAAGTTGAATAATGTTATACACCCGAAGATCAGGGCGAGCAACCCGAGCGGGATAGCGCCGAGAAAGCCGAATACGATGAGCAAAACGCTGGAGACGCGCCCCGGCGTCCCGGCTTTCTTCCGCGGGGCATAATAGGAGGGGGGAGGGGAAACGGTCCCCGGCGAGACGGGCGGCGTCTGATAATACGAATAGGGCGGCCTTGGCTCCGACGGCGCGGCGCCGGGAGCCGGTCCGCTGGGCGGGGGCGTTTCGCCGCCCGGCCATTTGGCGCCGCTCGCCCGCTTGGCGGTGTCGGCCACCTTCTGGGTGGTCCGCTTTACCGTATCGTTGATCGCGGCGCCCAAATCCTCCAGGTTTTTGGAATCCAGCACTTTACGGACGGTGCGGTTGATTTCCTGTCCGAGATTTACAAAAGGGTCATCCATCGTTATTCCTCCATGGGATGTATCCTGATGCAGACGGTTACTATAGCTTTTTTCATTATACCGTGTTTTCGAAAGAATCACAAGGGCTTTTGCCTTGAAAGTTTGCCGGGCGGCATATGATGAGCGGAGAATTGACAGAACGGGGAACAGGCGATAAACTGAAGCAGAGGAAAACGGCGCCTGTGTGGAGGAATTTGCCCATGAAACGGATTGTTCGACTGGCGGCTGCGCTGCTGTTTATCGCAACCATCTTGTCCGGCTGTAAAAGGCAGCCGGCGGTTTATACGGCCCAGATTACCACCCTTTTTGACACGGTGATCACGCTGAAAGGCTGCGCGGATAGCCAAAAAGCATTTGACGAGTGGGCGCAGGACGCTTTCGATATACTGGAGGAATACCACCGTCTTTTTGACGTGTACCGCGAATACGAAGGCATGAATAACCTTTGTACGGTAAACCGGCTGGGGGCGCAGGCGCCGGTGGCGGTGGACGGGCGGATTCTCGACCTGCTGGGGCTGGCGAAGGAAATAGGGACGGAAACCGGCGGGAAAATCAACG
>CAMMRL010000051.1 GCA_946499275.1 uncultured Clostridia bacterium | reverse complement strand
GGGTTTTCTGGGGAGAAAAAAAAGGGGCGTTTTCCTTTTTAGGGGACCGCTCCCTTTTTTTCAATTATTTTCCCATAAAACGTTCATAGGCGGCGCGCAGCTCTTTCGCCGTTTCCTCCGGGCAGGTGGGGTTGCAGTGTGCCCACGCCCCGGTTTCACTGGAGGCGTTGAATTTCACCTTATCCGCGCTGCGCATCGGCGGATAGAAGGCGATATGCCAGTGGAAGTAGGCGGAAGGATCCTCGCCATTGACCGGCGCGTTGTACATGCACATCATGTAAGGGAATTTATACCCAAACAGGCTGTCCAACATCCCGGTCGTCCGTCGCAGGGTTTCTGCGAGGGCGAGACGTTCCTCCTCCGTAAAATCCGCGATGGTGGGCCGATGGGTGTTGCTCATAATGTACACGCCGTAGGGATATTCGGTGAAGAAGGGGAGGAACACGGTGAAATGGTCGTTGCGGAAAATCACCCGCTGTTCAAAGGCGACTTCCTGCCGGAGCATCTCGCAAAACAGGCAGGCGTCCTTCTCCTTCAGATAACGTTTGGCGTTTTCCACTTCCAGCTCCAGTTTTTTCGGCAGGAAGGAATACCCGTATATCTGGCCGTGGGGATGGGGCATGGTCACGCCGACCAGTTCGCCGCGGTTTTCAAAGATGAAAACATACTTGATTTTCTCATCCTCTTTGATAACGTTAAAGCGCTCCACCCAGAGATCGACCAGCTTTTTGATGTGTTCTGTCGGCAGTTCCGGCAGGGTGATGGTGTGTTCCGGCGAATACAGGATGACCTCGCATTTCCCGTAGGCCGGGGCGGTCTCAAAATAGCCGTTGGCCACGGGGTCCGGTTCCGGCGGGTTCTGGGAAAGGGCGGGGAAGTCGTTATCGTATTCGTATACATCGTAATGGTCCGGTACCTTTCCGGATCCCGGGCAGAAGGGGCAGTAGTCCTTGGGCATCTGCGGACGACCCTGCCGGTGGGAAGCAATCATGATCCAATCGTTCGTCAGGGGGTGTTTCCTGAGTTCAGCCATTTTACCCAATCCTTTCTTTATAACGGTAAGACAGAGCCCGGCGCGGCGGCTTTACAAGGTTTCCAAACCGATCCCTCCGTAGGGACGGATCGCCAGCACATGGCAGCTTCCCGGACCGAAAACCGCTTCCATTGTCCGGCGGAACGGTTCCAGCAATGCGTCGGGGACAAAATTCTGCGTCGTCCCGGCAAAGCCGCCGCCGTGTACGCGCCAGGCGCCACGGCCTTCCAGCACCGACTGTGCCAGGCAAAGGGCCAGGGAAAGCCCTTGTTCGCCCGGGGAAGAGACGGGATAGACGTTCTGCAGGTATTCGAACGACGAATGGCCCGAATCCAGGATAAGCTGTAAAAAGCGGGGGAAATCGCCGCTTTCCAGTGCCTGTACCTGACGAGCCACCCGTTCGTTTTCCTGTAGAAAATGCATGGCCCGCAGCACCGCCCGGTCGCCGTGTTCCTTCCGGAGGGAGGGGAGGGCGGCCAGAAAAGCTTCCCAGGAGGTTTCCCGCAGGACGGGAACGCCCAGCGAAGCCGCGACCGCTTTCATCTCGGCCGGCACCGCCGCGTATTCCGGGGTCAAATCGGCGTGGTTCCCGCCGGTGTCCACAATGCACAGACGATAGCCGGTGGAAGTGAAATCAAAGGCAACCGGCCGGATGAGTGGTTTTCCCGGGTCGGCAAAATCGATGGTGATGATCCCGCCCACGGAGGAAGCCGTCTGGTCCATCAGGCCGCTGGGTTTGCCGAAGTGTTGATTTTCCGCGTATTGCGCCATCTGGGCGATGGTTACGGCGTCCACGCTGCCGCGGTTGAACAGGTGGTTGAAGGTTGTCCCGATCAGCACCTCGAACGCGGCGGAGGAGGACAACCCGGACCCTTTGAGCACGTTGGAGGTGGTATAGGCGTCGAATCCGCCGATGGAAAGCCCATCCTGTACAAACCGTTCGGCCATGCCGCGGATCAGCGCCGAGGAACGGCCGTATTCCGCTTCCCGCGGGGCCAGGTCGTCCAGAGTAACCGTATCCATGGGATACCCTTCCGATTTCACCCGTACACGATTTTCCGACGAGGGCGCGGCGACCGCGATCACGTCCAGGTTCACGCTGGCGGCAAGAACCCGCCCATGGTTATGGTCGGTGTGGTTGCCGCCGATTTCGGTGCGGCCGGGGGCGGAAAATAGGGTGACTTCCCGTTCTGTCCCAAACAGGCGGCCGAATTCCTCCAGTGCACGGAGGTACCGATCCCGTTGGGTCGGTACGGCCCCCTTGCCGTATACCTCGCCAAGCGCCGCATCCAGCCCGCCGTCACCAATCCGGCGGATCCATTCGGATATCTGTTTCATAGTATTGGCTTTTCCCTCCTGGAAATACAAATTTTTGGGAGATCGTGTTTCCTCTCACAAACAATTCTAAACTCATTGTAACGATTTCGTCCGGTTCCGGCATTCTTTATTCCGTCTTTTATATGGACTTTTGTTGCATGTCCGCTTATAATAGAAAAGGGATACGGTAAAGACAATTGCCGGCGGATAAAAGACGGACTGCTGCTTTACAGGGAGGGGAAGCGTGATGGAGACACTGAATGGATTCAAATATTCTTTCACCGATACGCTGCGAGAAAATTTGGGGCTGGCGGTTTACAACACTGGATACCAGAAATGCGATCCCCGCCACACCTGGGGTCCGGCGGCGCGGGACCATTATCTCATCCATTATGTGGCTTCCGGCGCGGGGGTCTTTACCTGCGGTGGAAAAAGCCACGCCATTTCTGCCGGCGATCTGTTCCTCATTTTCCCCTCCCAGGTCGTTTCCTATGCGGCGGACCGCAACGACCCCTGGGAATATTATTGGGTAGGTTTTCAGGGAACGGAGGCCAAACGGATGATCCATCTGGCAGGTTTCCGTAAAGAGACGCCGGTTTTACGGATGCCGGAGGGGAACGAACTGCGCTCCTTTTTACTGCGTATTTATCAATCGCGGGGAAACACGCCCTCTGCCGATGCAACGATGATCGGTTACCTATATTTGTTCCTCGGTTGCTTAATCCGGGAAAATGGGCCGCGCCGGCCGGAATACGGGATGCGGGAGTACCTGGAACAGGCGCTGCGTTTTATCCAATATAATTATGCGGGCGATATCGGGGTGTCCGAAATTGCGGATTATGCGGGGATCAGCCGTAGTCAGCTGTATCGGGCGTTTATTTCTTCCTTTAATATATCCCCCAATGAATTTTTACAGAAATACCGGATCAATGAGGCGTGCAGTCTTCTGCGTGGCGGCCGGTTTACCGTGACAGAGGTGGCGGGTTCCGTCGGTTATGCCGATCCATTGTATTTTTCCCGTGTCTTTAAGAAGGTCAAAGGGATGACGCCGACCGAATACCAGGCGCAGGCTTTGTCGTCCAAACCGGCGGAGGAAGCGGCGGCGCTTTTTCCGAAAAGAAAGTGAGGAAAAAGCGCTATGGACCCCTTGACATCCCGCAATTTTATGGTAAAATAACATTCGTGCTTCGGCATCACCGTCCAAAACTGGACAAAACTAATCGCCATGGGCCTTTAGCTCAGTTGGTTAGAGCAACCGGCTCATAACCGGTCGGTCCCGGGTTCGAGTCCCTGAAGGCCCACCAGATAGTATTTGAGGGGCAAGCCTTGGAGCTCGGCGTCTTACCCGGCTCCGGTTTGTTTCTTCAATATAGGGGCATAGCTCAGTTGGTAGAGCAGCGGTCTCCAAAACCGCGTGCCGAGGGTTCAAGTCCTTCTGCCCCTGCCAGTGAAAAACGGCTCAACCATGCGGGTTTGAGCCGTTTTTCTTGTATCTTTCCTGCCCGGCACACGGTCTGCTTTACCGCATTTTGATGCTCAATTTGGGCATCAATTTCGCATCTGCTGCCAACGGTTTGCAACGATTCCGTCTGCTACATCATCAATAAAGCATCATTCAGCGGCGGTGCTCCCGGTAGATTTTTGCCTTTTCTTTGTTTACTCCATCGCAAATTTTGACCGCCCAGATTTTCGCCTGGGCGGTCTCTTTTATTACATCTCAAAGCCTTCGGTGATATCGCTGAGTCTTGCCGTGTCTCTTTTCACATAGTACAGTTCGGTGATTTGCGAGGTACTATGTCCCAGCAAATCGGCTACCTGCCGTGGCGATAATGCCTTGATGGTTCCGTCAGGCTGCTTCTGCCCATTGACCAAATTGATAGCAAAGGTATGCCGCAGGCTGTGCAGCCCTTTCTGCTCAATCCCCGCCGCTTTCAGTATTCGGTAAAATCTCTTTCGCAGATTGACCGGTTTGGTGTAGCCGCCGTTTCCGTCCGCCACAAGGGGTGTATTTTCCCCGAAATAGGCTTCTCTGCGCAGATCCTCGATCATTTCCACCGCCGTCCTGTTCAGCGGCACTGTGCGCTTACTGGTGGCTCTTTGAGTGGATTTAGATAAAAAAGTAGGCAAGGATATTGAACCGAGGAAAGTCAACATGCAAAAACTCCGAACCCGTTTGCGGGTTCGGAGTTTTGATAAATGGCTATTTTGTCATGTACTGGTAGAAGGAAGCAAGATGATGAATGGCGCCACCCATATTGGCGTAGCCGCATTCGTCGATTTTCTGGCGAAGGATCTGCTGCTCGGCAATCGCCGTTTCCCTGGGGGAGTAATAATAGGTGGTATTCATAGGAGAGATTTTTGACATCTCGCTGGCGATAATCAGACGGCAGTTGTTCTTCTGTGTATATGACAGCTCCACATCCGTGCCGCGCTCAAATTGAGCGGTTCCGGTATTGGTATAAGCCATGATCCCCAGAGCGTGGCATTCTCGTGTGTAGACTTCGAGGAGATTGACGGTCTGTCCGTATTGATCGGTTACCATGTCTTCTTGCGTTATCCAAGCCCAGATATCCCATTCCAGCTCAAGGCCGATCTTATCGCATTCTTCGCGTGCGGCAATTACGAGATCGGCAACCCACTGGTTGTATTTCGTCCGGTTTTCTCCGTAGGATTCCTCCGTGTGGGGCTCAACATCCAGATGGAGAGCGTAAAACCGTTCGTCCTCTGCGGCGTTTGCCTGGTAATTCGCGACTTTTTCCACCATGTCCTTCATATATCGGTGCTGATACTGCGGATCAATCCAGTGTAGCACACTTGGGCCAGAGGCACCGCCGAGCGCCGCGACACGGATGCCGTACTGCCTACATTTTTTGACAAAACCGCGCACATGCCGTTCGCTCACCAGGTCGTTTTCGGAATCAGCTTCCGTCAGACCGCCCTGGGCCAGCTCTTCCTCCCAAGGAACCATCGCGCCGATATCCAGATAGATCTCAGATACGTTGTTGGCTATCAGCATATCCAGCGCCATGTCTACGCTGATTCCATCATCGTCCGGTTCCACGATCCGGTGCAGGTACCACCACCAAGTGCCTAGAACGACTTCATCGTCTTTTTCCCGAAAAGAAAGAACCGGCTTGTCTGTATAGTATGTACCAGGCTCGAAAGCGGGATCGCCCACGGGCAACGCTTCCGGTGCGTCGGGGTTGGGGGGGATTGTACCGGTCGCGCGAGTAGTTACTGAGACATCGGTTGTCATATTGGTTCCTCCTGTTATATCAGTTTGAGAATTCGTTCCGGAAGAGACAGGCGCATCACTTTTGCACCCTGTCAGAGAGAGTAGGCACAAAAAAGCGGCTAAACATGGCATAGCCCGTCGGGTGATGGCGGTGATCATACTGTATTGTTCCTTTCTTTAATAGTAAACGTTTACTTTCCTGCATACCCTAGCCTTTTTTTAGTATATCATAAATTCAGAAAATATCATGCTGTATATTATCAATTCCTTTCGCTATTTTATAAAATCTTCGCTTCCATATCTTCCAATATTCTTGGCATTTTTGGGGAACTGTGGTATAATAAAAAAGAAAACGTTGTCTTTATAAGGGGGAGCATGAATGGCAAAGAAAAAGGTGACGATCAATGATGTGGCAAAACACTGTCACCTGTCGATCGCTACAGTCTCCCGAATTGTAAACAATCTGGATTACCCAATCAGTGAAAAAACGCGAAAAAAGGTGATGGCAGCAGTAGAAGAACTGCAGTATACACCCAATGTCTTGGGGCGTTATTTAAAACAGAATCAGACCAATGAGGTGGGCGTCATCGTGCCGCACATCTCCAACTACTATTATTCCGAAATTGTGGCCGGCATCAACGATTCGTTGCTTCACAGTGGCTACAGTGTGCTGTTGTGCGATTCGTATCGCAATCCGCGTTTCGAAAAAAAACAAATTTTATCCCTGCTGCAAAAAAAGGTAAAAGGGATTATATTGTCGCCTTCTTCCAGCGAATTGTCCTGGGATCGCTCGTTGATCTCTGAGGATATCGCTTTGGTGACTGTTGATCAACCGATCCGCTTACCTTCGCACAGCGTATCCACACATCACGAGGAAGGTGGGCGAATAGCGGTGCGCTATCTGTTGAAAAAAGGGCATACAAAGATCGCTTTTGCCAGTGCGCCGCTGACGGCTCGCAAATATCAGCAGCAGATGGACGGATTCCTGCGGGAATTGAGGGCCAATGGAATAGAGCCAGATCCGTCCTATATCCGTATGTCGGACAGCGACCGTATCAACGAGAACACCTACGAATTCGATATCGGCATCCGGCTGGCCAACAGCCTGAGCCGCCTGCCTTCGCCTCCGACCGCCGTAGTATGCGTTAGCGACACCATGGCGATCGGCATGATACGGGGGCTGAAAATCCGGGGACTACGGGTGCCGGAGGATATGGCGGTTGTAGGCTTTGGTAACCTGGCGGTCGCCGATATGATCACTCCCGCACTGACCACGGTGGATCAGTGCATGCGAAATATTGGTATCAAGGCGGTGGAAATCCTTATGAAGGAGTTCTACACGCCGGGACTTCCGCTGGAGAATATCCTGTTTGAGCCGCAGCTTATCAAAAGGGAGTCGGCATAAAAAGATGCCGCAGAGAAGAGCAAATGCGGATAATTTGCGGATTTAGGAATTGTGAAATAAAATTATGAGATTACGGTTGAAAATTTTTGCTTATATGTGGTAGGATGATGTCACAGCTTGGTGATGCCTTGCAAAATTGAAGTAGGCCGGTGTTTTTTACAGTAAAAAGAAAACGTTTTCTTTTTGAAGCGGAGGATGTTATGGGCACGAGTGAAAAAGTCTGTATCGACCAGTGCTTGAAAATACAAAGCGGCGCAGCGGAACTGGTCCGTATAGAGGACGGTTGTCTTCTGAAAGAGGACGATTTTGACGGCGTGCTGGCTTTCTATCAGATCCGGGACGGCGGCGCAGCGCTTTGTGCCTCGGAAGGCCCTATCCGGCTGAAAGAGGGAGACACGGTCATTTCCGGGAAACCGCCTAAGTGGACTTTTGGTGCGGCCGGAGAGATAAGGGCGTCTGTGATCCTTTTGGATATCCGGCTTTTTTTCAGCCTACATTGCTGCCACCTAGAACGGGCAGCGGTGCCGCTGTTGGGGCGGCTGATACAGAGGGAGATGGATATTTCCGGCGAATCTGCGCCGGGACGTGAGATCCGTGAGATCCTGGATTCCCTTTGGAACACAGTGCGGTTGCCCGGAGCAGCCGGCCTGGCCGAGACGATGGCGTTGCTTTGGAAGCTGATCGCTTTTCTCCAGCGCCGGTATCCGCTTTCCACGACAGACACGGCGCTGCGAGCCCGCAACAGTAGGCGTCTTGACTCCGCTGTTCGGTACATAGAAGAATTTTATCCGACCAAATTCACGTTGGGAGACCTTGCCAAAACGGTATGCATGAGCGTCCCGAATTTCAGCATCGTCTTTCGTGAGACATACGGCGTACCGCCCATGGAATATGCCATTCGGGTACGGCTGGAAAATGCGGCCAAGCAACTGGTGGAAACCGACAATAAGGTTCTAACGATTGCGGAAAACTGTGGGTTTACCAGCATGTCGAATTTCGTCAGGCTGTTTCAGAATTTATACGGCATGGCGCCGTCAAAGTATCGGGCGCAAAGGGCAGCAGGAAAAAAGCCCCGGCCGGCGGCATCCTGAATAGGCGGAAAACCGTCGGATCAACGGCGGGAAACAGGCGATAAATTAACAGCATATTCACAATGCAGGAAAGGGGCAGGACTTATGAAATTTAGAAGATGGGGCGCTCTACTGCTGGCTGGGATCATCGGGTGTGTTTCCTTGTCCGGCTGCGGGGACAACGGTGAAAATAAAAGTGGGGGAGACGATGAGAATGCCCTTAAGTTCGGCGGCATTACCGTCACCTTAGCCGATCCATGGGGAAATGATCTGACCCCTGGAAAGGACGAGGAAACCGACAAACTGATCGATAAGATCGAAGCTATTGAAGAAAAGTACGATATTGTTTTCGAGTGGAAGCAGGTGGACTCCGGCACCTACTGGAACAATATGGCGACCGTCATCATGAGCGGGCAGCCGTTCGGGGACATCATGTATTCCTTTCCCTGGATGATTACGGATTGGATCAAGGCGGAGGCTGTCCGCGATGCCGGCGCGATCGCCGAATCGGTCGGGATAGATTTCCGCGATGGCACCTGGAACGAGACGGTTCTGGAAGAACATACCTATGGGGACGTTATTTACGGCTTTTCCAAGGAAGAGGAGAGCGTTTCGAACAGCCTGCTGTATAATAAGCGCCTGTTCCGGGAGGCGGGGCTGACTGATCCGAACGAGCTGGTTGCCTCGGGCGGAAAATGGGACTTTGCCACAATGGAGGAATACGCACGCCAACTGACCAAGCGGGATGCGGCTACCGGCCGGACGATGCAGTGGGGGCTGTCCTCCAGCGATCCCTATTGGCTGATGACCAATTTTATCCTGTCTAACGGCGGCGGACTGGTTGACTACAGCGTCAATCCACCCACCGTGGCGATGGACAGTGCGAAGTCTCTGGAGGGGCTGGAATTCTTTAACCGGATGCTCAATACCGACCAGACGATTTATTTCTGCCCGGCCGGAGGGCCATGGGAGACGACGCCAAACGCCTTTGCCAACGGGACGGTCGGCATGTATCACGCGGCGGAATGGCTGATTGAATACATCCGCGATATGATGAACGAAAACGGTACCGGTTCCGATTACGGACTGACTTATTTCCCGATGGGCCCGCAGGCGGAGGACTATATTGACCAGAGCCTGGGCGGAAGTGCCTATTTCATTCCTACCTCGATCAGCGAAGAAAAAGCCCAGGCGGCTCTCCTGGTCTATTCGGAACTGATGGATCCTTCGGATGACGGCTACACGAAGGAGCAGCGGGTGACCAACCGGGCAGAAGCCCTGTTCGCAGACGAGGCGTCCTGCAGGGTATACGAGGATTTAATGCTCAATAGGAAAATCAAGACCAATGGTGCCAGCAGGCTTCTCCTGCGTGAGCCGCTGATGGAGATTGCGGCGGAGTTCACGGAAAGTGCCGGGACGCCCCAATCATTGATTGCACAGTACAAGAGCTATATGCAGAACAACATCAACGACAGCGGGTACGTTAAGGCGGTTGAGAGACAGCAGGGCACCCAGGAAAGCAGCAAAGGCTGAAGGATATTAAAGAAAACTTAAGACGGTAATGCGACGGAAGGGGATGACGGAATTGCGTGGAGGGGCCAGAAAAGCGGCCAGCTGCCTGCTGGCGTTGTCCGTGCTGATGGGCGTGGCGCTGCCGACTGCCGCGGCCGACGAAGCGGGAGACGGGAACCCTGCCGCGGCGGCGAGCGGCGCGGGCGCGGTAGGGCTAACCTATACGGAGTTCTTACAGGAAACCATGTTGCAGCCGGTTTCTACAGAGACAACGGTGGAACTGGACGCCGATCAGCTGGTTGCCGGCAGCGGTGACTTTACGATAGAGGACGGAGCGGTATATATAAAGGAAGAAAACAGTCTCACCGTCTCCTTTCCGGCGTCTCCCGGTCTGTATGCGATGCGGATCGAATACGACCCCGATCCGGGGCGTTCCCGCGATATTGAGCTCCGGCTGGAACTGCAGGGAGGGCTTCCCTATCAGGAAGCCGATTCCCTGGTGCTTTCGAGACGGTGGCGGGACGTTGGGGGTGTTATTGAAGAGGATAACAACGGCAACGACATCCGTCCTTCCCAGGAAGAGATTCTGTTTGACGAGCGGGGATGGCTTTCCTATCAGGCGGTGGACGCGTCCGGCTATTACACGCAAGAGTTGCTGTTTCCCCTGGAAGACGAGAACACCCTGACCCTCACTTTGTCGAGAGAGAATGTGCGGATTCACCGCATTGTATTTTACGGCCTGGAGGATGTGCCAAGCTATGCCGAATACGCCGACCGCTACAAAGATGTTCCCGATGCGTCCTCCTCGCTGCCCACGATAGAAGCGGAGCTTTCCGCGTGGAAAAGCGACGCGCGCCTGGTGGCGTTTGCGGACCGCTCATCTCCGATAACCAGCCCCTATAAAGGGGCGAAGGTCAGCCTAAACACCATCGGCGGCGATAACTGGGTCAACGCCGGGCAGACGATTGCCTGGTCTTTTACCCCGGAGGAAACAGGCATGTACGAAATCCGGCTGCGCTGCCGTCAGCATTATGTGCGCGGATTTTATTCCACGCGGACGCTGCGCATTGACGGCAGCATTCCGTTTGAAGAGGCGGCTAACCTTCGGTTCACCTATGACAGAGACTGGAAGAATTACGTGGTATCGGCTGATGACATGCCCTGCCGGTTTTACTTTGAAGCCGGGCATACCTACACCCTCTCTCTGACCATGACGCTGGGAGATTTCGGCGCATCACTGGGCCGCGCCCAGGAAAGCGTACAGAAGCTCAACGATATTTATCGGGAATTGCTTATGATCATGGGGGCTTCTCCGGACTCTCTGCGGGATTACAATCTGGACGAAGCGATCCCCGATACCATTGAAGAAATGCGGGTGCAGGCGGATAGTCTCGATGCCCTGTCGGATGAAATCCGGTCGATCGCCGGCTTCAGCGGCAGCGAGCTGGCTTTGCTGGACAAGGTTTCGGAACAGCTTCGGGATTTTTACGAGGACCCTCGTGAAATTGCCGAGAGACTGAATACCTTTAAAGATAATATTGCGGCACTGAACACCTGGATTCTGGATGCGCAGACTCTGCCGCTGGATTTGGATACTATTTCCATCACGGCGCCGTCCGCGCCGCTGCCGAAGGCGGACGCCGGCTTCTGGGGTTCGTTTGTTCATCAGATGAGGATGTTTTTCTCCTCCTTTGTGGAGGATTACAATTCCCTGGGCGGTACGATGCTGGAGGGAGGTCAGACCCTGAAGGTCTGGACGACCACGGGGCGCGACCAGGCCACCATCTTAAACGACCTCATCCGCTCAACGTATTCCACCACCGTTACGCAGCGCCTTGGAAAGCCGGTGAACGTGGAACTGCAGGTCATCACTGCCGATACCATTCTCCCTTCGGTGGCTGCCGGCAACGGTGCGGATGTCCTGCTGAACGCCGCGATATCCCTGCCGGTCAATTACGCGACGAGAGGCGCCGCGTACGATCTGCGGGAAGCGGCATCCGACGAACAGCTTGAGGAAGTGCTTTCCCATTTCCGGGACAGTGCGCTGACGTCGCTTGCGTTTAACGGCGGCCTGTATGCTTTGCCGGAGCAGCAGACGTGGCCGGTGCTGTTTTACCGGACCGATATTCTGGAGGAATTGAATATCCCTGTGCCGGATCTCGACAATCCGTGGACTTGGGACGACGTTATCCGGTATTTGCCGGTGCTGCAGAAAAACAACATGACCTTCCTGATGGATACCGGTATTGCGGCCGGTACAGAAGCCCTAGGAACTTTCGCCATGTTCCTGTTTCAGCGCGAAGGAGAGTTTTACAACGGCGAAGGCGTAAGTTCGGCCTTGGACAGCGAGGTGGCTATATCTGCGTTCGAATGCTGGACGCAGTTTTACACCAGCTATGGGTTGCCAACCAATTTCAGTATTGCCAACCGGTTCCGTACCGGAGAGGCGCCGCTGGCCATCGCGGACATGAGCCTGTACAACCAGCTGGCCGTATCCGCCCCGGAAATCAGCGGCCTGTGGGGAATCGGTCTGGTTCCGGGAACCGTTCAGGACGATGGGACGGTTGACCACAGCGTCAGCACGGGCGGGACGGCCGCTATGCTGATGGCTACGATCCAGGATCCGGAAGTGGGATGGGATTTTCTCAGCTGGTGGACCTCCACGGATGTGCAGATGGCCTTTGCGCGGGAGATGGAAAGCCTTCTGGGCACCTCTGCGCGGTATCCTTCGGCCAACGTAGAGGCGATGGAGCAGCTTCCCTGGTCTTTGCGGGATCTCCGCGTGCTGCAGGCGCAGGCGCAGTGGGCCGAGGGAATCCCGGAGGTGCCGGGTGGCTATTATACCTCACGGCACATTAAGAACGCTTTCCGTGAGGTCTGCGTGGGCACCACCGGAGAGGACCCGCGGGAAACAATGCTCCGCTATGCGAAAATAATCAACGACGAGTTGTACGACAAACGAGTGGAATTCGGCTTGGATACGGCGGGATAAGGAGATGGGATATGATGGCTTTCAAAGGTGGGCCGCGGCAGGGAGTGGGCGCGGTTTTCCGGAAAATATGGCACGACCGCGTGTCTTATGCGTTTTTGCTGCCGTTTGCGGTTGTTTTTCTGGCCTTTACCGTCCTTCCGGTCGTGATTTCGGTGTTTTACAGCTTTACCTACAACAACATTTTGGAGACACCGCGCTGGGTGGGCTTTCAGAATTACATACGGCTGTTTACGCGTGACGACGTGTTTATCACGGCGCTGCAGAACACCCTGCTGTTTGCGCTGATCACCGGCCCAGGCGGCTATATTCTTTCCTTCGTGGTGGCCTGGTTCATCAATGAAACCAGTTCGTCGCTGCGTACGCTGTTCGTTCTGATTTTTTATTCGCCATCCATCGCCGGTTCGGTCTATGTGATTTTCGGTGTTCTGTTTTCGGGCGATATATATGGGTATATGAACGGTTTTCTGATTAACCTGGGGCTGGTCAGCGACCCGATCGACTGGCTGAACGATACGCGCTATATCAAAATGGTCATCATCCTGTGCGTGCTGTGGAGTAGCATGGGAGCCGGCTTCCTGTCCTTTGTGGCGGGCCTGAAAAACGTGGACAGCCAGTATTACGAAGCGGCGGCCATCGACGGCCTGCGCAACCGGTGGCAGGAACTGTGGTATATTACGCTGCCCATGATGAAGCCGCAGATGATGTTCGGCGCGATCATGAGCATTACGAGTTCCTTTTCCATCCACGAGGTGACGCTGTCCCTGGCGGGCTTTCCGTCCGCCGGGTACGCCGCTCATACGATGGTCAACCATATGTGGGATTACGGATACCAGCGGTTTGAAATGGGATATGCGTCTGCGATTGCCACGGTTCTGTTTCTGATGATGCTCCTCAGCCGCAAGCTGATTAACCGTCTGCTAGAGAGGGTGGGACATTAAGGTGAATGCAGTTAAAGGGGAGCCCGCCGCTGTGCGGGTACCGGTCCACAGGCGCATCACCCGTCGTCTGCGCCATATTCTACGAGTGCGGTCGATGCGGAGCATCGGCGGCGATGTCGCCAATCTTTTGTTCCTGGCCCTGCTGTCGATTGTGATGGTTATTCCAATGGTATATGTGATAAACAACGCTTTCAAGCCGCTGGAAGAACTGTATCTGTCGCCGCCGCGCATCTTTGTGCAGAATCCAACGCTGGACAACCTGCGGGATCTGTTCAGCGTGATGGATACTTCCTGGGTGCCGATTTCCCGGTACTTTTTCAATACGCTCCTGGTGACCCTCGTTGGTACATCGGGACATGTGATTCTCGCCTCTATGGCGGCATATGTTTTGGAAAAGCATCGGTTTTACGGCCGGAACGCCTTTTTCAGTTTGGTGGTTGTGACCCTGCTATTCAATTCCACCGTCACCTCCATCCCCAATTTCGTCATCATGTCTTCGATCGGGCTGGTGGACAATTATCTGGCGTTGATCATCCCGGCGTTCGGATCCCCGCTGGGGCTGTTCCTGATGAAGCAGTTTATGGAGAGCGTACCGAACGCTATGCTGGAAGCGGCCAAAATCGACGGGGCGGGTGAAATGCGGATTTTTTTCCGCATCGTCATGCCATCGGTAAAGCCGGCCTGGCTGACGCTGATTATTTTCAGTTTCCAGAGCCTGTGGAATTCAACGGGCGGGGTGCTCATCCGCAGCGAGGAGCTTAAGCCGCTGCCCTATGCGCTCAATCAGATTGTATCGGGAGGCTTTGCCCGCGCCGGCGCGGCGGCGGCTGTGTCCCTGGTGCTGATGATTGTGCCCATCGTGGTGTTTGTTTTGAGCCAAAGTCAGATATTGGATACTATGGCAACCTCCGGCATCAAGGAATAGGGGGCGCAGTATGAAAGGAAAACGATGGGGGATTCTTTTGACGGCTATCGCCCTCTGCGGCGCCTGCCCCGCGGTACAGGCAGCGTCCGGCGAGGAATCCCTGTATACGCCGGTCTCGTCCTTTGCCAGCTACACCTACAATTATTGGGGCGATCCGGTGGAATGCCCAGCTCCCTACACCGTCACGCGGACGGTGACCGGCGTAGATATAGGCGTAGGCGAATTAAAAAAGCCGAACGATATGGCGGTCGGCCCTGACGGGGACATTTATCTGGCGGTCAGCGGAGACGCCGCGGGCGATAACCGGATCATCCGGCTGGACGGCCAGCTGAACCTGCTTGAGGAATGGACGGGTTATACTGCCGACGACGGGTGGACAGTTCCGTTCCAGGAACCGTTGGGCGTGTTTGTCGATAAGGACGGCGATATTTATGTGGCGGACGGCGCTTCCAAAAACATCTACCATATGGACGGTGACTGCCGGTTAAAGCGAACCGTCCTTCCGCCCGACCCGGATGAAAACGCCTTTATCGACGAAGCGTTTGTAGAGCGGTACCGCCCCTCCAAGCTGGTGGTGGATGTCTCCGGCCGTATCCATGTGGTGGCCGTCAACGTCAACGAAGGGATCGTGGAATTTGATCCGGACGGGAAGTTTGAGGGCTTTTTGGCGGCGGGAAAGGTCAACGCCACCCCTCTGGAAATCCTGTGGAAAAAGCTGTCGTCTCAGGAACAGCTGGACCGGATGGCCGATTTTGTGCCGATCGAGTATAACAACATCGCGCTGGACCAGGACAACTTTATTTTTGCCAGCGCCGCCGCCATTGACGAGAGCGTGGTGCTCAGCGAAATCCGCTCCGGCAACGGTACCGAGCAGGGGGCGCTGGTGCGCCGCCTGAATATGCTTGGCAACGACATCCTGCGGCGCAACGGCTTCGGTCCCCCGGTCGGGGATTATCCGGTGGAGGAAACCATTGACAACATTGATGCCACTTACCAGGGGATTTCCCGGGTGGTGGATATGGCCTGCGGAGACAACGGCTGTTACAGTCTTTTGGACAACAACCGCAACCGGATTTTTACCTACAATTCCGAAGGATATCTGCTGTATGCGTTCAGCGGACCGGATGAAACAGCGGGAGGATTCCGCACCCCCTGCTCCATTGTGCAGTATGGAAAGTATCTGTACGTACTGGACAGCGGCCTGCGCAGCGTGACCCAGTTCACCCGAACCGGATTTGGCGATGCCATTGCCGACGCTATTCAGTATCAGGACAACGGCCAGTATAACGCGGCTCGCACGGCTTGGGAAAATGTGATGGCCATGGATGCCAATTACGATTTGGCGTATTCGGGCGTGGGAAAAACATTGTATCAATACGGTGAATACGAACAGGCCATGCGGATGTTCAAATTGGGAAACGACCGGACATGGTATTCACGGGCTTTCAAGGAATACAGCAAAGGGGTAGTATCCCGCTGGTTTGCGCCGGCTGTAGTGGCCCTGGCGGCCATATTGGTGGTAACCCGCCTGCTGGTTGCCGTGATTTGCCGGCGCCGAAAAAGCCGAAAGCCGGCGGGCGGAGCGTAAGCCTGGCCGCCACATTACATGCCCAGTGACGATTAAGATCAGGAGGCGCCACCATGAAAAAGATTGCCCGGGGACTGCGTTACGCTTTCACGGTGATGAACCATCCCATCCGGGGCTTTTACGACATACGGTTTGAAGGGCAGGGGAACTCGGTCGCCGCCACCCTTTGTCTTGTTTTTCTGATCGCGATGTTTGTCGTGCAGAAGCAGTATACGGGTTTTATTTTCAATACCAATAACATTCGGGAATTCAACGTCCTGCAGGAGATATGCAATGTTTTGGTTCCGGTTTTCCTTTGGTGTGCGGCCAATTGGTGCATCACGGTTCTGATGGATGGCAAAGGGCGCTTTTCTGACATCTATATGGCGACCTGTTATGCTGTCGTGCCCTATGCAGTGGCCACGCTGCTCCGTGTGATTCTGTCCCTGTTTCTCACGCAGCAGGAACAGACATTCTTGGGGATTGTTTCCGGGATTGGCATCGCCTTCACGGCCCTGCTCCTCTTTACCGGGATCATGTCGATCCATCAGTTTACGGTATCCAAAACACTCTTTTCCGTTCTTCTGACCGTGCTGGGCATGGCGTTTATTCTGTTTTTGGTATTGCTGTTTGCTTCCATGTTCGACCAGATGGTGGTGTACATCAGCGGAATAATCACCGAAGTGAGATTGAGGATGTGATGGTATTGCTCAGGAAAAATCGCAAACGAATCCAGGCCGTCGCTGTTCTCGCACTGACGGTGATGAGCACTGGCTGTGCCGATCAGGCCCTGCTTTTTCAGGAGATCACAGCGGAAGAGGTGCAGGAATGGGCGGCGGACGAGAGCTTTGAACAAAGCGAAGAGATGCTGGGCCTTGAGCAGATGAAGGAGGTCGCCTCCGACGGGGGTCTCCGCCTGTATTTCAATGAAAAGACGACCGAGATCGCCGTGCAGACGGAACAGGGGGCGGTGTGGTATTCCAATCCTCAGGATCGTCTGAATCTCAGTGAGACGGCGCGGGGACGTTTATCCTCACCGCTGCTGGTAAACGTCATCGATTCCACCGATACCATCAAGCCGATGAACGCTTACGAGGATTCTGTACGGTACGGGCAGGCGGATTACCAGTCCATACCGAATGGTATCCGCGTCACTTACCGGTTCGGACAGGTGATCCCGCTGCCATTGTATCCCCAAGCATTTACGGCGGAGCGGTTTCAGGAGATTTTGACGTATTTGGACGCGACCGCTCAAAACAACATGAAACGGTATTACCGTGAGATCAATTACGAGGCCATCACGGATACGCAGACCCTGAACACTCTGAAGCAAAGCTATGCCAATCTCGATGAAGTGGGGCGTATCTATACGCTCAAACAGTCGGTGTCCCCTCTGGAAGCCAACCGTATTACCGAGTATCTGACAATATGCGGCTATACCTACGAGCAGAGGGATGAGGATCACGCCCTGGTCGGCTATGTCGATGAGACAACGGCACTGGGGAATTTCGTCCTGCCGGTGGAATATACGCTGGAGGACAGGCGGCTTTGCGTATGCGTCCCGGTTGAGGATATCCGGTGTACGAATAACATGAAGCTGGATTCCATTGTGCTCCTGCCGTATTTTTGCACCGAGAGCGGTGCGCAGGACTGTGACGTGGTACTGCCGGACGGCTCCGGAGCGGTCGTGGAACTCGACCGGCTTCGGTCGACCGGCACCCCGGAATACGAGGAATCTATATATGGGCGGAATTACGGATTGGATCAGAGAAGCGTAGTTTCACAGAAATATACCGTGAGCATGCCGGTGTACGGTATCCTCACGCAGGAGGGTGGCCTTCTGGCGGAAATCACCGGCGCGTCGGCAACCGCGTCGCTGTATGTGACGCCCCGTACCTCCGCGGACAGCCGCGGAGGGGCTGCAGCCAAATTTCAGATTCTGGATTACGCGCAGGTGAAGCTGATGGCCACCGATACAGACACGGTCAACAGCTATGCCGAACACATCAACGGCGAGGACATATCCATGCAGTTTTCCTTTCTCTCTTCTGAGGACGTGTCCTGGGACACCGTGGCGCAGGAATACCGCGAGCAGCTGTTGGATCGCGGTGTCCTGAGAGTGCAGGAAGAGGAGGCGCTGCCCCTTGTGGTGCGCATGCTGGGGGCCATTGACGACCGCGAGCCTCTGTTGGGCGTGCCGCGGGAAGTGATCCGGCCGATGACTACCTTCGCACAGGCACAGGAAATGGCGGAGCAACTGGCGGAAGCATTTCCGGACAACCAGCTGGTGGTGCGTTACAGCGGCTGGCGGGAAGGCGGCCTGAAGGCCAAGGCCCTGGAAAAATTCGACGCAGAGGGCGTCCTGGGCGGCCGCAAGGGCTTCATGGCCATGGCGGAGGCGTTGGCCCGGCAGGGCATACAGTTGTTTCCGGACGCCGATTTTCAATATGCCTATCGCTCAAGTTTTCTAGGTGGATTCGGCAGCGCGGGGGAACCGGTTCGACTGATCACCAGCGAAGCCGCCGTCAAACCGACTTACAACGTCGCGAACTTTCTTCCAAACGAGGACGGGATGACCGGCTGTCTGCTGCGCCCGGAGAGTATGGCGGATCGGGCGGAAAGCTTTTTGGAGTCCGTCGGGGACGTCGGACTGAGCGGACTCTCTCTGCCGTACCTTGCTTCGGATCTGTCGGGAAATTATGATGTGAACAACTATTTGAGCCGCAATGCGGCCCAGGAATATTCCGAAAAGCTGCTCCTCCGGGCGTGTCAGGCCGGCTATACAGTGATGTCGGAGGGAGTCAATATCTACGCTCTTAGCGGTCTCACTTACGCGGTAAACATCCCTTTGGAGAGCAACGCTCACCCCTTGTTGGATCGACCGGTTCCGTTTGTACAGATGGTGCTTTCCGGCAGCGTCCGGACAGCAGCGACCGAGCTCAATGCTGCGGCGGATGATCGCTATTATACTCTCAAATGCATCGAGACCGGCTCGTCGGTTTACGCTACCATTATGTACGCAGAAAGCTCCGTCGTGAAGGACACGCAGTACGAAGGCTATTACAGCGCCGGCTATGCTGTTCTGAAGCCGCGTCTGGAAGCCGTTGGAGAGGAGGTCAGCCGTGCATTGCAGCCATTCAGCGGCGCTCAGATGACCGGGCACACCGAACTGACAGACGGCCTTGTCCGGGTGGATTATGATAACGGAGACGCGATTCTGATCAATTATACCGACCTCGATGAGAAAACGGAATGGGGTGTCGTGCCCGCCGCCGGCTGGCTGCATGTGAAAGGGGGAGAAACCTGATGGCAAAAGAAAAAACGGGCCGATTGGAAGCCTGTCGGAACCGGAGCGGCTATGTGTTTATCACCCCGTTTTTAGTCGGTTTTGTTTTCTTTATGCTTATCCCGATTGTGCAGTCGTTCTGGTTCAGTTTCAATGATGTTCACATCGTGGAAAACGGATACGAACTGTTAGCGAGAGAGCTGGAGAATTATCGGTACGTCGTGGCGGTGGATACCGACTACCGGCAGCGCCTTGTGGAATCCTTTGTCATGACATTCCGGGATACGCTGGTGGTCATCCCCTTCAGCTTCTTTTCCGCTCTTATTCTCAGCCGCCGGTTTCACGGCCGGACATTGGCGCGGGCCATTTTCTTCCTCCCGGTTATTGTATCGACGGGCGTGCTGGCCAATACAGACAGCGGCAACGCCGTGATGGGCATGATGATGGGGCGCGACCCTACGACGGCTTCGGGAGACCCGCTGGGAACTCTATCTGCGTCGGGTCTCATCGAATTTCTGCTCGCCGAGAGTATGCCGGCTGAACTGATCAGTTTTGTAACCGCCGCCACGGACGGCATTTACGATATCATCATCAAATCCGGCATTCAGATCATCATTTTCATCAGCGCGCTGAATTCGATTTCCCCTTCCCTGTATGAGGCGTCGAATATTGAAGGGGCCACGGCCTGGGAGAATTTCTGGAAGGTGACCTTCCCCATGTGCAGCCCGTATATCCTTCTCAACACCGTTTATACGGTCATTGACTCCTTCACCAATACGTCCAATCCGTTGATTGCCCGTGTCCGTAACGAGCTTATGGGGTTGACGAATTTCGGATCGGCCTCGGCAGCCGCTTGGCTGTACTTCTTTGCCATCTTCATCGTGCTTGGGGCCGTCTATGCCCTGATTTCAAGGAAGGTGTTCTATTATGAATAACGCGGCGGCCCTGCGCCGGCAGGCGAGAAAACTGGCCAATCCCAACCGATGGGCAAAATTTCTGTTTTCTGTTTTTCGCCTGGTCTTTATCTGCGGCATCTGCTTTACCATCCTATACCCCCTGCTGACCAAGCTTTCCATGTCCTTCATGGATGAAACGGATCTGTATGACCGCACCGTCAAGGCAATAGCCAAGCATTTTACCCCGCAGAACTATCTGGAAACCGCGCGGTATATCGGTTACGGTGAGCTGCTGGCGAACACCATTGGGCTCTGCACCGTTGTCGGTCTGCTCCAGGCAGTGTCGTGTACCCTGGTCGGCTATGGCTTTGCCCGTTTCCGCTTCCGTTTCCGCGGCGCGCTTTTCCTGCTGGTGGTGCTGTGCATGATCATGCCTACCCAGGTCATTCTGACCCCCCTGTATCTGAATTTCAAGTCGCTCGGCATGCTGGGAAGCTTCGCGCCTTTCGTGTCGCTGGCGGCGACTGCGGTCGCGCCGCGCTGCGGGTTGTATATTTTCCTGGCCCGCCAGTATTTCCGCGGTATTCCCAAGGAGGTCGACGAGGCGGCGTCCATCGACGGCGCCGGCGCCTACAAAACCTTTGCGCGGGTGATGCTGCCGGGCGCCCTGCCGATCATGATGACGATCTTCCTCTTTTCCTTTGTCTGGCAGTGGACGGAAAATACCTATACGCCATTGTTTTACAGCAGCTTTAACACCATAGCCCAGGCGCTGAACAATTTGGATTCCACCATGGCGGAGATGATGCAGAACACCTCGGCCGTAGTGTCCATGACCTCCCGCGTGGCCTACCAGTCCATCATAAAGGCGACGGCCACTTTGCTGGCTATTTTTCCCCTGCTCATCCTGTATGTGATCTGCCAGCGCTTTTTTACGGAATCCGTGGAACGGAGCGGAATTGTTGGCTGATTATTTGCCGTATATGAAAAGGAGATGTTATCCCAATGAAGCATGCAGTTGCAAAACGAATGACAGCGGTACTCTTGTCTGCCGCGCTGGCGGCCGGCGGAACGCTAGCGGTCCAGGCCGCGCCGCTGAAAAAGGATCCGCCCGCCGGATACATCACAGCCCTCCCGCAGCCGACGGATCACGGTGTGCTCATATACGAGGACTTTGAAAAAGCGCTGGGCGATGCGA
>CAMMRL010000050.1 GCA_946499275.1 uncultured Clostridia bacterium | reverse complement strand
CTATCACTGGCTGCTGGGTCTCATTGCGCTGGCGGCGTATCTCACCGTGGGGATTATTATTCCTTTGGCGACCTCCAGGCTTAGCGGGGACGACGGGATGAAGTTCCGCATGGGCTCTGGAGAGCTTTCCGGCTTTGTTCTGGACAGCCTGCGAGGGCTTTCGGAAACCCTGCAATATGGACAGGGCAGGAAGCGGTTGGATGAGATGAATGAGAAAACCGACAACCTTGCCAAAGACGAGGAACGGATGAAACGCACCTCCGGCCGCAATTCAGCGGTGACCAATACGGTGGTGCTGGCCTTTGATCTTGTGATGCTGTTTGTTTCCGCCCTGCTGTACCAAAGCGGAGCGGTAGGGTTTGGCGGGGTGCTGATCCCCACCATCGCCCTCTTTTCCTCTTTTGGCCCGGTCATTGCGCTGGCGGCGCTGGGAAGCACCTTACAGAACACCTTTGCAGCGGGCAACCGGGTGCTGGATATTCTGGACGAAACCCCGGTGGTGGAGGAAGTTTCCGGAAAACCGGAAATCGCCTTTGCGGGCGCTGCGGCGGAGCACGTCACCTTTGCCTACGGGGATGAAACCATCCTGTCCGATGTGTCGGTGGAGATACCGGAGCACAACGTGGTCGGCATCGTAGGCCGCAGCGGAAGTGGAAAGTCCACGTTGCTCAAGCTGTTTATGCGCTTCTGGGACGTACAGAAAGGCAGCGTGGAGCTTTCCGGCACAAGGGTCGCGGACATCAACACCAAAAACCTGCGGGAGATGGAGGGCTTCGTCACCCAGGAAACCCACCTATTCCACGACAGCATCAAAAACAACCTGCGGATCGCTAAACTGGACGCCACAGACGAAGAAATCGAGGCCGCCTGCAAAAAGGCGTCGGTGCACGATTTTATTATGACCCTGCCAAAGGGATACGACACCCCGGTGGGCGAGCTGGGAGACACCCTCTCCGGCGGGGAACGGCAGCGGCTGGGGCTGGCGCGGGCCTTCCTCCACGATGCGCCTTTCCTGCTGCTGGACGAGCCCACCAGCAACTTGGACAGCTTGAATGAGGCGGTTATATTAAAATCCCTCCACGAAGAACGGGAGGGTAAGACGGTGGTGCTGGTTTCCCATCGGCAGTCCACTATGCGGATTGCGAATACCGTCTATTCGGTTGAGCATGGAAGAATGAGCTAAAGAAAGAGGTACACAGATGAAATTAAAACGGCTGATATTTTTGATTTTGGGCTTTCTCTGCCTGGGACTGGGCTGTATCGGAGTGGCGATCCCCATTCTACCCACCGTGCCCTTTTTCCTGGCGACGGTGTTCTGCTTTGCCAACTCCTCTCAGAAGCTCCACGACTGGTTTGTAAGCACCAAGCTTTACAAAAAGCACCTGGAGTCCTTTGTGCAGAAAAAGGGGATGACGGTGCAGACCAAGCTCGGCATCATCATCCCAGTGACACTGGTGATGGGGATTGGCTTTTTCATGATGATGCGGGCGAATGTGCTTGTGCCCAGTATCATTCTGGCCGTCGTCTGGGTCTGCCACATCATCTATTTTGTGTTTGGGGTCAAAACAATCCATAAAAGGGCATGACGAAGAAAGTATTTAAAATTCGGTTACCGAAAGAGAGATCAGCGGATTCCTTATGAGAGACAGGAAGCGTATATATGGGCAAAAATCCCATGTATACGCTTTGCCTTTTCGTGTTATCGATGCAGGTATGTTAATTTTCTTACATTTTTACTTTTCCTTCACTATGTTCCCGGTACCATCATTCATTTAGTAAGGAGGATTTTATTGTGTTGCGGAAAAAGGAATACGACTTTTAAGTTCAAAGATATATCCAAGATTCAAGTGGTACAGCTCTTTAATAAGAAGTATCATCCGTGTAATACACAGGAATTCTTACGCCGGAAGAACCACAATGAAGCTGTACTGCGATAACTGTGGACATATGTTTAAGCATGAGGAGCAAGCTTATGTGAAAGAACATATTTATATAAAGTTTGGTGCCAACGTAACATCTCAGTATGAAAAAGCATGAGAGCTCGATCGGGGCGGAAGAGCGGCTGGATCAGATGACAGATGAACAAAAAGCCGTTTTTGTCAATCAGATGTATAAAGGTGAGCCATTACCGATGGTCGGAGATGAAAATTATATTGTTTGTTTGAAACTGCGCCCAACTCTCCGCTGCCAGAAGGCGCTTACGAATTGCACCCATTAGGGAAACTAGAAATCGTGGAGGATGGGAACGTGTTTGAGCAGAAATATAAAGACGGTGAACCACATAGATATACGCACGTTTGTTTGTAAAATCAGGCCGTAACCAACGCCACCGGTAATCTTATACCCGGTGGCGTTGGTTTTGGTTCTGATAATAATTGGTTGCTTATCTCTCTGGCCTACCGTCATTTCAAATTTTCTCTAACCGCCCATAGAAAAGAGAAAATGCCGGGCTGGTTCGGAGCGCTTGGAGAGCACTTGCCTTGAATGAGTTGGTTCATCTTCCACCATTGAACACTACCCATTTCATGTTACTCAGGATGATATCCCTCTATTTTTACTGTACAGTGTATCGTAGACGGACGGATAGCCGCCGATGTATTCCGCCTGATACTGGCCAATCCGGCTTGTACCTCTCCGGTCGTTGACAAGTAGAAGAAGGAGGGATACTAGAAGAAAGGAAAGGAGAATGGCCTTTTTCGTCTCTAGTGCAGGGCCTTGTTTCTCCCACCGCCCTTTGCAGAAAAGGAAGGTGAGAGGGGGGATTGCGCGAACATCTGTATCTGGTTTGACCATTTTACGTAAAAAGGGGGAAAAGCAACTATGATTATATAAAAAATTTTTTCGAGAGGTATAAATCCGTCGCGCTCTGTGCCTTGTGGCTTTGATGAAAGGGCAAAGGTGAGAGCGTATGAAAACGGATTTTTCGCTCGAGGACATCTCCGAGGAATTGCTCGACTATGTTGACAAGTATTTGAAAACCGTTATCAGCAACGCCAAACGACGCTATTACCGAAAAACAAAGCGTCCCCGCAAATACGGCATCGTTTTCGTCGAGCTGGACAAGTACGCCGAAGACCTCCACTATGATGAGCCGGGATTTGAACAGGCGCTCTGCCAGTTGATCGACGTGCAGGGGGCCAAAATCCCTGTCTTAAACCCGGAACTGGCCGATGCCCTGCGAAGCCTGACGGATACACAAAGGCTGGTTCTGCTGAAGAATGTTGTTCTCAAGATCCCTATGAAGCAAATTGCCCTTGAACTCGGCGTCAGTATTGGTATGGTGGAAAAACATAAGAATAATGCTATACGCATTATAAAAAGGAGGATGAGCGTCGATGAAGAATAAAGCCTGCCCCAACTGTCCGGTACCGCCGGCCGACCTGATTCTGGATCTGATCCGCTCGGCTCCGGAAACGGATAACAAAATTCTTTCCTTATATGATCCCTATATCGGCAAAGCGGCCGTTGAGCCCGTGTATGCGGACGATGGATGTTGCTGCGGCACCCGTCTGAACGAGGATCTCCGGCAGGAAATGCGCATCACCTTCGTGCGGAGTTTAATACCCCTGCGCAGGAAACTCATCCGTTATCTGAACGGCGAGTGTGTTTTAGTCCTTATCGTGCCGCCGCCCGCCTCATAGGACGTCCAGGCCGGTGAGATAGATGTCCCTTTGGAACCTTGACAAATATGCCGGAAGGCATCATGGTAATATGCCGCGGAACGATCCGGGGAGCGCGTTAAGAGCGGTAAATCCGCTGCAAGACAGAGCAGCGGCGCGACGATCCGGAAGACACTTGCCGCAGGAGCTTGGCGGCGCCGTCTGTGGACGGCCGTAACGATTTTTGTTATGAAGCGGTTCTCTCATGGGACTTTGTGCATCGGATGCACAAAGTCCCGGGGAGCTGTCGGCCGCCGCGGCATATCCCCTGCGGGTGGGACCGAAAAAACCCATAAAAGACGAGCTTTGGTTTTGCATATTTTATCCCCCTAAAAAAACACCGAACGAAATTTGACAGGCTTTTTTTCTCTCATCTATACTGAAGGAGGGAGGTACATGAGCGCCATTCTGTATACGGTCAAAGAGGTATCCGCCCTCATACATACAAATCCAAGCTATGTGTATGAGCTGATCCGGCGGGGGTTTCTTCCAGCAATGAAGCTGGGAAGTTATAAGGTCAGAGCGGAATCACTGGAAAAGTTTCTCGCTGATTCAGAAGGAAAGGATTTGACCGACTTAGATGACGTAAAGGATCTGCCCAAATAAACAACAAGGGGGCTAACGAACGTGGCAGAAGTCACCTGTATGAAACGAGGAAAAACGTGGCAGTATCGTTTCGAGGGTGCGTCAATCAACGGTAAACGGCAAAGGTTTTCAAAAGGAGGCTTTCCAACAAAAAAGGAGGCACAGGAGGCTGGAAACAAGGCCATGGCCGAATACAACAACTCCGGGCTTTCCTTCGTGCCTTCCGAAATCAGCTTTTCCGATTACCTGGATTACTGGCTCAAAGAATACTGCCAAATCAATCTAAAGGAGGGAACCTGTGAAGGGTACGAAAAAAAGATCAACAATCACATACGGCCGGCGTTGGGAAAATATCGGCTGAAAACCCTGACTCCTGCCATTTTGCAGCAGTTTATCAATGAAAAATTCAATCAGGGATACAGCCGGAATACCCTGATAGACTTGAAAAGTCTTCTTTCCGGCAGTCTGTCCTATGCCACGGATACGGCGAAATTCATCAAAACAAACCCGATCCACGGCGTCAAGATTCCATCTCCCCGGGCGAAAGCGCAGACGCCCACCCGTAAAAAGGTACGGGAAATTGTTACGCCCGATCAGTGGAGAACGATTATCCAACGATTCCCGTATGGACATTCCTGCTATATCCCGCTGCTTCTGGCATATCGCTGCGGTCTACGTTTGGGAGAAGCCTTCGCCATAGACATTAAAAGAGACATTGACTTGGAAAAAGGAACACTGGCTGTTAATCAACAAGTTCAATGGCTCAACGGACATTGGACGTTCACCGAACCGAAATACGATTCCTTCCGGGTTATCAAGCTAGATAGGCATATGCTGGCCGAACTGATAAAAGTCATCGACCGACAGGAACGGGCGGAAGTGTTCTACGCCGAATACTACACCCATCTGTATGAAAATTCGCAACGCCAGATTGTGACGGAACAGGAAGAAGGCTGTCGAGAGATCCATATGCTCAGTGTCCGGGAAAACGGGACATATGTCCAGCCCCGCGTAATGGCGCATTGCGGTCGGGTTATCCACTATGAATTGGGCTTCAAAAACTATGATTACCATTCGCTGCGGCATACCCACGCTACCATGTTGATAGAAAGGGGCGCCTATCTCAAGGACGTGCAGGATCGCCTAGGCCACAAGGATATGCGCGTCACATTGGAAATCTATACGCATCTTACCGAGAAAATGCAAAACCAAAGCATTGATATTTTAAATGATATCTCCTTAAACGGAATCTGTACCCCCTCTCTCATGCAGACGGGTACACAGACACCCGAATCTATTATGAATTCGATAGAGCTTTATCCCGAAATTAACCCGCAAAAACCGAGCATTCATGCGGGTTCAGAGGCCCTTGTACCCGAACTTCGGGTACAAATTTGTACCCCTCCTGAAAATTTGGGGTACAAAATGGGTACAAAGGGGTCAATCCTATCGTTTGAGAGCGATTTTGAAAGCAAAAAAAGAGCCGCCCGGTAGGCGACCCTTTTTCGGAATAAATCCAGTATTCATGCGGGTTTGCGACCCTTACTTCAGCGCCTCGGACACCGCGACCGCGCAGGCCACGGTAGCGCCGACCATGGGGTTGTTGCCCATGCCGATCAGGCCCATCATTTCCACGTGCGCCGGCACAGAGGAAGAGCCGGCGAACTGCGCGTCGCCGTGCATGCGGCCCATGGAGTCGGTCAGGCCGTAGGAAGCCGGGCCGGCCGCCATGTTGTCGGGGTGCAGGGTACGGCCCGTGCCGCCGCCCGACGCCACCGAGAAGTATTTCTTGTCGTTTTCAATCGCCCACTTCTTGTAGGTGCCGGCTACCAGATGCTGGAAGCGGGTGGGGTTGGTGGAGTTGCCGGTGATGGACACGTCCACATGCTCGTGCTGCATGATCGCCACGCCTTCAAGCACGTCGTTCGCGCCGTAGCACTTGACCGCCGCGCGCTCGCCGTCCGAGAACGCCTTCTCCCGCACGATTTTCAGGTCGCCGGTATAGAAGTCGTAGTCGGTTTCCACGTAAGTGAAGCCGTTGATCCGGCTGATGATATAGGCCGCATCCTTGCCCAGGCCGTTGAGGATAACGCGCAGGGGGTTCTTGCGGACCTTGTTCGCGGTGCGGGCGATACCGATCGCGCCTTCCGCCGCCGCAAAGGATTCGTGGCCGGCGAGGAACGCGAAGCACTGGGTTTCTTCCGAAAGGAGCATTTTGCCGAGGTTGCCGTGGCCCAGGCCGACCTTGCGCTGTTCCGCGACCGAACCTGGCACGCAGAACGCCTGCAGGCCTTCGCCAATGACGGCGGAAGCTTCCGCCGCGTCGGCGACGCCACGCTTGAGGGCGAGCGCCACGCCGAGAGTGTAGGCCCAGACGGCGTTTTCAAACGCGATGGGCTGCACGCCCTTTACGATCGCTTCCACATCGACCCCTTTGGACAGGCAGAGGTCGCGGCAAGCTTCCATGCTGCCGAGGTCGTTTTCAGCCAGGAACTTTTCGATCTTGGCCATTCTTCTTTCTTTGCCTTCAAATTTGACATCGTTAGCCATTCGTATGACCATTCCTTTCTAGCTCAAGTAGGGAACGCAACGGCGCCGGGCGCCGCCTTCCCGGGGCTTTTTATTCCTCGCGGGGGTCGATATACTTCGCCGCGCCGTCGAAACGGCCGTACTGGCCGATGTTCTTTTTGTAAGCTTCGTTCGGTTCCATGCCGTGGCGGATATCCTCCAGCATTTTGCCCAGGCGGACAAACTGGTACCCGATGACTTCGCCTTCTCCATCCAGCGCGAGTTTGATAACGTAGCCCTCGGCCATCTCCAGGAAACGGACGCCCTTGGCTTTGGTGGAATACATGGTGCCGACCTGCGAACGCAGCCCTTTGCCCAGATCCTCCAGCCCGGCGCCGATCGGCAGGCCGTCTTCCGAGAACGCGGACTGGGTGCGGCCGTAAGCGAGCTGCTTGAAGATTTCGCGCATCGCCACGTTGATCGCGTCGCACACCAGGTCGGTGTTCAAACATTCAAGAAGGGTTTTGCCCGGCAGGATTTCCGCCGCCATGGCCGCGGAATGGGTCATGCCGGAGCAGCCCACGGTTTCCACGAGCGCTTCCTCAACGATGCCGTCCTTGACGTTCAGCGTCAGTTTGCAGGTGCCCTGCTGGGGGGCGCACCAGCCCACGCCGTGCGACAGGCCGGAAATGTCGGAAATCTGGGTGGATTTTACCCATTTGCCCTCCTCCGGGATCGGGGCGGGGCCGTGGTGAGGCCCCTTCTTTACGACGCACATGGATTCCACTTCATGGGAATAATTGATGTTGGCCATATTTGTACTCCTTTCGGCTTTTACTTGCCTTGGCAAACAGGATAGGAATCGGCTTTTCAGGCCCTTTGCAGTCCGATCCTAATTTACCCAGTGTGTATTACCACATGGAGATTATTATACCCAACTTTTTCTCGCCGTGCAAGAGCGGGGGGAGAAGTTGACGAAAAATTAACAAATAAATACGCCTTATACCGGCTCCGAATTCTTGTGGATATTGTCCGAACCTCCTTTTCCGGAACCCAAGGCAGCCTGCCGTCTCCGCCGGAGACGGCAGGCTGTCTTAATCTTATGTCGAGTCCGCTATCTCCTGCGGCGGAGTCATGAAGCGGATTCACCGCCCGTCTCTTCTTCTTCGTCGGAAGCCGGGGCGTCTTCCTCAACGTATTCCAATAGGTCGCCCGGCTGGCAGCCCAGCGCCCGGCAGATTGCATCCAGCGTGGAAAAGCGGACGGCCCGGGCGCGGTTGTTTTTGAGGATGGACAGGTTGGCCAGGGAAATCCCTACTTTGTCGGAAAGTTCGGTCAGCCCGATTTTCCGCTTCGCCATCACCACGTCCAAGTTGATGAGAATGGCCATGCCGGCCGCCTCCTTTCCCAAAGGTTTTTCTTCTTTCCCTTGCCGGGATGGGCGTCAAATGGTCATATCGTTTTCCTCTTTGTACCGGATGGCCTGACGAAAAATTTCGCCGAAAACGAACAGAATCAGCCCGACGACGGAAAAGGTGACGAACACCACCACCATGAAAAAGCGGGTTACCATAAAAATGGACAGGAAATAGAACGCGGCCAACACCAGGCATTCCACCCCGATAATCCGGAGCCGACGGACCATTTCGGTTACAAACGGGTTGCCTTTATTGATAATATGCATGATCCCGCGCGCCTGCCAGAGGATCAGGATCGCCATTACGCCGGAGAGAACCAGGACCGCCAGATACTTTTCATACCACAAGCCTGCTTCGCCCGGACTGTGGTGGGTGACGGCCGGTATGCTCCATCGCAGGGTGAGCGTTAGCACCAGGGCCAGTCCCATCAGGAAATCCAGCGCGTATTCGATCCACCGGCTCAGCCCGCCTTTTCCGTTTTGACTGAGGATTGTCATGCCGAATCCCTCCTGCACAGCCGCTTTTCTTTCGACAGCATAGAGCTTTGCCGCCGATCCGGCGGCAAAGCTCTATGTATTATACCGCAAAGGGAAGGCGAGGTCAATCACCCCGCAAGCCGATCCCTTTTCAGGCGCAGGTTGTCCCGCGACGGACGGCAAAATTGCCGGAAATTGGAATTTCGCCATTTGTTTCGGGGCGTTACGTCTTGTAACCGCCCTGTAATTATGTTATATTAAATAAGATGCTGTAAAAAAGGGCGCGGCTTGCCTGCTGCCAAAAACAAAAGGCTGGCTGTTTAATAAGCGAAGCAAAATTATTTACTTGAACGAGGTGTCAGTGGTATGGGGTTGCTCAAAGCGCTGTTCGGGGACTATAGCCAAAAGGAAATCAAGCGGATCCGCCCTCTTTGCGATAAGGTGCTTGCGCTGGAAGAAAAATATAAAGCCATGAGCGAGGAAGAGCTGAAAAGCCAGACCGACGTGTTGCGCGACCGGCTCTCGATGGGGGAATCGCTGGACGATATCCTGCCCGACGCGTTCGCCGTCTGCCGCGAAGCGACCGACCGGGTGCTGGGCACCCCGCATTATCCGGTGCAGATCCTGGGCGGCATCATCCTGCACCAGGGCCGCATCGCGGAAATGAAGACCGGTGAAGGCAAAACCCAGACCGTTATCCTGCCCGCTTACCTCAACGCCTTGACCGGCGAAGGAGTGCACGTGGTCACCGTCAACGATTACCTCGCCCGCCGCGACAGCGAATGGATGGGGAAGGTATACCGTTACCTCGGGATGACCGTGGGCCTGATCACCCATGATATGGACCCTAAGCAGCGGAAAGAAGCCTACGCCGCCGACATTACTTACGGGACGAATAACGAGCTGGGGTTTGACTATCTGCGGGACAACATGGTTATCTATAAGCAGAACAAGGTGCAGCGCGGCCACCACTACGCCATTGTGGACGAAGTGGACTCCATCCTGATCGACGAGGCCCGCACCCCGCTGATTATCTCCGGCCAGGGGGACAAATCAACCGATTTGTACGAACAGGCCGACCGCTTCGCCAAAACCTTGAAAATGGTGAAGGTGAAGGAACAGGACGCCAAGGAAGAGCAGGACAACGTGGACGGGGACTACATCGTGGATGAAAAGGCCCGTACCGCGACGCTGACCCAAGCGGGTGTGAAAAAGGCGGAAGCCTATTTCCATGTCGAAAACCTGACCGACCCGGACAATATCACTCTGTCCCACCACATCAACCAGGCGATCAAGGCCAACGGCGTGATGAACCGGGACGTGGACTACGTCGTCAAGGACGGCCAGGTGCTGATCGTGGACGAATTCACCGGCCGCCTGATGTTCGGCCGCCGGTACAACGAAGGGCTGCACCAGGCGATCGAAGCCAAGGAGGGCGTGAAGGTGGAGCGGGAGAGCAAGACCCTCGCCACCATCACCTTCCAGAACTTCTTCCGCCTGTACAAAAAGCTTTCCGGCATGACCGGTACCGCCATGACCGAATCCACCGAATTCGAGCAGATTTATAAGCTCGACGTGGTGGAGGTGCCGACCAACAAGCCGATGATCCGTATCGACCACCCGGACAGCGTATATAAAACCGAAAAAGGTAAATTCAACGCCGTGATCGAACAGATCGTGCAGTGCCATGAAAAGGGCCAGCCGGTCCTGGTGGGCACCATCTCGATCGAAAAGTCGGAGCTGCTCTCCAAACTGCTGCATAAACGCGGGATCAAGCACGTCGTTTTGAACGCGAAATACCACGACAAGGAAGCGGAGATCGTCGCGCAGGCCGGCCAGCTCGGCGCGGTGACCATCGCCACCAACATGGCCGGGCGCGGTACCGATATCAAGTTGGGTGGTAACGCGGAGTTCCTCGCCAAGGCCGAAATGCGCAAGATGGGCATCCCGGAGGAGATCATCACCGAATCCACCGACTTTACCGGCACCGACAACGAGGAAGTCGTGGCGGCCCGTAAAACCTTCCAGGAACTGGAGAAGAAATACAAGGACCAGATCAAACCGGAGGCCGAAGCGGTCTGCAAGGCCGGCGGCCTGTTCATCCTCGGCACCGAGCGGCACGAATCCCGCCGGATCGACAACCAGCTCCGCGGGCGTTCCGCCCGTCAGGGCGACCCCGGCGAATCCCGCTTTTTCCTATCGCTGGAAGACGACCTGATGCGCCTGTTCGGCGGCGAGCGGATCAACGCGCTGATGGATACCCTCGGGATTGACGAGGACACCCCGATTGAAAACAAAATGCTGACCAATTCCATCGAAGGCGCCCAGCGCAAGGTGGAAGAACGCAACTTCGGCATCCGCCGGAACGTGCTGCAGTTCGACGACGTGATGAACCGCCAGCGCGAGATCATCTACTCCCAGCGGGACAAAGTTCTGGACGGCGAAAGCGTGCGGGACAGCATCGTCGGCATGATCAAGGAATCGATCGAAGCCAACTGCAAGCTGTACCTGTCGAGCGACGACCAGCACGATTCCTGGAACCTGGAAGGGCTGCGGGATTATTACGCGGGCTGGTTGGCCAAGCCGGACGACTTCCAGTATACTGCGCAGGAACTGGAAGACACCAGCCGCGAGGAAATTGCCCAGATGCTGGTCGACCGGGCGATGTCGATTTACGAGGCCAAGGAAAACATGTACGGCGACTCCATCATGCGGGAAATCGAACGGGTGATCCTGCTGAAAACGGTGGACCGCTACTGGATGGACCATATCGACAACATGGATGAGCTGCGCAAGGGCATCCACCTGCGCGCTTACGGCCAGAAGGACCCGGTGGTGATCTACCGGCTGGAAGGCTTTGAGATGTTCGACCAGATGATCGTCTCCATCCGGGAGGATACCGCCCGCCTGATGCTGACCGTCCAGCTCCGCGCCAAGGAAGAGCCCAAACGGGAGCAGGTGGCGAAACCCACGGCGACCTCTTCCGACGGGACTGACGAGAAGCGCCCGGTGCGCAAAACCGCGGCGCAGAAAGTGGGGCGGAACGACCCCTGTCCTTGCGGCAGCGGCAAGAAGTACAAAAAGTGCTGCGGCGCGAAAGACGAAGACTAATCTTCCGTTATCCGGTCGGGGAACGGCGGCACTGCTTTCAGGACGGTGGCTGCCTGCAGGGGGGCTCCCGCCCTCCCGTGCGCCGGATTTTATCCGCCAGATTCTTGAAAGGACGATCCAATTTGAAACTCGGAATTGTGGGGCTCCCGAATGTGGGGAAATCCACGCTGTTTAACGCGATTACCAACGCCGGCGCGCAGAGCGCCAATTATCCCTTTTGTACCATCGACCCCAACGTGGGCGTGGTCAGCGTGCCGGACGAGCGGCTGGATAAGCTGGCGGAGATGTATCATCCGGAAAAGGTCACCCATGCGGTGATCGAATTTGTGGATATCGCCGGCCTGGTGAAAGGGGCCAGCAAAGGCGAGGGACTGGGCAATAAATTCCTGGCGAATATCCGCGAGGTGGACGCCATCGTCCATGTGGTCCGCTGCTTTGAAGACGACGACATCATCCACGTAGAGGGAAGCATCGACCCCCTGCGGGATATTGAGACCATCAACCTTGAGCTTATTTTTTCGGATATGGAGATGCTGGAGCGCCGCATCGATAAGACCGCGAAGATGCTGAAGGGGGATAAATCCCTGGAGCCGGAGCTGGCGTTCCTCAAGCGGGTGTACGCTGCGCTGGAAGAAGGGCTCCCGGCCCGGTCGGTGGAATGCACGCCGGAGGAGGAGACGATCCTCGCCACCGTGGCGCTGCTGACTAAAAAGCCCGTGATCTACGCCGCGAATATGAGCGAGACGGATTTCACCGGGGATATCGAGAAAAACGTCCATTATCAAAAGGTGAAGGAGCTGGCGGTGAAGGAAAACGCCGAAGTGCTGCCGATCTGCGCCCAGCTGGAGGCGGACATCGCCGGGATGGACGAGGAGGAGAAGGCGCTCTTCCTGTCGGAACTGCACCTCGACCATTCGGGGCTGGATCGGCTGATCCAGGCCAGCTACCGCCTGCTGGGGCTGATTTCCTACCTGACCGCCGGCGCGCCGGAGGTGCGGGCTTGGACTATCACCCGCGGAACCCGCGCCCCCCAGGCGGCGGGGAAAATCCACTCCGATTTCGAGCGCGGCTTCATCCGGGCCGAGGTGGTGTCTTACGACGACCTGATGGCCTGCGGTTCCATGACGGCCGCCAAGGAGAAGGGGCTGGTGCGTTCGGAAGGTAAGGAATACGTGATGAAGGACGGCGATATTGTCCTGTTCCGGTTTAATGTGTGATTTCTGAAAAAGATAAGAAAAAGCGTTTCGTGCCGCGGCTCGAAACGCTTTTTGTCTATGGGGAAGGGTTCAGGCTGGTATACTTGCTTGTCGGGGGAGAAGCTCCGGGTTATTCGTGACCGTGCAATCCCGCTCCGCTTAGGTTCCGCGCTTTGTCCTTGGGAATTTCTTATGCCGCCGAATGTTTTTGCCTTCTTATTCGTTTTATCGATGGAGGGGTGATAAAAATGGGAAGCTTCCAACCCACCGCCGGTCCCGGAACTGCCGGGGATCGGGTGGTCGAGCACTATGCCGACACCATATACCGCGTCGCGGTGCATTATCTGAAAGTCAGGGAAGAGGCGGAGGATATTGTGCACGATGTCCTGCTGAAATGGCTGGAAAAGGCCCCCTCCTTTCACAGCGAGGAACATGAAAAGGCATGGTTTCTCCGGGTAACGGTGAACGCCTGCAAGGACCGACGGAAAAGCGCGTATTTTGCCCGGCGGGTCGCGCTGGATCGCTGCCCGGAACTGCCGGCGGATTCCCCTTCCACCCTTCTGGAGGAGGTGCTGAGCCTTCCGGCGCAGTACAGCACTCTGCTGTACCTGCACTATTACGAAGGCTACAGCGTACGGGAGATCGCGCAAGTTATGGGGAAAGGGGAGCGGGCTGTTCAGTCCCAGCTCTACCGCGCACGGCAGAAACTAAAACAGGAAATGGAGGAAAGCGAGCATGGATGAGGAAAAATATCGCAAAGAAGTGGAACAAAACCTCCGGCTGGATAAAGAAACAAAGGAAAAATTGGCCGCCGAGCTGAATGGCAAGCCTATAGAACAGGCAACCCCCAGCATGGCCGCCGATGCGGCGGAACAACCCTATCTACCGGGCACATCCGACGAACCGGCGAACCCCGACCGCCGGCCGGCTTGGAAACGGGCGGCCCCCTACGCCGGGATCGCGGCGGCGCTGGTGCTTCTGGCGTCGGCGGCGCTTTATCTCCTGCCGGGCGAAGAAAACGGCCTTACCCCGGCGGGAACCGGTGATGCCCCAGTCAGCACGTCGTCCACTGCCCCGCTGGAGAGCGTGCATACCACAGCAACGTTTTCAACAGAACCGACCAACGGAAACGCCGACCTAGAGAAAAGCGTCGTCGCTTTTTCTATGGAAGGCCCGTTAGCCATTTTTCCGCCGGAGGATGCGGCGATCATTTCCGGTCTTCTGGAAAAGGGAACATGGCATCTCGGCGCTCCTGTTTGCGACCAGGATTTCAGTTTTGATCTATCGGGAACAGTTTTGCGTTACCATTCGGATTGCGGCACGTTCTATAACGAATTGGAAGGCAGTTATCTTACACTGGACGAAGAAGGACGCGTTCAGGTGAACGCTGTCCTGGAACGCAATCTTCCTAAGATAGGAGACTTTCCAACGACCACCGCGCCGGAGAACCTGCACACCACAACAACTCCTCCGCTGGAAACGACCACAACAGCAAACAGCACAACGACGACAGCGCCTATCTATCCGACCGACGAGCACGGCTTTACAAAGGACTATATTACAGCTGTTCGCATTGGCGTGGATACCAGTGATCCGGCCGTATTGCCGGAGACGGCAGCGGACATGATAAACGGCCTGCTGGAAAATGAAAATTGGATTCCGGCGGCCCCCGTGTGCCTTCAGGATTATCGCTTGAAGCTGTCCAGATCTGCCCTGCCGGATATCACTTGGCTTTACCATTCGGACTGCGGTACATTCTACAGCGAAACCGACGGACGTTCCTTTACGCTCAGCGAGACGGACCGTGTCCGGGTAAACGCCGTTCTTGACGCCATACCCTGGGTGTCATCAACGACAACAGTATCATCGATACCGACCGTCACAACCCACCGTTAGGCTTTTCACCTTTGTATAAGGAGGCAACAATAAACCTTTTTATCCTCACCAAAGGACAAGCGGCGCATAAGATGGTCTTGGGGAGGCAGGTTCCTCCGGAGTCCATTGCCCAATTCGGAGGTGAGACTGTGAGAGAAAGAGGCAATTGCGGCGATTACCAGTACGATAACAACGACAGTTACTGCAGAAACCGCCGTTCAACCGTCTCCTGGTGTACAGTGGTCAGCTTCATTCTGGTCGGCTTGTTGCTGTTCACTATCGGGTTGATTGTCGGTGCCTTGCTTTCGCTGGTGGTCGTCGTGCTTTTGCCGACCGTTATTGCGCTAGCGATTGTCTGGCTGGTGCTGCTGATCATTGTTCGGATCGCCTGCCGGATGCGTTATAACAACGACTGCGGTTGTTAGCGATAAAAAAGAGACGGCGGGTTCCCGTGCGTCTCTTTTTTATGCCGCACCGGCCGGACAAACCGGGAAGACCTGTCGACCGGCGTTCCGCACTTGACCGGGTGGAAAATCCGGCCGAAAGCTTGTAAAGCACGGCGGGTTCGGGTACAATAAAGGAAACAGGAAAAAGGAGGATGGAACCATGCCCAAAACCGCGGAATTTTCCTTTTCCAGCGCCAACGGCGTAAACACGGTTGCCGCAACCGTATGGGAGCCGGACGGGCCGCCGCGCGCCGTTTTGCAGGTTTGCCACGGAATGAGCGAGCATATCGGCCGGTATCGCTGGTTTGCGGAGCGAATGGTCTCCCGCGGCTTTGTAGTGGCGGGGGACGACCATCTGGGCCATGGGCGGACCGCGCCGTCCGCCGAAGACCTGGGTTATTTCGGCCCGAAGGACGGATACATCCATATGATGGAAGATGAACACAGGCTGCGCAGGGAAATGGAAAAGCGGTATCCCGGGCTGCCGTATTTCCTGCTCGGGCACAGCATGGGGTCTTTCCTCACCCGGTTTTATGTTTCCCGGCATGGGGAAGGGCTCGCCGGGTATCTTTGCTGCGGCACATCCGGGAGGAACCCGCTGGTGAAAATTGCAATTTTTCTTTCGAACGTCATGGTTTGCTTGCAGGGCGGGAAAACCCGTGGGAAATTCCTGGACAGGCTGGCGTTCAAAGATTACAACAAGCATTTCGCCCCGGCGGTGACTGGGCACGAATGGCTGTCCAGGGATACGGAGGTTTATCTTCCTTTTGCCGACGACCCGTACAGCGGGTTTGTGTTTACCAATGCGGGTTTCCGCGACCTTTTCCGTCTGCTGGATACAGTTACTGGAAGAAAATGGAGCAATAAGATCCCCAAAAACCTGCCGATCATCCTCCTATCCGGCGATGAGGACCCGGTGGGGCAGTATGGCAAAGGAGTGAAGCAGGTATACGGATGGCTTAAAGAATCCGGCGTCAAGGATTTGTCGCTCAAACTATATCCCGGTGCCCGGCATGAGCTGCACAACGAGCTCAACCGGGAAGAATTTGTGGATGATGTGGTCGCGTGGATGGAAAAACGGATGAAGTAACCAAATGCTGTACCAAAGCCTTTATCGTACAAAGGGACGGCGCGCAAGCGTCGTCCCTCTGCGGTTTATTTATCCCCGGCCAGCAGGTTTTCCGCATAGCGGTGGAGCGTGTCCTCCGACGTGATGCGGTCGTTGCGCTGCTGAATCATCCCCTGCACATAGTCGGGAAGGGACATAAAATAAGATTTTGCCTGGGCGTTCCGGCTGAGCAGGTCGTTCAGCCCGCGGCAATGGTCTTTTTGGCTCATGGGGCACCTTCCTTTCTTATTTGTTATTGAGATTCTGGTACATCTCTGGACGTCCGATTTGCTACGAATTCCTGCATTTCCTGAAAAGAGCCGATGTCCCGGCGCTCAATTTGTTCCTGTATATTTCGCGGCAGTCCGTGAAAATATTCATAGCAGGAGAGATTCTGGTCCAGAAGATCGGACAGTCCAAGCTGATAGCTGCCTTCCAGCATGGGATTCCCGCCTTTTTTAAAATTTGACGCCGTACGGCATCTTTTTTATTATTTGCACACCATAGCGGCATTCTGCTGGGAATGGCTAGCGGGTGAAATTTTCTTAATTTTTGAAAAAACGCGTGCACAGTCCAATAACAGAGAAATCGTGAGATTGAGAGAGATAAACACGTAGAAGCGTTGGCTGGGAAGCGCCGGGTTATCAATCTATGGATTCCTGCGGCGGGAGTCGAGTTGTTTGCGCTCGGGAAGTATGCTATGATTAGCGCAATCCCTCGTTGGGACGCCGGTGGGATGGATAAGGCGGCCTTGGCCGCAGAGTGAGGATCCTCTGGCAAGCGTCTGTGAGTATGGAAGCCCGTACGCTGTATGAACGGTGCACCGGGCGGTAGGGAGCGTGCCTATGCGCGCGCTCCGTGTGAAAAGAAAGGGCGTAAGGACAAACAAATGAAACATATTACCAAAAAGCGGGTTTTGGCCGTGCTGATCGCCACCCTGGTTTCGGCGGCGGTATTCTGGTTTATGCTTCCGGCGATCAACCCGTTAGACCCGAATTTCTGGCTGTTTTTGTTGATCGTGGTGGTGGCCTATGCCGCGGCGATCCTGTTTACCGGCGAGAAAAAGACGTTTTCCCCCACCACCATTAAGGTTGGCAGCGGCGCGAACGCGCAGAACCTGCAGTTCAACCTGCCCAAGACCAGGGGGCTGAAAATCACCGCGCTGGTTCTTCTGGCCGGGTTGGCGGTCGCCGGCATCCTTTGGTTGATCGGCCTGCCGATTTTCAACGCGTCCCGGTATAAGGACCTGCTCGTCCGCCAGGAGGGCAACTTCACCGAGGACATCGCGGAGCTGTCGATGAACCAGATCCCGGTGGTGGATCGGGATACCGCTCAACGGCTTGGTGCGCGCAAGCTCGGCGAGATGTCCGATTTGGTATCCCAGTTTGAAATAGCTCCCGATTACACCCAGATCAACTTGAACGACCGACCGGTGCGGGTAACGCCGTTGATTTACGGGGATATTATCAAGTGGTTCAACAACAACAGCGAGGGGATTCCCGCCTACATCCAGGTGGATATGGTCACCCAGGAAACCACGCTCGTCCGGCTGGAACAAGGGATGAAATATTCCCCTTGCGAATATCTGATGCGCGACCTCGGCCGGTACCTCCGTTTTAACTATCCCACCAAGATTTTCGATAACTTCAGCTTTGAGGTGGACGAAGAAGGGACTCCCTACTGGATTGCGCCGACCATCCGGTACCGCATCGGCGTGTGGGGAGGCCGGGACATCGGCGGCGCGGTACTGGTGAATGCCGTGACCGGCGAGCATCGGTATTATCCGGTGGAGGAGATCCCCTCGTGGGTGGATCAGGTGTACCGCGCGGATATCGTGATGGAGCAGCTCAACTACAACGGCAAATTCCAGGACGGCTTTTGGAATTCCTATTTCGGCCAGAAGGGCGTGCTCCGCGCTACCGAAGGGTACAACTACATTGCCATGAACGACGATGTGTACCTGTACACCGGCATGACTTCGGTAGCCAGCGACCAGTCGAACGTCGGCTTCGTGCTGATCAACATGCGGACCAAAGAGACCAAATTCTACAGTGTGCCTGGGGCCGAGGAGCTGTCCGCCATGTCCTCCGCGGAAGGCCAGGTGCAGCATCTCAACTACACGTCCACCTTCCCGCTGCTGCTCAACGTGGCCGACCGCCCCACCTACTTCATGTCGCTGAAAGACGCGGCGGGGCTGGTGAAGATGTACGCCTTTGTCGATGTGGAGCGGTATCAGCTCGTCGGCACCGGCGCGACGGTGGATGAGGCGCGGGCCAATTATGTCAAGGCCCTTTCGCAGGAAACCGATGTGGAAGCCGGGGGCGGGGAGGAGAAAACCGGCGTGATCGAAAAGGTATCCTCCGCCGTGGTGGACGGCAACACCAATTACTACTTCACCCTGGAAGGGGAACCGACAGTTTACGTCGCGTCCATCCAGGTGTCCGACCGTCTGCCTTTCCTTGCGCCGGGGGACAGCGTGACCTTCCAGTATGCCGGCGAGCCGGATAATGAAACCTGTGAAGTGCTCTCCATGCAGTAAAAATAAGGGGAAAGCGCACTCAACCAGCGGTTGAGTGCGCTTTTTTGCACAATGCAATGGATAGTTGCTGGTCAAATTCCCGCTGTTCGGGTATACTTTGGGTAAACCGAAAGGGAATCATCCCTTCCATGATTTTGGCCATAATCATTGGAAAATACCGGTGCCCGGAAATGCACGGACGGCGTACGGATTGTTATCCCGCAGCCCGACCGCACTTTCCGAAAACAACGATACTTACAACCCGGAGGGCCTTACGCCCGGAAAGGACAGGAGGATCCGCATGGATTATGGACAGGAAATCGGCAAAATCATCGGCGAATTACGGCGCGCGCGGGGGATGACCCAGGAACAGCTTGCGGCGAAACTGGGGATTACCTATCAGGCGGTGAGCAAATGGGAAAACGGCCAAGCTTGCCCGGATATCGCCCTGCTGCCGCTATTGGCGCAGACCTTTGGGGTGACAGTAGACAGCCTGTTTGGGCTGGAACCAGAAGATAGGGAACCGGCAGACGAATGGGAAGAAGAGTGTCTGTCTGAAGGCGGCGTGCAGTGCGATAATCTCCCGTGGAAGGACGACGGGACCCTGCGCGCGGTACTTTTTATCGGGCGGCGCCTGGTTGCGGGGCCTGCTGAAGAGCTTCGGCGAAGAAACACGAAAGTCCGCTTTGTATACGAAGGCGGCGCGTTGAACGTGGAGAGCTGCTTCAGCGTGGAATGCGGGGACGTGCAAGGAAGCGTCCGGGCGGGAGGCGACGTGAATTGCGGGGATGTACAGGGAGCGGTTCACGCCGGAGACGGTGTGCACTGTTCCGACGTGAGCGACAGCGTCAAGGCCGGCAACAGCGTCAAATGCGGCGACGTAGCGGGCAGCGTTGCCGTAGGTACCACGGTAAGCTGCTCCGACGTGGGAGACAATGTGGAGTGCGGGAGCATTTCCTGCGGGGATATCGGCGGTTTTGTTAATTCGCAAGGGGACGTTACCTGCGGGGACGTGGGCGGCGATGTGCAGGCCCAAAATGTCCATTGCGGCGACGTATCCGGGGACGTGAAGACTGATGGGGAGGTGCGTTGTTCCGACGTGGGCGGCAGCGTCACGGCCCAAATCGTCGCTTCCTGCGGGGATGTAGGGGGCAGCGTGGAATGCGCGACGATATCCTGCGGGGATGTTTACGGCGGCGTTAAAATCAACCGTATCGATGGAAGATGAAAATAGAAAAATGGACAGAGCGCGGGCCGGTGGAAAGCAGTGTTGGCGGCGGCAATCCTCGGCGGCCATCTCCTGGTGGGTCGCACCCCTTACCGATTGCCGCCGAAAATTCCCGCTTGACAAACGGCCGGGGATCCGCTACAATAATTCCAATAAAACAAAAGCAATGACGGGGATAAGTACAGTGCCCTTCCCATTCAGAGAGCCGCCGGTTGGTGCAAGGCGGTTGGGCGGGCGCTCGAATATCACCTCCCGAGCTTTCCGCTCAAACGGCTTTGGCTGGAGTAAGCGCGAACGGTTTTCCCGCCGTTATCGGGGATCGCATTCGGTGGGCCGCAGGCTGCGCCCGATGTGTTGAGCGGCCGGTTGCCGGCAAAAAGAGTGGTACCGCGGAGTTGGATTTGCAATCCCTTCGTCTCTTACAAGGAGACGAAGGGATTTTTTCATGCGTATTCTCCCGCCGCAGGCCCCGGCGGGCCGCGGATTCGGAAACGGGAAAGGATGATGCCGATATGATGATGAACGGTTCGGACGTGCTGGTGGAATGTCTGCTCGAACAGGGGGTGGACACGGTGTTTGGGTATCCCGGCGGCGCGGTGTTGAATATTTACGACGCGCTGTACAAGTACAGCGACCGCATCCGCCATGTGCTGACCGCGCATGAACAGGGCGCGTCCCACGCGGCGGACGGTTACGCCCGCGCGACGGGGAAGGTGGGGGTCTGCATCGCAACCTCCGGCCCGGGGGCGACCAACCTGGTCACCGGGATTGCGACGGCGTATATGGATTCCATCCCGATGGTGGCGATCACCGGCAATGTGGCGGTCCCCCTGCTGGGACGGGATTCCTTCCAGGAGGTGGACATCACCGGGATCACCATGCCGGTGACCAAGCACAACTTCATCGTGAAAAGGGTGGAGGAGCTGGCGGACACCGTTCGCAAAGCGTTTTGCATTGCGCAGAGCGGGCGGCCCGGCCCGGTACTCATCGACATCCCGAAGGACGTCACCGCGGCGATGACCGAGTACGAACCGGCCCCCGCCGCGCAGCCCCGGCCTTGCCCTCCTCCCAAGGAGGAGCGGCTGGCGATGACGCTGGAAAAGCTCGCCGCCTGTGAACGGCCGCTGATCTATTTCGGTGGGGGCGTGATTTCCTCCGGTGCGGAAAAGGAACTGCTCGAACTGGCGGAAAAGCTGGATATCCCGGTATGCGCTTCCATGATGGGGATCGGCGGCTTCCCGCCAGACCACCCCCTCTGGCTCGGGATGGTGGGGATGCACGGGACCCTGGCGGCCAACAAGGCGGCGAAGGAATGCGACCTGCTGCTGGTGTGCGGCGCCCGTTTTTCCGACCGGGTGGCGGGGAACCGCACCGGCTTTTCACCGAACGCACAGGTGGTGC
>CAMMRL010000049.1 GCA_946499275.1 uncultured Clostridia bacterium | reverse complement strand
CCGCCGTGGCGCTGGCTTCGGCGGTGCGCAGCCTGGGAAAGCCCGCGTATGTAGCCATCCAAAAGGCGCAAACGCTCGCGCCTGAGCTGCTGGAACGCTACCGCGACGCGGGGAGGGGGGACTTGTTCATCGAACCGGATGAAGCGTTGCCGATGATGACCCGCCGGACGCTACTGATTATCACCGACACCCATAATCCGCGGATGCTGGACAGTGGCAAACTGTATGAATCCGCCACGACTGTCGTGGTGATCGACCATCACCGAAAGATGGTGGACCATATCGACAACGCGGTGATTTTTTACCACGAGCCGTATTCCTCCTCTGCTTCTGAGATGGTGGCGGAATTGGTGCAGTATCTGTCCGGCTGTGTGGTTTCCCGCCTGGACGCGGAGGCGCTGCTCGCCGGCATTATGCTGGACACCCGCAGCTTCGTGATGAAGGCTGGGGTGCGCACGTTTGAAGCGGCGGCGTATCTTCGCCGGCTCGGCGCCGATACGGTGGAGGTCAAACGGCTGTTTTCGGGCAGCATGGAACTGTATAAGGAAAAGACCGATATCGTATCCCATGCCAAGTTGTACGGGCGCACGGCCATTGCCTGCGACCAGAGCGGCGGCGGCAGCCAGCGGCGGATCGCCGCTTCGCAGGCGGCGGACGAGTTGCTGTATATCAAAGGGGTGGACGCTTCCTTTGTCCTGTTTGAAGAAAATGGGACGGTAAATATTTCCGCCCGTTCGCTGGGAGATTTCAATGTCCAGCTGGTGATGGAAGCCCTCGGCGGCGGCGGGCATCTGACGATGGCGGGCGCCCAGTTGGAAGGGACGGATATCCGCGAGGCATACCGACGGCTCACCGAGACGATTGACCATCAGGTGGAAGAAGCGCAGAACCGTACCCGATAAAGCGGCGCGGTGTAAAATTTTGTTTTTGGCGTAAGTTGAGGGTGGCGGCCGGCGGCGGCTTATGGTATAATCACAAACACAGCGTCACGTATCAAAAAATCAGAACGTCCAGCCTTGGGAGAAGCCAAGGCGGGCGGCGGAGCGTTTGCGCCGCCGGAAAAGAAAAAACAAGCCGTTGGGGCGGCGTTATGCTCTAGGGAGGTATCAGAGAATGAAAGTGATTTTAACCCAGGACGTGAAAGGCCAAGGCAAAAAGGGGCAGTTGGTTAACGTGTCCGACGGATACGCCCGGAATTTTCTCTTTCCCCGCGGGCTGGCCACCGAGGCAAACGCCGCGGCGATGAATGAACTCAAGAACCGGGAAGAAGCGGCGGCTTACCATATTGAACAGGAGAAAAAGCAGGCCAAGGAAACCGCCGAAGCGATTGACGGCAAAACGGTGAAACTGACGGCGAAGGCCGGGCAAGGCGGACGCCTGTTCGGCTCGGTTACGTCGAAAGAAGTCGCGGAAGCGCTGACCCGCGATTTCGGTGTAAAATTTGACAAACGGAAGATTGAAATGGCCGATATCAAGGCGTTTGGTTCGTATGCCGCGGAGGTAAAGCTCAATTTCGGCATTACGGCGAAAATCACGGTTATGGTGACCGAATAAACCCGAATACTGCTCGACGGCAGGAGGAGTGCGGCGAAATACACCGCACTCCTTTGGTTGCTTTCACGGAAGATTGAAAGGCGAGGGAAAGGAAGATCGGCATGGCGGAATTCACGGAGCGCCGGCAGGGCGGAGAATACGATGAACTAAATCTCCCCTACAGCCTGGAAGCGGAACAGGCCGTCCTAGGGGCGATCCTGATCGACCCGCAGTGCATCAACCAGGTGGCGGATGCGCTCCGCCCGGAATATTTTTATCTGCCGGAACATCAAGCGATATACCGTGTGATGAGCCAGAAGATGATGGACTCGCAGGTAATCGATTTTGTCACCGTGCTGGAATCGCTGAAAGTGGAGGGATTTTTCGCCGGGGAGGAAGGAAAGGACTATCTCCTGAAACTGGCGCAGATGGTGCCGTCGATCTCCAATATCGGGAATTACGCGCGGATTGTACGGGAAAAATACGATGTGCGCCGCCTTATTCGCGCCTCGCGGGAAATTATGGACGACGCGATGGACCCGGGGATTGAACCGTCGGTGCTGCTGGATTCGGCGGAGCAGAAAATTTACGATATCCGCCAGGGCCGCCAGAGCGGCGGGCTGGTGCCGATTCAGGAAGTGTTGGCCAGCAACTACGAAATGTTCAATAAGCTGGCCTCCAGCGAACGGGACGAGTTTGTGGGTATCCCCAGCGGCATTTCGGCGCTGGACGAAATCACCACCGGGCTCAACCGCTCCGACCTGATTATCGTGGGCGCCCGGCCTGGTATGGGAAAAACCAGCTTTGCGTTGAACCTGGCCCGCAACGTGGCGGTAAAGCAGAACAAGACCGTCGCCTTTTTCGCGTTGGAAATGTCCCGGGAACAGCTGGTTAACCGCCTGCTGTCCAGCGAAGCGAAGGTGTCGAGCAAAAAGCTTCGGGTGGGGAACCTTACGCCGGAAGAATGGGGACGGATCGCTGCGGCTTCCAGCATCCTTTGCAAAACGCCGATGTATTTCGACGACACTTCCAATATCACGGTGCCGGAAATGAAGGCCCGGTTGCGCCGGCTGAAAAAAATCGATTTTGTGGTGATCGATTACCTGCAGTTGATGCAGTCTGCCCGGCGGATCGACAACCGCGTGCAGGAAGTGACCGAAATTACCCGGAGCCTGAAGATCATGGCCAAGGAGCTGCACATTCCCTTGATGGTATGCGCCCAGCTCTCCCGCGGCACAGAAAAGCAGGCCAACCACCGGCCCGCGCTGGCCGATTTGCGCGAGTCCGGCTCGATCGAGCAGGACGCCGACCAGGTGCTGTTCCTCTACCGCGACGAGTATTATAAAAACGAAAAAGAGGACCCGACCCAGGTGGAAGCCGGTACCTCCGAGGTTATTGTGGCGAAAAACCGCCACGGCGAACTCGGCACGGTCAAGCTGGCCTGGTTCGGCGAATTCACCCAGTTTACCAGTCTGGAGATGCACCGCAGCGAATAAGAAATCGGGCGGTATCCGCCGCCCGATTTCCCGAAAATCCCTTACGCGCCGAAAAGGGGGCGCGTATTTTGCAGCGGTGCTGCAAAACCAGGATTTTCCCAAAGCGGTTGGATGGCGGTATCCACCGCCCGATTTCCCGAAAATCCCTTGCGCGCCGAAAGGGAGACGCGTATTTTTCTGAGAGACTGGTTGACGGAGACCGGCTTTTTGCCTTCCCTGAAAATGCCTTGTAAGCCGGTAAAGTGGATTTCCGGCGGAGTGGACGAGTCGGACAAACCCGCTTTTTCTTTCGGAAGCGAGCGACGGGATAAAGCGTGCTTTTGGATGGTGGCAGGAAACGACCATATGCCGATATCTTGAAAAGTAAGCAGCGGCGGGATAACCCGCCTTCGCGGAGGAATCCTATGAAAAGCGATCAACAGCCGGACGGCCTTGTCAATAAAGCGCTTGCCGCAATCCGGAGGGAAAGCCTGTTGGCGGCGGGGGATATCGTTCTGGTTGCCCTTTCGGGCGGCGCGGATTCGATGGCGCTGTTGCATACCCTCCTTTTGCTGAAGGAGCCGCTGGGGCTGACGGGGGTAGAAGCCGTACACGTTCATCATGGCCTGAGAGGAGAGGAAGCCGACCGGGATGAAGAATTTGTGCGCGCGGCATGCCGCCGGCTATCCGTCCCGCTGGTTGTGATGCACACGGATGTCCGGGAACAAGCGGCAAAGGCCGGCGAGGGCCTGGAGGAGACCGGCCGCCGGATCCGCTATGCTTATTTCGCCCGCCTGGCCGAAGAAAAGGGGGCGGTAGTTGCAACCGCCCATACCCTGAGCGATAATATGGAAACCATCCTTCTCCACTTGACAAGGGGATGCGGTTTGCGGGGGCTTTGCGGGATACCCGCAAAGCGGCCGCTCCTTTCAGGGGAGGAAGAAGCGGAAAATGTCCGGGTTATCCGCCCCTTGATCGGCTGTTCCCGCCGGGAAATTGAAGAATTCTGCCTAAACCGTCAAATTGAATTTGTGACCGACAGCACCAACCGGGAGGAAGAGTATGCCCGCAACCGGGTCCGTCTCCAGGTGATCCCGGAGTTAGAAAAGCTGAATCCGGCCCTGTCGGCGGCTTTTGCACGGATGATCAAGCGGGTGCGGCAGGATGCGGCGTATCTGGAGGATCAGGCGGATAAGGCGCTCCGCATCGCCAAGCGGGCGGACGAGCCAGGCGGCTATGATCGCAAACAGCTTCGGGCGCTTCCACCGGCGCTGCGTTCCCGCGTCCTTGGGATGATCGCGGCCGGTGCCGGTTCGGATTTTACTGAAGCGCAGGTGGAGACCATGGAGCGGTTGCTGGAAACGGGCGGTTCGGTTTTCCTGACGGGCGGCATTCGCGTGTGCGTGGGACGGGACAGGCTCCGTGTGCTTGCCCTGCCAGACAAAGAAACCGTCGAAATTCCCCGGGAAATGCAGATTGAACCTGGGAATTCCTTTGCGTTTTATGGCAGAATAACCATGCCCAGGCTGCTGCCTTTGGCGGAATATGAAAAGGAATCAAAAATTCACAAAAACTTATTAAAAAATGCACTGAACTATGATAAGATATTAGGGTACGTATCCGTACGATCCCGCCGACCGGGGGATGTCTACCATCCGGTAGGACGGGGCGTGGGGAAGACGCTGAAAAAACTGTTCAACGAAGCGGGGATTCCGGCAGAGGAACGGGAACGCATCCCGGTTTTCTGCGACCGTCAAGGGATTGTGCTGGTCGCCGGCTTCGGATGTGACGAGCGGGTGCGCGTCTGCCCGGATACGAGGCAGGTTCTGGTATTGGAGCCGCTGAAGGAAAACGGAAAGGCGGACGGAGAAACCCAGCCGCTGGAAAGGATAGGGATGGAACGTGGCAATGAAGGATGATATCGCCGAGGTGCTTTTTAGTGAGGAACAGCTCGCAAAAATCGTAAAAGAAATCGGGGAAATGGTCAGCAAGGATTATGAAGGAAAAAATCTGGTCATGATTAGTGTGTTGAAAGGTTCCCTGATTTTCATGGCGGATTTGATGCGGGCAATCTCGGTCCCCTGCTCAATCGACTTTCTGTCGGTTTCCAGCTACGGTTCCGGCACCACCACGACCGGCGAGGTCCGGATCCTCAAGGATTTGGACACGTCTCTGGAGGGGAAGGACGTGCTAGTGGTGGAGGATATCCTCGATTCCGGCGTGACGTTGTCGTTCCTGCTCAAAAACCTGTCCGCGCGTCACCCGCAAAGCATCCGCCTGTGCACTTTGCTGGATAAACCGGAGAGACGGCGGGTGGATATCAAACCCGATTATGTCGGGGCGCAGGTTCCGGATCAATTCATTGTGGGCTACGGGCTGGATTATGCGGAAAAATACCGCAACCTGCCGTATATCGGCGTGCTGAAACCGGAGGTTTACGCCGGTTGACCAGCGATTCCGGTAAAGTTTTGCCGCGGACGCCCGCGGCGTGAAGGAGTGGATGAATTTTGGAATCCAACAATAGCGATTTGGGGAAAATCATACGGAACGTCTGCCTGGTCATCGGCATTCCGCTTTTGATAATGATTGCCGTCTGGCTGGTGATGGATACCCGCACCGGTTCGGATAAAACGCAGTATTCCGATATTATCGCCTATTTCCAGGAAGATAAGGTGGAAAAATTCGACCTGGATCTGGGCAAAGGGACCCTGCTGCTGACTCTGCGGCAGGAATACCGGCAGGATCTGAACGGCGACGGTATGGTGGATGATAAGGATATCATCAAATACAGCGTCCCGAACACCAGCCTTTTCGTGGATGCGGTCGAGCCGATCGTACTCGACCATAACGCGAAAAACCCCGATGATAAAATCACCTTCAATTACCAGCCGGTGGGCGAGGTACCGTGGATCGTCAACCTGTTGCCTTCCCTGTTGATTATTGTCTTCTTTGTCATCATGTGGGTGATGATGCGCCGTTCGCTGAGTTCGATCGACGGCGGCAAGGCGATGGGCTTCGGCAAGGCGCGGATTAAGCAGCCGGTGGACGAAAAACGCAAGACCACCTTTGCCGACGTGGCCGGCGCGGACGAAGAGAAGGAAGAGCTGCGGGAGATCGTGGACTTCCTGAAATCGCCGAAAAAGTTCAAGGAACTCGGCGCGCGCGTCCCCAAAGGCGTGCTGCTGGTGGGCCCTCCCGGTACCGGTAAAACCCTGCTGGCCCGCGCGGTCGCCGGCGAAGCAGGGGTGCCGTTCTTCTCGATCTCGGGCTCGGACTTCGTGGAGATGTACGTTGGCGTGGGTGCCTCCCGCGTGCGCGACTTGTTCGACCAGGCGAAGAAAAATTCCCCCTGTATTATCTTTATCGATGAAATCGACGCGGTCGGCCGCCAGCGTGGCGCCGGTCTCGGCGGCGGGCATGACGAGCGGGAGCAGACCCTCAACCAGCTCCTGGTGGAGATGGACGGCTTCGGTGCGAACGAGGGCGTCATCATGATTGCCGCGACCAACCGCCCGGATATCCTCGACCCGGCGCTGATGCGCCCCGGCCGGTTTGACCGCCAGATCGTGGTGAATTATCCGGACGTCAAGGGACGCGAGGAAATACTGAAAGTCCATGCCCGTGGGAAGCCGTTGGCCCCCGATGTGGAGCTTTCGGTTATCGCGAAGTCCACCGCCGGTTTTACCGGCGCGGACCTGGAAAACCTGCTCAACGAAGCGGCGCTGCTCGCCGCGCGGAAGAACCTGCATTCCATCACGATGCCCGAAATCGAGGAAGCCACCATCAAGGTGGTCATGGGTACCGAGAAGCGCAGCCATGTCATCAACGACAAGGAGAAAAAGCTCACCTCGTACCATGAGGCGGGCCACGCGGTAGTAACGTATTATTCCCCGACGCAGGATCCGGTGCATCAGATTTCGATTATCCCCCGCGGCATGGCGGGCGGTTATACCATGAGCCTGCCGGAGCATGATAAATCCTACCGTCTGAAAAAGGAGATGCTGGAGGATATCCAGGTACTGCTCGGCGGCCGTGTGGCGGAGGCGCTGGTGCTGGACGATATCTCCACCGGTGCGTCCAACGATATTGAACGGGCGACCGAAACCGCCCGGAGCATGGTCATCAAATACGGTATGACCGAGAAGCTGGGGCCGATCCTGTACGGATCCTCCGATTCGAACGAGATTTTCCTGGGCCGCGATTTCGGCCATACCCGCAATTATTCGGAGGAGGTAGCAGCCGAAATCGACGAGGAGATCAAGTCGATCATTACTTCCGCCTACGCGGAGACCGAGCGGAAGCTGACCGAGCATATGGATAAGCTGCATACGGTTGCGCAGTACCTGTTCCATCACGAGAAGCTGGACGGCGACCAGTTTGACAAGCTGATGAAGGGGGAAGCCCTCCCCGAAGCGGACGGTATGCCGGCGATCCCGGCGGTTCCTTCGGTGGGCGAGATCCCGTCGGATGAAAAGGCGGAGACCCCGGTAGAAAACCCGGATGGGGAAATCGAACACTAAAGTTGCAAAAAAGCGCTGCGATCGATCATCACAGCGCTTTTTGCTTGGCACAAAACAAACGGAGGAACCAAGGCCGGTTCCTCCGTTTGTTTTGTCGATGGAGTTATTTTTCGTCGTTCCAGCTGTACATTTTGCGCAGCTCGCGGCCGACGGACTCGAGCTGATGCTCGGCTTCAATCCGGCGGCAGGCGTTGAAGTGGGAGCGGCCGTTTTTGTTTTCGGCGATCCACTTGCTGGCAAAGGTGCCGTCCTGGATTTCGGACAGGATCTTCTTCATTTCCTTCTTGGTCTCCTCGGTGATCAGGCGCTTGCCGGTCTCGTAGTCGCCGAACTCGGCGGTGTCGGAGATGGAGTACCGCATCATCGAGAAGCCGCCCTTATAGATCAGGTCCACGATCAGCTTCATCTCATGGATGCATTCGAAGTAGGCGTTTTCAGGAGCGTAACCGGCTTCCACCAGCGTTTCGAAGCCCGCTTTCATCAGCGCGGTTACGCCGCCGCACAGGACGGCCTGCTCGCCGAACAGGTCGGTTTCGGTTTCCGCTTTAAAGGTGGTTTCCAGCACGCCGGCACGGGCGCCGCCGATGCCCGCCGCATACGCCAAAGCGATATCCAGCGCGCGGCCGGTAGCATCCTGATGGATAGCGACCAGGCAGGGCACGCCCTTGCCTTCCACATACTCGCTGCGCACCGTATGGCCCGGGCCCTTCGGCGCGATCATGAATACGTCAACGTCAGAGGGAGGAACGATCTGGCCGAAGTGGATGTTGAAGCCGTGCGCGAAAGCCAACGCTTTGCCCGCCGTCAGATAGGGGGCGATGTCCTTTTTATACATGTCGGCTTGGCGCTCGTCATTGATCAGGATCATGATCACGTCGGCGATTTTCGCCGCTTCCGCGGTGGTCATCACCTTCAGGCCGGCAGCCTCCGCCTTTGCCCAGCTTTTGGAGCCTTCGTACAGCGCGACCACAACGTCTACGCCGCTTTCATGCAGGTTAAGGGCGTGCGCGTGGCCCTGCGAGCCGTAACCGACAATCGCCACCGTCTTTCCCTTGAGCACGCTCAGATTGCAGTCGCTTTGATAATAGATCTTTGCCATGATAGTTTACCTCCTATGCCGTAATACGCGGCAAATTTTATGTTAACCCACTGAGGTTAATATACCTTTACGTTACAACTACAAGGATACACCAAAATGGGGCCGATGAAAAGAGGGATTAGCCGACAACCTCCTGTTTTTTTACTTTGCGGGTGGGGTCGGCCCCTTTTTCCAGCGCGATGATGCCGGTACGCACGATTTCCTTGATGCCGTAAGGCCGAAGCAGCGCTTCCAGCGTTTCGGTCCGGTCGGCGGTGTCCGCAAATTCCAGCGTCAGAGTAGTGCGGGTTACGTCGACGATCCGCGCACCCATCAGCTCCGAAATCCGCATGATGTCCTCCCGATGGCCCGCGCTGGCGGACACCTTGATCAGGCTGAGAGTCCGGGCAATGGTTTCCTTCGGATCCAGGGTTTTCACCTTGATAACCGGGATGAGCTTGTTGAGCTGTTTTTCCAGCTGTTCGACGACATATTCGTCCCCGTCCACCACAATGGTCATCCGGGAGATGGTGGGGTCCTCCGTCACGCCGACAGCCAGGGAATCGATGTTGAACACCCGGCGGGCGAACAGGCTGGATACTTTGGACAGAACGCCGGCTTGGTTTTCCACAAGGACGGACATGGTATATTTCATGGGATTCCCCTCCTTACAGCGACGGGTAATCGGGACGCACGGTGCATTCCAGCAGGTACGGCCCGTCGGTATTCAGCAACTCGTCAATGGCCGTCTCCATCTCTTCATTGGAGGAGATGGAACAAGAGGGGATCCCGTACGCCGCCGCAATCTTTACAAAATCCGGGCTACCGTCGAGGTACACCGCGCTGTGGACGCCTTTGTAATGGTTGTCCTGCAGCTCCCGCACCATGCCGAGCCGGGTGTTGCGCATGATGATGATTTTCACCGGCAGACGCTCCTGGCAGATGGTGCCCAGTTCCATCATGCTCATCTGGAACGAGCCGTCGCCGCACACCGCGCAGACCTGGCGGTTCGGTGCGGCTGCCTTCGCGCCGACAGCACAGGGGATGGAATAGCCCATCGTCCCCATCCCGCCCGAGGTGAGGAAGCGCCCTTCCCGGACGGCGAAATGATTAGCCGACCAGATCTGGTTCTGCCCCACGTCGGCGCAGAGCACGGCATCCGCTTCCATCTTTTCGCTCAAGCGGCGCATAAAGGTTTTGGGTTCTATGTACCCTTCCACCGGCGGAATCGGCTTGGCGGCGTATCGCTGCTTGCGGCCGGTCACCTGTTCCACCCATTCGGCGGGGGTTTCCCAGTCGGACAGCCGGACTAGTTCCGCCAGCACCCCCTTGAGATTGCCGACGATCGGGATGTGGGCGGGCATATTTTTGCCGATTTCGGCCGGATCGATATCGATGTGGATGATCTTTGCCCGCGCCGCTACCTGGCCGGGCGCCGCGACCGCACGGTCGCCCACCCGGGCGCCGACGAGCACCAGCAGGTCCGCGTCCCGCACCGCCTTGTTGGCCGGGGCGCAGCCGTGGCTGCCCAGCATCCCGAGGTTGAGCGGATGGGCCGAAGGGAGCGCACCGATCCCCATCATGGTGCAAACCACCGGCAAGCGGCACTGTTCCACTAGGGCGCGCAGTTCCCCCCGCGCATCAGCGGAGAAAACGCCGCCCCCGGCGCAGAGGACCGGGCGCTTGCTGGCTTTCAGCGCTTCCACCGCTTTCTTGATCTGCAAGCTGTGTCCCTGGGTGCGGGGCTTGTAGCCGATGATGTCCACCGGCTGGGAATAGTCGAATTCCGGGATGGAAGCCTGCTGCATATCGATCGGGATATCGATCAGCACCGGCCCCGGCCGGCCGGTGGAGGCGATGTGAAAGGCTTCCTTGAAGACGCGGGGGATATCTCGCGCCCGCTTGATGATATAACTATGCTTGATGAAGGACTCCGCCGCGCCAGTGATATCCGCCTCCTGGAATACGTCGCGGCCGAGCAGGTCGCTGCGGACCTGGCCGGTGATGGCTACCAGCGGGATGGAATCCATATATGCGGAAGCGATGCCGGTCAGCAGGTTGGTCGCTCCCGGCCCAGAAGTCGCGATACAAACGCCCACCGCCCCGGAAATTCGGGCGTAGCCGCTTGCCGCGTGGGCCGCGTTTTGTTCGGTACGGACCAGCACATGATGGATGTCGCTTTTTGCCAGCGCGTCATAAAAAGGGCAGATCGCCGCGCCGGGATACCCAAACGCGATCCGTACGCCCTCGTGTTCCAGGCATTGCACCATGGCGGCAGCTCCAGTAATCATGCAATTCATCCTCTCCGGTTCCGTTGAAATCGGCTATATATGTTCTACTTTAGCAGGATAAAGTTTACGATTGGTTTTCTCAATTTTATACCGTGCATTGAAAAAAGTCAACACATTTTTTGATGCTAAAGTGAAAAAGCGAATGGGTTTAATGGATCGATTCGTACGATTTCCCGCCGTTTCTTTTGGGCAAGCTGTATGGTATTGGCCGTCCCGCCCGGGCTGCCGCCGAAGACGGCGATAACGCGGGCAGAATGTTCTACCATCCAGCGGTTGCGGGCGTGCATGCAGTAAGGCGTGTAGTGCGGACAGATGAGGACTTGCTCATCCGCCTGTTCCAGCAGGGTACGATAGGCCCTGCGGTCCGGCTCCCGCCAGCAGGCGTCTTGTTCCGGGCAGGGGATGGCGGCTATCAACCGCAGGGGATAGCCGACTTTTTTCAACTCCAGCACCTCCTTCGCCGCCATCAGGTCGACGCCTAGCGCCATACCGGAAAGGAAAATATCGTATCCGTCCCGCACCGCCTGAAGGACGGCGTCCCGCAGCGCCATTCGCAGCGGGGTACAGGTATCCGGATCCTGCCGCCAGCCGGAGGGCAGCCTGTCCGGCCGGTGTCCGGTAAAGCAGCAGGTGCGCGTTTGGTCCCAAGCCGGGGAATGCAGCGGTTCCACAAACGATTCCTCCCATATTGCATCGTACGGCTGGCTGTGGTAGACTGGGGTAAGCATACCGGTTCTCCTTTAGGGAGAGCCGGGAAAGCCGACGCCGTTTTTATTTAGTATGGTATAGTTCCTAATATAAACTATAGGCTGTGAAAAAGCAAACAGCAAAATGGGATGGATTCTTTTTTAGGGGGAAAGACGATGGATTTACAAGAAGTTTTGGAACGGATGGGCAGTGGTAAGCTGTATTTCTGGAGCGATGAAAAACTGGTAGAGATACAAACGCAATATATGGAAAAACTGTACGATTTTAACCAGACCCGCCCGGCGGAACGGGAGAAGCGCGCCGCCCTGTTGCAGGAGATGTTCGCAGAAATCGGCGAGCGCTGCTATATCGAGCCGCCCCTGCGCGCCAATTGGGGGGGAAAAAACGTACATTTTGGCAAGGGCGTGTACGCAAACTTTAACCTGACGCTGGTGGACGACGGGGAGATTTTTGTGGGGGATAACGTCATGATCGCCCCGAATGTGACCATAACGACCGCTACCCATCCGATCCATCCGGAACTCCGGCGTAAACAGGCGCAATACAATCTGCCGGTCGTGATCGGGAACAACGTTTGGATCGGGGCGGGGGCGGCTATCTTGCCCGGCGTGATGATCGGGGAGAACTCCGTTATCGGCGCCGGCAGCGTGGTGACGCGGGATATCCCGGCCAACGTCGTGGCGGTGGGGACGCCCTGCCGTGTCCTGCGGGAGATCGGCGAACGGGATTATGCGTTTTATCATAAGGATTGGCCCATCGATTTGGAAGGATGAAGCGGGCAGCCATAAATTCCATAGCCGTTATTGCGCGATTTGAGAGAATATTTGTTACTGAAATTTATGAAAAATTTAGAAAAACGCCAGGATATTCCCGGCGCTTTTTTCGCCATATCGGCATTTATGCCGATGCTTTTTGACCGGATTTCGGCCTATTACCGCTGGTGTGGGAGCGACGGCGTTTGGGTGCTTATAAAAGCTGTCAAATTTTTGTGAATTTTCCGTTGCCGGCATGCACAGGCTTGCGGAGTTCTTGACGGATATGGTATAATTTTCATTCGGAAGGCAATGAATAGAACGAAGGCTTGCGTCGAGGATTCCTCTGGCGGGAAAAGACATTCCTGCCTGAATAGAATTGCGGAAGAAACGGATAGAGAGGAGAAACGGCGATGGATATCCGCGTGGACGATATATTGGAAATGAAAAAGCCACATCCCTGTGGAAGCCGCCGCTTTCTCGTACTGCGTATCGGGATGGATTTCCGCTTGAAATGCGAGGGCTGCGGCCATGAACTGATGGCGCCCCGCCTGAAAATCGAACGCCATGTGAAAAAGGTGATCCGGCCGGAGGGACAGCCTTAGCGGTGGGTTTCCCTGCTGACGAATCAAACCGAAAGGCTGGAAATTGTATGTTTGATAAACTGAGCGAAGTGGAAAAACGCTACGACGAGATATCGGCGCAGCTTTACGACCCCGCCGTGGTGGCGGATGTGGAGCGGTACCGCGCCCTGATGAAGGAGAGCGCGGAACTCGCTCCCATTGTGGAGAAATACCAGGAATACAAGCAGGCGAAACAGCGGCAGGCCGAAGCGCTCGCCCTGCTGGACGGCGGGGCCGATCCCGAGCTGAGGGAATTGGCGGAATTGGAGCTGAGCGAGGGGAAGGAAGCGGAAGAGCACTGCGCGGAGGAACTGAAAACCCTGCTCCTTCCCCGTGACCCGAACGACGACCGGAACGTGATTATTGAAATCCGGGGCGGCGCGGGCGGGGAGGAATCGGCCCTGTTCGCCGCCTCCCTTTACCGTATGTATACAATGTACGCCGCGGCAAAGGGGTACAAAACCGAAGTAGTCGGCGTAAATGAAACCGAACTCGGCGGGTATAAGGAAATCAGCTTTATGGTCACCGGGGACGGCGCGTACAGCCGCTTCAAGTTTGAAAGCGGCGTCCACCGCGTCCAGCGGGTGCCGGAAACCGAAGCGGGCGGGCGGATCCATACCTCCACCGCCACCGTGGCGGTGCTGCCCGAGGTGGACGACGTGGCGGTGGAAATCAACCCTGCCGACCTGCAAATCGATACCTACCGTTCCGGCGGCGCGGGCGGCCAGCACGTCAATAAAACCGAGTCGGCGATCCGGATTACCCACCTGCCTACCGGGCTGGTGGTGGAGTGCCAGGACGAGCGCAGCCAGTACAAAAACAAAGACAAGGCGATGAAGGTGCTCCGCGCCCGGCTGTATGAGCGGGAGCAGGAGCAGCAGCGCAGCGCCATTGCGGCCGACCGCCGTGCGCAGGTCGGCACCGGCGACCGCAGCGAGCGAATCCGCACCTACAATTTTCCCCAGGGTCGGGTGACCGATCACCGGATCGGGCTTACCCTCTACCGGATCGACAGCATTATGAACGGCGACCTCGATGAGCTGGTGGACGCGCTGAATACAGCCGACCGGGCGGAAAAGCTGAAGGCGCAGGGTTAAGGGATACGCCCGGCGAAGCATCGATTGAAATGGAAAGGACTTTGAAGGTTCCATGAGAGAATATACCACCCGTCTGCTGACGGGGGACGCCCTGGGCGTTCAGGAAGCCGCCGCCCTTCTGCGGGCGGGGGAGCTGGTCGGCATCCCTACCGAAACGGTGTACGGCCTGGCTGCCAACGCCCTGGACGGCGGGGCGGTCAGCCGGATTTTTACCGCCAAAGGCCGTCCACAAGATAACCCGCTGATCGTGCATATCGCCGACTTAGAGGGGCTTCCGCCCTTGGTGTCGGAAATCCCGGAGCTGGCGAAAAAGTTGGCCAAGGCATACTGGCCCGGCCCGCTGACCATGATTTTCCGCAAATCCGCCCGGATTCCAGACGAGGTGAGCGCGGGGCTTTACACGGTGGCGGTGCGCATGCCGTCCCATCCGCTGGCCAGGGCGGTGATCCGGGCGGCCGGGGTGCCGCTGGCGGCCCCGTCGGCCAACCTATCCGGCAGCCCCAGCCCGACCCTTGCCGCCCATGTGATGGCGGATATGGCCGGGCGGATCCCGGCGGTGCTGGACGGCGGGGAATGCGCCGTCGGCGTGGAATCCACTGTGGTGGACGTGACGGGGGATACGCCCTGCCTGCTCCGCCCGGGCGGAGTCACCCCGGCCATGCTGGCGGCGGTAGCCGGCGGCGTGTCAGTCAACCCGGCGGTGGTCAGCCGCCTGCCGGAGGGGGCGGTTGCCGCGTCGCCGGGGATGAAATATAAGCATTACGCTCCCAAAGCTCATGTGGTGCTGGTCCGCGGGACGCCCGCCGCCTATGCGGCGTTCGTCAATTCCCATCGAACAAAGCCGGTGACCGCCATGTGCTTCGACGGGGAGGAAGGGGCGCTGCGCGTCCCCTATATCACATACGGACGGCGGCAGGATTCCGCCGAACAGGCGCGCCGGGTATTCGACGCGCTCCGCCGTTTGGACGAAATCGGGGCGGAAACAGTATACTGCGCCTGCCCGTCCGAAGAGGGCGTGGGGCTTGCCGTATACAACCGCCTGCTGCGGGCCGCCGCATTCGAGGTGATCGACGTTGATGGATAAAGTGTATGTCGTCGGGCTGACGGGGCCAACCGGAGCGGGAAAAAGCGAAGTTTCCCGCCGGCTGGCCGCGGCGCAGATCCCGGTGATCGACGCGGACGTCCTGGCCCGCCAGGTGGTGGAACCGGGGAGCGAATGTCTGCGCCGCCTGGCGGAGGAGTTTTCGGAGGATATCCTAAACGACGACGGGACGCTGAACCGCCGGCAGCTTGCCAGGCGGGCTTTCGCCACGCCGGAGGACACCGCCCTTCTCAATTCCCTGACCCATCCGTATATTATAGAAAAAACCAACCGGATCTTGATGCGGATGGAACAGACGCATGAATTGGCGGCGGTCATCGACGCGCCGTTGCTTTTCGAAAGCGGGATGGATCGCATCTGCGACATGACGGTGGCGGTGGTTGCGCCGTTTGAAAGCCGTCTGCGCCGGATTATCGAACGGGACGGCCTGCCGGAGACGCAGGCCCGCGCCCGGATGGCCGCCCAGCAGCCGGAAGAGTATTATTCCTCCCGCGCGGCGGTGGTGCTGTCCAACAGCGGGGATCTGGATTCCCTGCGCCGGGAAGCGGACGATCTCGCCGCGAAAATACGGGAGTGGGCGAATGGTAAATAAAACACGGCGTTCTGGTTGGAAAGAGAGCGTGGAACTGGAAAGGGCGGACAGTATGAAAAGCAAGCCGAAAAGCCGTCTGCGCGTCCGGGTGGAACTGGTCTTGCTGGCCGTTTTGCTGATGGCGGCCACCGGGCTGCTCCACGTCGGTTACCGCCGGTATATGCGGGTCGCCTATCCGGTCGCCTACAGTGAATATGTGGAAAAATACGCGGAATACTATCACTTTGAACCCGCATTTTTGTATGCTCTCATCCGTACGGAAAGCGAATTCAACCCCGACGCCGTCTCCCACGCGGGGGCGATGGGACTGATGCAGCTTACCGAGGATACCTTCCAGTGGGCGCAGAGCCGTTCGCCGGAAGGGGAAAACATCCCCACCAACGAATTGTTTGACCCGGAGACGAACATCCATTACGGGGTGATGGTCCTCTCCCTCCTGCGGGAGGAATTCAGAGACCCACAGACCCTGTTGGCGGCTTACAACGCCGGGATTGGAAACGCCCGGAAATGGCTGGCCGATCCGGAATATTCCGATGACGGGGTGACCCTCAAGAGCATTCCCTTCCCAGAAACGGCGAAGTATGTGGAGAAAATCCCCGCAGCGGAGGAGATGTATCGAGAATTGTATGGGCTGTAGGCCGAAGGCTTGTCCCGGGCGGCGGTATCCGGGGGAACTCTTTTCTATCGTATGATCCAATTTTAATTCAGGAGGTTATCGTTATGTCCGAAAAATCCCTTTCCGAACAGCGTAAAGAGACGCTGTTCTATACTTCGAAGGAAGCGTCCCGCACGATGGATCCGGCGGAAATCGAAGCTGCCGACCGGTACTGCGCGGGGTATATGGATTTCCTGAACGTCTCCAAAACCGAGCGGGAAGCGGTAAACTGGGCGGTGAAAGCGGCCGAAGCGAAGGGTTTTGTGGAGTTCGACCGCAAGAAACCGCTCAAGGCGGGGGACAAGGTGTATTACAATAACCGCGGCAAGGCGCTGATGCTCGCCGTGATCGGCTCGCGGCCGATCACCGACGGGGTTTCGATCGCCGCCGCGCATATCGATTCCCCCCGGCTTGACCTCAAGCCCAACCCGCTGTATGAGGACAACGACCTGGCGTATTTCGACACCCACTATTATGGCGGCATCAAGAAATACCAGTGGACGGCGATCCCGCTGGCGCTGCACGGCGTGGTGGCGAAAAAGGACGGCTCCACGGTTACCGTGCGCATCGGGGAAGAACCGGGCGACCCGGTTTTCTGCGTGACCGACCTGCTCCCCCATCTGGCGGAAGAGCAGATGAAACGCCCCGCTCCCCAAATCATCAAAGGTGAGGATCTCAACATCCTGATTGGCTCCCGCGCGTTCCGGGACGACGAGGGCAGCGAGCTGGTCAAGCTGAATATCATGAATATTCTCCATGAAAAATACGGGATCTTGGAACAGGATTTCTTCTCCGCCGAGCTGGAGGCCGTACCGGCCTTCCCTGCGCGGGACGTGGGCTTTGACCGCAGCCTGATTGGTTCGTACGGCCACGATGACCGGGTGTGCGCCTATCCGGCTCTTACCGCGATTTTTGAAACGGAACATCCCGCCTACACCGCCGTCACCCTTTTGGCGGACAAGGAGGAAATCGGCTCTGAGGGCGCGACCGGCATGCAGTCGGCGTGGCTGAAATATTTCATCGCCGACATCGCCGCCGCTTTTGGCGAGGAAGCGCGGCACGTCCTCTCCAACTCGGTTTGCCTGTCGGCGGACGTAAACGCCGCGTTCGACCCGATCTATCCCGATGTGTTTGAAAAAAAGAACGCGGCGATGATCAACCGGGGCGTGGTGCTGACCAAGTACACCGGCTCCCGTGGCAAGTCCGGCACGTCCGACGCGTCGGCGGAGCTGATGGCCCATGTCCGCCGCCTGATGGACGATGGGGACGTGCTTTGGCAGGTCGGCGAACTGGGGAAGGTGGACGCCGGCGGCGGCGGGACGGTGGCGATGTATATCGCCAACCTCAACGTGGATACGGTGGATCTCGGCGTACCGGTGCTGTCCATGCACGCGCCGTTTGAAATTGTCTCCAAGCTGGACGTCTATATGGCGCACAAAGCGTTCGCCGCGCTGCTGCTGCGGAAATAGGGTATAAAAAAGACGCGCCGCGCGGAACCGTTCCGTGCGGCGCGTTTTGTATCCCTATGGTTAAAAAGATGGAACGTTACCGGCGTTGTTCTGCCGTCAACGGTTACTGTGCATACGATGCGGAAATAAAGTTTATAACAGCCGAGCTGCGAACCGGTTCTAACCATGGTTTGATCTTGCCGTTATTGATCGCCGGATTTTTCATCGTCCGGCGGGACGGCGTCGCTCGGTTCCGATTCTTCCGGTTGCGTACCAGGATAATACCGGTATAGGCTGAATTCTTCCCCGCCTTGGGCCGGTTTTGCCGAGTCGCCGGGTTTGGCAACATTATCCCCGCTATCGGCACTGCTTCTCTCCTTGGGCTGTAGGCGAGTTTGCGGGAGATCGGCTTCATCGTCCGGCGGCGTTAGCGGCGGCAGGGAGAAATCGGTTTCCGGCGAGAGGGAGGGGCCGGGGGTCGTCTCTGAACCCGAAAAGGCGGCGCTGTCTGCAAGGACCGCGCGCCGGTGGGCGGCCCGGCGGTCCCATTGACGCAGGCAGGCCAGATAGAGCGCCAGCAGAATAAGCGCCCCGAGCGAGATCAGCCCGCCGGTTTTGAGACCGGGGGTGAAGTAATCAAACCGGATCACGATATCTTCCCCCGCCGGGCAAGCCACCGCCATAAAGCCGACGTTAGCTCGCACGATTTCGGCCGGTTCTCCGTTGACCGTCGCCGTCCAGCCTTCTTCATAGGGCACGCTGAAAAAGACGTAATTGTCCTTGGAAAGCGAGATGGTAGCGGTGAACCCGCGGTTGTCCCGGGCAAAGGAGGAAGCGGCGGTGGCCCGGCGTTCCCGGCAGTCCTCCAGATATCCCTGCTGGCTGAAATCCGCCCCGGTATACCGGATCTCTTCAAAGGACGGCAGCAGGCGGGACACGGCGTCCGCCTGGCCGTCTTCCACCACCAGGGCTTTCATCAGGGCGAGTTCCCGGGTGCTTTGGGCGTATTCGTCGTATTCCGAGCGGGTCATGTAATAATCGTAGGTGAAGCCGAAGGGCACATAGTATTCGTTTTCATAGATACGGAAGCCGTTTTGCTCGCTGTGGAATTTCCAGCCCGGCATTTTATAGGTGGTTTGGCCGTTAATATCCTTCTGCTCGAAAAAGTCGTCTTCTTGCTTGTACTGCCCGTTGTCTTCATTCATATAGTCGAAAAGGTACCGCACTGAGAGCAGTCCGCGCAGGGCATAATGGGAAGTGTCCGGCCGGGAACCGACGCTCCGCTCCACCCCGACGGTGGGATAGAATTCCATAATGGAGCCGGGCACTACGCTCTGGAACGCCTGAATGGTCGGCGTCTGCCAGAACATCCCGAGGTTGTCCATCCCTTCGTTGAAATCGATCCGGCAGTTGGCCATGCCGGGCAGGTCGATTTTGTCCGCCCCCTCGATCCCCCGTTCAATAACGAACGACGAGGTGAAATTCCCCTGCGCCTTCCCCATCCCCAGGCTGTACCAGCCGAAAATCAGGATAATGCATCCGGTAACGCCGACCGACCAGCGGTAGAAAATGGAGCGTTCCTTGTTGTGCAGCCGGGTCAGCAGGATCGCAAGCACCAGGCAGACGACGGCAAAAGCCACAGCCGCCCAGAACAATTCCGGATGTTCATACAGCCCGATCTGCAGCTTGCCGGTTTCCTCGTCCGGTTTCCAGGATTTGGGGACCAGGCTGAGGAACAGGGTGAAAAAGGCGATGAAGCCGCCGGTCCATCCAAAGGCGCGCGCCCAGTTTACCCGGATGCTGTCCGCTTCATCCAGCGTCTTCACCGTCGCCAGGGCGAGGAAAAGGACCATCATATAATACCAGCGGGCGTAATAAATCCAGTTGAAGAGCTGGAACAGCGCGTTCAGCCCGGGGATCACCGCGAAAAAGAACAGCACGATCAGCAGCCGACGGAGCCAATCTTTGTGGTGGCGGGACTGGAAGTAGGCGATCACCCCCGCGCAGCCGAATACCGGCAGCCAGGCCGACATCGAGGCCCATTTGTTGTCCGAGTCCGGGAAAAAGCTTGCCCGTGCAGGAATGTCCTGTGGGAAGAAGAAAGAGTGCAGGATGTCGAACAGCCGCTGCGGTTTGTTGTAGATGAGCAGGTCCCATCCGCCGAGCAGGCTTTCGGTGCGCGGGTTCTGGATCACCGAGTAGAAGGAGGGCAGCAGCAATACTCCGGCCATCGCCGTGCCGATCAGCGCCTCCACTACCAACCAGAAGAATTTGCCGAAGGTGATTTTCCACTCCCCGGAAAGGGCGCGGATCACCCAGTAAATCATTAAGAAAAACGCTTGGCCGATGAAAAAGTAGTAATTTCCCAGCGCGCTCAGACAGACGATGGCGGCGAAAAAGCCGCGTTTCCCCTCCTTCATATACAGCTCCATGGCGAGCAGCATCAGCGGGAAATAAACGATCGCTTCATGGAAATGGTTGAAAAAGATATTGTAAATAGAAAAGCCGGAAAAAGCATACAACAGCCCGCCGAGCACCGCGTAATCCGGCCGCACGAACCGCCGGAGGAAGAGGTACGCCGTCAGGGAGGAGAGGGCGAGCTTCAGCATCAGCAGCGGGGCCATCAGGTACGGCACAACGGCGCTGGGAAACAGCAGCGTAATCCAGAAGAAAGGGCTGCCCAGCAGATAAAAGGAATAGGAACCGATAAAGTTCGATCCGAGATCGGTGGTCCAGCTCCAAAAAACGTCCCCTTCCCGCACCGCGTCGTGCGCCATGCGGTAAAACGGGATCTGCTGGACGTTAAAATCGCCGTAATAAATGAAATAGCCTTTGTCCCAAATCAGAAAGGGGAGAAAAATCAAAGCCGCTGCAGCCAGCGCCAATAAAAACGCCTGTCCGGTGCGTTCGCGGGGCCTGCCGAGCGGGGATGCCGAAGCGACCATATCCTGCCTCCATCCTGCCGCCTGGCGGCGGCGCGTGTATGATTTCCTTGCATCCAGTATACCAGAGAAGGGAAGAAAAGGAAAGAAAAAGTGGGCAGGTCTCTCATACCGAAACGTTGACCTTTGAGCGGGCAAGAAAAACGGGGCCGTTGAGGTATAACCAGCCGGAAATATGGCATACTGGCGTTAGGGCTTTGCTGTACTGTCGGAAGCCATGGAAAAAGATGACAGACATCAGCTTTTATGCTATACTATTTTACGCCGCCGGAGAAGGCGGGGATTGAAGCCGGATGGGCGGCGCTTAGACGTTTTTTTAAAAAGGAGAGCGATGGTTATGAAGCAAGAACGTAGGGAACAGCGGTTTTTCGTTTGCCGTCACTGCGGCAACCTGGTCGGGATGGTCCGCAACGCCGGTGTCACCATGATCTGCTGCGGCGAACCGATGGAGGAGTTGGTACCCAATTCCAACGGCGTGCAGGAAAAGCACCTTCCGGTCGTTACCCAGGAGGGGAACCGCGTAACGGTGACCGTCAGCGAAAATCTCCATCCGATGAGCGAGGAACATTCCATCGAATGGGTGTACCTGGAGACCGAAAAGGGCGGGCAGCGCAAAAACCTGCCTCACGACGGGAAGCCGGAAGCGTCTTTCCTGCTGGAGGATGATAAGGCCATCGCCGCCTTTGCCTACTGCAACCTGCACGGCTTGTGGAAAACCGAACTGTAAGAAAATTGCTGAT
>CAMMRL010000048.1 GCA_946499275.1 uncultured Clostridia bacterium | reverse complement strand
TAAAGGTTACCGAGCGAATGGAAGTGAGCCGGTAAAGGTTACCGAGCGAATGGAAATAAGGCTGTAGGGGTAATTCCGTGCAATGGAAACGGTTCCCTTCTGCGGAGCGGCATCCTGAAGATGGCGTTTAGCAGGGCAGCGGAAAGGCGGAGGAAAATGACCGATGTTTTATGCGTGGCGGAAAGTTGCTGCGACATTATTTTCGGCGGGCTGAGCAAGGTGCCCGCGCCCGGCGAAGAGGAATACTGCAGGGAATTCAGCGTAAAAGCCGGCGGCGGCGCCAACACGGCGATGGGGCTGGCGAAACTCGGTGCAAACGTGAAGTTGGCGACCCGTTTGGGAAAGGACGCGATGGGCGGCATTATCGAGGAATTTATCCGGAAAACCGGGATCGATATGTCCGCCGTATGGATGGATGCTTCCACGGTGACGCCGGTTTCGGCGGTGCTTTCCACTAGTGAAGACCGCTGCTTCGCTTCCTACGGCGGGGACGGTGGAGACTTCCTGGATCCGACCAAGCTGGAGGAATATATAAAAGACGCCCGGCACGTGCACACCTACGTAGGCTATTGCCGAAAATACCCGATTATCGAGCTGTGTGAAAAGCACGGGAAAACCCTTTCGCTTGACACCTCGTTTTACGACAGCACCCAGCTCGAATCCACCCGGGACGCGATGGCTCATTGCCAAATTTTCACGCCGAACGAAGTAGAAGCCTGCGCGTTGGCGCAGACCGACGACGTGATGAGAGCGCTGGATATCCTCTCAGCGGAATGCCCGCATGTGATTATTACGCTGGGCAAGGACGGCAGCGTTACCAAAGCGGGCGGCAAAGTGTACCGCGCCCTGCCCGCTAAGGTCCCTTGTGTGAAGGACAGCACCGGCGCTGGTGACCTGTTTTGCGCGGGATTTATCTATGGATTCCTGCAAGGCTGGGATGTGCAGAAAACATTGGACTTTGCCTCGAAATCCGGTAGCTTGGCGGTTACCTATTACGGTGGAATTGATGAGAGTTATACGTTTGAAAACGTGTCCCGGCTGACGTTTTAACCGTGCCCGACGGAAAGGAGACCGAAGGATGGCCTATACAAAACCGATTATTGACGCGCACACCCATGTCCTGCATTCCAACGACGGGATCGATTATCTGGTGGAATTAACCGACGGCTACGGTTACCAGCGGGCAAATATTCTGGCGGCGGAAAGCTATGGGGAAAACGGTTACACCGGCGCCACGCAGAATTCCCAGGCATTGTTGCTGAAAGCCTGCCGCCCCGATTGGTGGGCGTTCGGCAGTTTGAACCATCACGATGACAACTTGGAAAAGCAGATGCAGGCGCTGATCGATTTAGGCTTCGACGGTTTGAAAATGATCGAGGGGAAGCCGGACACCTACAAGCGGTTGGGAAGCCACCCGATTAACGGGCCGGAGTACGACGCCGTCTATTCTTTGGCGGAAAGTGCCGGATTCCCCCTGCTGATGCATGTGGGCGACCCGCCCGAACTCTGGGACGTGGAAAATGCGCCGGACTTTGCGAAGGAGCACGGTTGGCTGTATATTGGGGAAGGGTATCCCACACTGGAAGAGTTATATGCCCAGGTGGAGGATATCCTGACTCGCTTCCCCAAAATGAAGGTAATCTTTGCCCACTTCTTCTTTATGTCGGATAACCGGGATAGGGCGGCGGCCTTTTTTGACCGGCATCCGAACGCCCTGTTTGACCTTACCCCCGGCACCGAGATGTTTTTGAATTTTGCCAAGGACCCCGCTGCTTGGCGGGAGTTCTTTATAAAATATCAGGACCGGATCGTTTTTGGCACCGATAACTGGGACGTACTGACCGAACAGGAGCAGAAAGACAAGGACGACATCAATCGGATGCTCCGTACGTTCCTGGAGAAAGACGGCCCGTACGAAATCTGGGGATGGAAGCTGCACGGCATTGGGTTGCCGGAAGAAGCCTTGGACAAGATTTACCGGGACAATTTCCATCGCGTCGTCGGCGCGCAGCCGCGGCCGCTGAACCGTCCGATGGCGCTGGAATTTGTGCGCCGCCGTCTGGAACAGGCGGACCGCTACGGCTGCACCGAACAGGAGAAGGCGGATCTTAAGGAAATCGTTACCGAAATGGAAGAAATGTAATGGAAATGGCGGTCGGCCGGCTGGCGGACAGTCCGGCCGCCTAATTTTTGCGGGCAGCACCCGTGTGGGATGGGGTACCAGTGAAAATAGCTACACAACAGGAGGAGCCGGCGACCTTATCCTCTCCGGCGGTTGCGGATAAGCCGTCCGATGGAAAACCGCACCGCCAGCCGTATGGTTTGATGGTCCTTTTGATCGCCATATGGGGGTCTTTTGCCGCGATTAACCGTTTGGCGCTGAACACGCTGGATGTGTTTCAGGTTGCCTTTTATACTTTTGTCATCGCATTTGCCGCTTTATCCGTATGGATGTTGGCGGCCCGAAAATTTTCGCTTTTGGAGAAGGTTAGCGCCCGCCAGTGGTTTTGGCTGATCCTGCTGGCAATCTTATCATTTCTTTATTATTTTTTGTATTCGCTTTCCCTGTCGATGACCAACCCGGTGACGGCGTCGTCGATTAATTACCTGTTTCCGGTGTTCATCACCCTGTTCGCCGTCCCGATCAATCGGGAGAGGATGACGATGGGCAAACTGATTTCGGTATTGCTCGGTTTTGCAGGTATGGTGCTGATTGTGACCAACGGGGATTTTACCGCGTTGAAAATCGACAGCGTCCCCGGCGTGCTGCTTGCTTTGACCGCTTCCGTTTGCTGGGCGTTATTTTCCACACTGGGGAAAATGGCCGAAGTGGACATCGTGGTCAGCAACTTCGTTTACGCGGGGATTGCGCTGGTCATCTCCACGGTGCTGCTGATTGTCAACTCCGGGTTGGCCGTTCCGGCGCCGATGGCGTTTTTCTCTATAGCATGGAATTCGGTGATGAACTTCTGCGTGGCGTACTTTCTGTGGTTTAAAATTTTGCGTAAAGCAAAAGCTTCGTTTGCAGCCGGCATGTCGTTCATCACCCCTTTCGCCACCCTGCTATTTATCGCGGTGCTCCTGCACGAACCGATCACCATTGCGAATATCGCGGGGCTACTGATTATTGTATTCGGTGTGGCAGTGCAAAACCTGAAATGTTTCCAGCCAAAAGATAAAAAGACGTCGGCCGCCCCGGTTGAAAAATAGAAAAGGCAACCGGCGGCTATTTAGAAAGGAGCACTGTTTATGTTGGCTTTGCTATCCCAACCCGGCGGTGCGGGTTCCGCTTCGCCGGATTATACGGACTTTGCGGCGGCGGGAGGAACTCTCCGCTTGTCCGTACTTCCCGGAGGGATCCTTCGCCTTCGTTTCGCCGCTACAGGGGAATTCCCGGACTATAGCCCTTTCGGCATCCTGGAAAGCCTTCCGGAAGCGGAAGCCATGACGGTTTCTTCTTGCGGGGAGGGAACGGTACTGCGCGCTGGCAAACTGGAAATTATGCTGGCAGACCGGATGACGGTGCGAAATGTGCAGACCGGGCAGGTACTGGCCGCACCGGCAGATTTCTTGGCTTTTGACGGGACAGAAACGGTTTTCACCCTTTCCCTGGAAGAGGGAGAGACTGTCTACGGCCTGGGACAAGACCCTATGGCTAACCTGAACCAGCGGGATCACCAGCGCCGCATGTTCAACCAATTCGGTTCCAACGCCCGCAGCGGCAACAACGGCATCCCGCTGATGCTGTCCTCCCGCGGGTATGGGGTGTTCCTGCACTCCCCCCACCCGGCGCGTTTCGACATCGGCGGCGCTGTCCCCGGCTTGGAGGACTGGAAGGGCAACGCCATGGTTCCGTCTCCTTGGGCGGCGGAAGTAACCGGGGATACCCGGCCGGATACGGTATCCATTGTCAATCGGCATCCGGATATCGACGTCTTTTTGATCTGCCGCGACCATCCGTACCGTTCCCTGGCGGGGTATCATGAGCTGACCGGCTTTGCCCCGCTGCTGCCGCTTTGGGGATACGGTTTTATCCAATCCAAAAACCGCTACCACTCGCAGGAAGAATTGCTCGCTCTTGGCGAGGATTTCCGGAAACGCGGGATCCCCGGCGACGTGCTGGTGGTGGACTGGCTATGGTTCACCGAGCTCGGCGACGTACAGTGGGATTTCGAACGTTGGCCCGACCCGGCGGCTATGTTCGCCAAGCTGCGCGAGCAGGGTTTCAAAGTGATAATGGCGCAGCACCCCTTTATCAGTGAAAAGTCGGTGAATTTCGACTTTTTTGAGCGGCACGGCTGCCTGAACCGTGTCCCGCCGAATAAACGGGTGACCTACGACCATTCCAACCCCGAGGCCCGCCGGATCTGGTGGGAAAAGGTGCGGCCGCTTGTGGAGCAGGGGATGGCCGGGTACTGGACCGATATGGGAGAGTTGGAGGAACACGCCGACGGCACGCAGAGTTTTCTCGGATCCCGCGATGATACCCACAATACCTACATGCTGAACTGGGCGCGTACGCTGTACGAGGGCCAGACGGCCATGGACGGCACCCGCCCATTTATTCTGGCCCGGTCGGTATCGGCCGGGACGCAGAAATACGGCCTTGCCCTCTGGTCGGGGGATGTGAATTCCTCCTGGGAGGTGCTCCGTACACAGTTGAAGGTGGGGCAGGGGGTCTGCCTTTCCGGCCAGCCGTACTGGACCACCGACGTGGGAGGGTTCCTCACCGGGAATGAGCTGACAGCGGAGCTGCTTATCCGCTGGTTCGAATGGGGGGCCTTCTGCCCGGTGTTCCGCACACACGGTACCCGCCCGGGGAACGAGCCGTGGTCATTTGGCAAGGAAACGGAGGAAATCCTCACTTCCTATATCCGCCTGCGGTACCGCCTGCTGCCCTATATCTATTCCATGGCGTGGGAGAACCACCGCACCGGCCGGCCTTTGATGCGGCCGCTTGTGCTGGAATATGCCGACGACCCGCGGGTGGGGCAATGGGAGGATGAATATCTGTTCGGTCCATCATTGCTGGTCGCCCCGGTTACCGAGGACGGCGCACGCCGCCGGGAGGTGTATCTCCCGGCCGGCGTATGGTACGATTTCTGGACCCGCCGCCGTATCATCGGCGGGCGGGTGGTTCCGGTCATGGCGCCGCTGTCCCGCATCCCGCTGTTTGTAAAGGAGGGATCCTTGCTGCCTATGCTGGAAAAGGAAATCCTCCACACAGAGGAGATGGCCTCCGCGCCGATTGTCCTGCATGCGTACGGGCGGGTTCCCTCGTCGGTCATGCTGTATGAGGACGACGGCACTACGCTCGCATATCAGCAAGGGGTGTTCCATACGGCCGCCGTGTCCTATTGTCCCGAGGAAGACCGGTTGAAAATCGCGGCTGATGAAGGCTGGAGCGCACCGTTGTCCCTTGTTGTTCACGACGGGACGGACGTTCGGCCGGAGGAAACAGCCAGTGTATCCGCCGTGCTGGAAAACGACGGCCGGCTGCGGATTGTCCTTACCGTCTGTGCGCCGGACGGTACGCCGGTGGAAGCCGAGACATCTATGTGCGAGGGATATACCCTCCGGCAGTCCGACCGTTCCAGCCATGATGTGGACGACTACTGGGTCAACCAGCTTCATTTAACCGACAGGCAGAAGGCTGTCTGCCAGGGCGGCGGCGTGGTGCTGTCCTGGGAAGCGTCGCCCTGTGCCAGCCAGCTTCCCTTGATAATGGAAGGAGCCGTGACCGCAGTGATCGGCGGGGAGACGGTGACCCTGCCGATCCGTTGGGGCAGCGGATTCCTCACCCGCTTTTCCTACGCGGGTTCTTATAAAAACCGAGACAATACGGCAGGGCCGGATCCCGAATATCCCTCTGACGCGGGGGTGGATTCCCCTTATGTGACAGTGCGGGGAGAAACCAAACGATGGGTGCGCGACCCGGGCTTTGACTTCAATATGTATGGGTACGTCGATAACCGCCGCCGTGACTGTTATATGGGAGAAGACGAGAGCTTCAGCGGAGTGGTATACAGCCGTTGCACCCTTTGGGTTCCGGAAGAGACGGCGGTGCGCTTCCATGTCCGGCATGAAGGCGGTCTCCAGCTTTGGGTGGGGAAAACCCTCCTGTATACGGCCGGCCGGGCCGACCGGTTCCGCCAGACGGAAGAAATCCTTCTCCCGGCGGGGGAAACTGTACTGCTTTTGAAAAACTGGGTCTGCGACTGGAAGCCTTACAGCGCGAATGAATTCGGGTATTTCCTAAAAGTAACGGATCCGCAGGGCAGCGTGCCGCCGGCGTTGATGGCAACGCCCTGACCAGTACGCTTAGCAGTGATCGCCCGCGCTCAATAGAGTTCTGCCACGCGCAGTGGAACGTGGGATGCCGCATATGGGGAGAAATCCCGTGCAAAAGGCGAAGCCCGGAGAATACGCGCAGAATTTTTCGGTTGTTATTGAAAATATGGATCAAAAAATGGTTGAAATTTGAATAAATGGAATTTCGCGTAATAAAAAGGAGTCAAACCAAAAACTACACAAAAACTTTCTATATACCACTTGCATTTTATCAAAAGATGTGCTAATATAAGGTGGTGAAAACGATTAACCATACAACTTCTCGATTGTGCGGTATCGTTTGCGCTTTGGCCAGGCGATGAGATCTGGTCAACCAGCAGTTTACCGGCTTGCCGGGATGTTGGGTTATTTTATCTAATCATCTGGGAGGAAGTTTACCATGCAGAAGAAATTACTTGGCATTATCCTTGCCGGCGCTATGGCGCTTTCGCTGAGTGCTTGTTCTTCGGGTTCGGATGATCCCGGTTCGGGCAGCACGACTACAACGGGCGGCGGCGAAACCACGGCCGCTACCACCGAAGCGACCCAGCCCCAGGAGGAGGCGGTTCCCGGAACCTTCCGCGATGCCTATGTGGGTGACCGTGAACAAGGTCCCGATTGGTTCTATCTGTATGACAATGGCGCTGGATGGAAAGAATTGGTTACTGCGGAATCCCTTGTTGAGTATAACCCTGACGCCGGATACGATGGATATGGCGACAACTGGCGTCTACCGTATGAAGAAGGCGACGGCAAGGACGACGGCAACAATGCGGACTATACCTCTTTCACGGATTGGAACGGTATACAGGGGGATATCAGCGGCAACCAGGGTAAGACCAAGCTGGCGGTAATGTATGTCGCTCCGGAAGACGGAACGGTGAACATCGGCCCATGGAAACACGCCGTAACCACTCCGAACGAAGATTACTCCGAACTGGTTGAGGTGCAGAAATACTCCCCGAACTGCGTTATCCAGATCCTGCACAATGATGAAGTCCTTTACAATGTGGAAACCACGGCGATGGACGGCCAGAGCGCTTCGATGACCGTGGAAGTGAAGAAGGGCGACAAAATCTACTTCACGGCTTCTTCCGGTGGCAATTCCTTTGAGACTCTGATTTCTTTTGATACGATTGATTTGGAGTTCACCGCGGCCTAATCTTAAGTAACGTCTAAAACGCCGCTATCGGTCCCTTATGAAGTCGATAGCGGCGTACATTTTTAAAAGGAATTTGACAGGAGGAGTTTTGGATGAAAAAGAAGATTCTTGGCATCGGATTGGCTCTGGCAATGGCACTTTCCATGAGCGCGTTTGCAGCACCCAGCAAATTCGCGGATCAGTACAAGGGCGACCGTGAGCAGGGCCCGGATTGGTTCTACATGTATGATAATGGCGAAGGCTGGAAAGAACTTGTGACTGCCGAATCGCAGAATTTGGACTACGGCGACAACTGGCGCATTGAAGGCGGCGATGATGCCGGAAACTACACTTCCTTTACCGACTGGGAAGGCGTAAAGGCGGACATCAGCGGCAACAATGGTAAAACCAAGTTGGCGGCTGTGTATCAGGCTCCTGCCGATGGTACCGTAACCATCGCTCCTTGGGCGCATACAATGAACGCAAACACCGGTGATCCCGATTATGAATTTGTTGCGCTTCCAGATACGGCTCCCGATGTGACGGTTTCCATCCTGCATAACGACAAGGAACTGTATACCTACACCGGCAAGGATGTCAACGCGAAGAGTGAAGAACTGACGGTGGAAGTGAAGAAGGGCGATAAGATTTACTTTACGGCTTCTTCGAACGGGAACGCGGATGAAACGCTGATTGCCTACGATACGCTCAGCGTCGACTTCACGGCTGCGGCTGCCGAAGGCGGCGATACGGAAGGCGACAACAATGAGGGCGGCGATACCAACCCCACCACCGGCGAAGCAACGACGGCCCTGCCCGTAATGGCGGCGGTTGTCGGCCTGGCGGCTCTGGTGCTCGCGAAAAAAGCGAAGAAGGCCTGATAGTCGGGGGCTGATTTTGCAATAAGCGATGCAGGGCGGCTCTTGCCATGAAAATGGCGGGAGCCGCCCTTTTGTGCTGCCTTCGGGGCTTTGGCAATTACTCCTTAACTTTCACTGGAAAATCTTCTGAAAAACCCATATTCATATTTAAAAAAATATGCTATACTAGCATCGTACTACCGGCAGAAACGCTCCCTTGCCATCGTTCCGCTTAGGCGCCGAGTTGTACGGATGCGGTAAAACGATTACCCAACCGCCGCTTCCCCAGCGGAAACAAAGGATGGCAGGGAACACCTTTAGCCGGATAAAAACAGAAGGCCTTTAGAAAATATGGAAAAAGGAGAGGACCTTATGAAAATTTTGAATTTTGGCTCCCTTAATCTGGACAACGTCTATTCGGTGGACCATTTTGTCCGTGCGGGCGAAACGTTGTCCTCCTTTAAGCTGGAGAAATTCAGCGGCGGCAAAGGGCTGAACCAGTCCCTTTCTCTGGCCCGCGCCGGGGCGGAAGTGTATCACGCCGGTTGTATCGGCGCGGACGGACAGATGCTACTCGACCTGCTGAAAGAAAGCGGCGCGGATACCCGTTTTGTCCGTTGCGTGGAAGGGCCGAGCGGCCACGCGATCATCCAGGTGGATAAAAACGGGCAGAACTGCATCCTTTTATACGGCGGCGCCAATCAGGAAATAACCAAAGCGTTTGTGGACGAGGTGCTGGCGGCGTTTGAAGCAGGCGATGTGCTGCTGCTTCAAAATGAGATCAACAACCTAGATTATATCGTGGAAAAAGCAGCGGACAAAGGCATGAAGATTGCGCTGAATCCCTCGCCGATCAGCGAAAGCCTGTTCCAACTGCCGCTTGAGAAGATCACCTATTTCATCCTCAATGAAATCGAAGGTAAGGAGATTACCGGCAAGGAGAAGGCGGACGACATCCTCGCGGAATTCCGCCGCCGCTTCCCGAACAGCGTGGTGGTGCTGACCCTGGGCAAGGACGGCGCGGTATACGACGATGGCGTCACTCGTTGCCAGCACGGCATCTATGATGTGCCGGTGGTGGACACCACGGCGGCCGGCGATACCTTTACCGGCTATTTCCTCACCTGCATCACCAGCGGGGAAACCCCGGCTTCCGCTCTGGAAAAGGCGTCGATCGCCTCTTCGCTGGCGGTTTCGGTCAAAGGCGCGGCGCCCTCCATCCCCATCATGGAACAGGTGAAGACCGCGGATCTGCCGCTGTGCTGAGGAAAGCGGCTTTATCATGCGCTGGAAAAGCGTGCCGGGATTAGGCGGCTTTTCTGCGAGAAGTCCGGCCGGTTGCGCGGCTGATGCAAGGATGGGATAAGATGGCCAATTTGAATATTGACTTTGTGGAAATGCTCGGCAAGCCGGATTTCGGCAAGGATTCCGCCGGTTTCCGTGAGTTTGAGAAAGCGTTTGTCGTCGTGCGGGAAAAAATTGAGGCGGCAATTTATACGCCGATCGCGCCGCTGTCAATGGAAGCGTATGTGACGAAGGAGCCGGTGCCGTATGCCGAGCGTACCACCGGCCGGCACATCACGCCGCAGATCGGGGATACCTGGGGGAAGCTGTTCGACTGCGCCTGGTTCCATTTCCAGGGGCAGGTGCCGCCGCAGGGAAAGGGGAAAAAGGTTTCCCTCCTTATCGATTTTTCGGGCGAGGGCCTGGTGTTTGATAAAAACGGGGAACCGCTCAAGGGTCTGACCAGTGTAACCACAACCGACGAGTTTCCTCTCGGCCTGTGGGGCAAGAAAACGGTGGAGGTCAGCGATTCCTCCACCGGCGACGAACCAATCGACCTGTGGGTGGATGCGGGCTGCAACGACCTGCAGGGGCAGTACCGCAACGACGGACGGGTGAAGGAAGCCGCCATTGTGACGGTGGATACCTTGGCCCGCGACCTGTTCTATGATTTCACCGTTTGCTTGAGCCTGTATGTCGGCTTATGTGAAAACGACGACGCCTATGCCGACGAGGTGCTGCCCTCCTTGCTCAAGGCGTCCCAGTTGCTGGAAACCGTCACCCCGGCCAGTATGGAGGCCGCGCGGGAGGAGCTCGGTCAGGTGCTTCAGCGGGAAAACGAAACGATCGAACTACAGTATTCTTCGATCGGCCATTCCCATCTCGACCTGATTTTCCTCTGGCCGCAGCGGGAGACCATCCGCAAGGGGGCCCGCACCTACTCCACCGCCCTGTACCTGATGGAAAAATACCCGTTCTATAAATTCGGTTGCAGCCAGCCTCAGATTTACGTTTGGATGCGGGACAATTATCCTTCCATCTACCGCCGGATTAAGGAGCGGGAGAAGGAAGGCCGCTGGGAGTGCCAAGGATGCTTCTGGGTGGAGATGGATACCAACCTTCCTTCCGGCGAATCGCTGGTTCGGCAGATATTATACGGCAAGCGCTTCTTTATGCAGGAATTCGGCAAGGAAATGAAGGTTGGCTTCCTGCCTGACGTGTTCGGGTACTCGGCGGCGTTGCCGCAGCTTTTGGTCAAGAGCGGCACCCCCTATTTTATGACCCAGAAGTTGTCGATGAACGACACCAACCGTTTCCCGCGGCATACCTTCCTTTGGCAGGGGATCGACGGCAGCGAAGTACTCACCCATATGCTGCCGGAAGACAGCTATAACAGCGCCGCCGTGCCGCAGATGGCAATTTACGGCCTACACCATTATACCGACCTCGACCGTTGCGACGAAGCGTTGCAGCTTTACGGCATCGGCGACGGCGGAGGCGGTCCGGGGTACGAGCATTTGGAGCGGATACAGCGGCAGAAAAACTTAAAGGGCGTGCCGCCGCTCCGGCCGGAATTCTGCATTGATTTCTTTGAGCGGATCAACCGTAAACGGGATACCTACCGCAAGTGGGTGGGCGAACTGTATTTCGAGCGGCACCAGGGGACCTATACGTCGATCGCCAAAGGCAAGTGGTATAACCGCCAGGCGGAGATCAAGCTCCACCATACGGAATGGCTGTATACCATGGCGGCCCTCCGGCTCGGGACGCCTTATCCACACGACCGGCTGGAGGAAATCTGGAAGGAAATTTTGCTGTACCAGTTCCACGACTGCCTGCCAGGTTCGTCCATTAAGCGGGCGTATGAGGAAACGCACGCCCGCTACCGGATGCTCCTGGAGGAGTTGGACGGCATGATCGAAAAGGCGAAGGCGCTGCTCGCCGGTGCGATGGACGTGTCCGGCGTTGCCGAGCCGGTCGCCGTGTTCAATCCCGCCTCGTGGGCGCGGTCGGAAGTGGTGGAAATTGACGGCCGCCAGGTGGCGGTATCGGTCCCGGCGATGGGCTACGCGGTGGCGGAACTTGCCGGCCTGCCGGCGGTTGTGAGCCAAGAAGCCCCAGCAGATCGCTTGGAAAACGAAAAACTGCGGGTACTCTTCAACGAAGACGGTACCATTTCCTCGCTGTACGATAAGGAAGAAGACCGTGAGATCCTGCGTGAAAACGCCGTCGGCAACGCGTTGATGATGTACGAGGAAGAGTATACCCACTGGGATATTAACAAGAACTATATGGCCTGTACGCCGGAACAGGCGAAGCTGGTTTCCGTCAAAGGGTTTGCCCGCGGCGTGGTCAAAGGGATTGCAATGGAGTATACTGTCGGCCAGTCGGCCATTTCTCAGACCGTTATCCTGCGCGACGGGTCCAAGCAGCTTGATTTTGAAACCACGGTAGACTGGAATGAGACGTATAAAATGCTGCGTTCCTCTTTCCCGGTGGATATTGTGACCGATTCCGCCCGCTGCGAAATCCAATACGGGCATCTCTTGCGTCCGACCCATCAGAACACCACTTGGGATCAGGCGAAGTTCGAGGTTTGTGCCCATCGTTGGGTGGATATGGCGGATAACGGCTACGGCGTGGCGATCCTAAACAACGGAAAATACGGCTATAAAATTTGGGACTGTGTACTCGACATCGACCTACTCCGCAGCCAGATGTGCCCCTGCGAAGATGGCGATAAGGGCGTCCATACCTTTACTTACTCGATTCTGCCGCATGGCGGCAATGTCATCGACGGCGGCGTGGTCCGCGCAGGATATGAGCTGAATATGCCGCTACTCACCGCGGCTGTCCCTGCCGGGATGAGTAATCCGTCTCTTTCGGCGGCTGATGGCATGGTGAACATCGACCGGCCGAATATACTCCTTGACGCGGTGAAAAAAGCGGAGGACACCGACGGGTTCATCTTGCGGTTGTACGAAGCGGGCGGCCGGCGGACCAAAGCACAGGTTACGCTCCAGGGACTGTCGGCCGAGTGTATGACCGACCTGCTCGAACGGCCGGTTGATGCACAAGCGGCGAAAGGCTTTGCGGTCAATGACCAGGGCTTTTCACTGGAATTCCACCCCTTCGAAGTGCATACCATTTTGGTAAAGGCAGAGAAATAAGCCGGCTGGAAAGGATATCGCCAAAGCCAAAGAGAAATTTCGTTAAAAACAAAGAATTGAAAAAAGTACAATCACAGTGTGCTGAACGTTTTTACTATACTGCGGCTGTACTTTTTTCTATTGCGACGGAAAAGAAATGGAATATTCACAAAAGCTAGACTTGTTTTTTCGAGGGATTTCGCGTATAATATCTATATCTAATCCAGAGTACCTCTACAAAAGCCCTGCAATCTTTTCCCATATGTTTCCGTTCCCTGTTTTTTCAAGTGGGGGATGTCAGCATTTTTGTGCATTTAATCGAGTTGACAATTTTCATTTTTTGATATACTATAAGGTAAACGATTACGCATCGTTTACCCGCGGAGGGCGGAAATCTTGAAAAAGAGTTTGTCGATAAAAGACATTTCGGCAATGTCTGGGGTTTCCATTGCAACGGTATCCCGGATCATCAATGGGAACGGCCGGTACTCGAAGGAAACCGAAGAAAAAGTGAAGGCGATTATAAAAGAGCATCATTATGTGCCCAGTATGGTCGCCAAAGGTCTCCGCACCCACAAGATGGATAATATCGGGTTGATTGTCCCCGATATTACCAACGAATTTTTCGTTAAACTGGTGCATGAGGTTGAATCGGCGCTCTTTGCTTCTTCCTATTCCTCCTTCGTCTGCAATACGAATGAAAACGTGGAGATTGAGCAGAGATATTTGCAGATGCTCAAGATGCAGAACGTGAGCGGGATTATTTACATATCCGGCGGGTACAACAGTGCCTATAAAGAGCTCGCCGATATCCCCACGGTGTTTATTGACCGCGTTCCGAATCGCACGAAAAACACGGAAAAGTTCGTGATGATTGAGTCGGATAACCGGCAGGGAGGGTATATTGCAACGCGGGAGCTGCTGGAAAAGGGCTGCCGCAAAGTGGTTATGCTGACCGACCGCCGCCGGTTGTCCAGCCAGATGGAACGTGTGGAAGGTTATGTAGCCGCCCACGCCGACTATCATATTCCCTGCGACACGAAATACATTGTCGACCTGGACAGCATCGATTTCAAGAGCGCGCATGACAAAATCAGCGAGCTGCTGGATGAGGGCGTCGAGTTCGACGGCGTGTTCGCTACCACCGACTGGCTGGCTCTGGGCGCCTATGTCGCTCTGGTGACGCGGCGCATCCGGGTGCCGGAGCAGGTAAAGATCGTTGGCTTTGACGACATTTCCGTTTCTGAATTCAACGCCCTTCCCATTACCACGGTTCATCAGCAGGTGGACATCATTGGACAGACGGCGGTGAAGGCGATGCTCCAGTTGGTACAAAACAAGCCGGTGAAAAACCGGGAAAACGTTGTGCCTGTCTATCTGGTAAAACGGCAGTCAACCTAACGCCTTTCCTGGTACCACCTGCAAACTTGGATACATACAGGAAAACTGCAGAACACGGAAAAAGCCGCTGTTCTGCCTTTTCGCCCTGATTGAGTAAACGTTTACGCTGTTTTGCGTTGCGTTTGCGTGATGTTTTCGCATCAGTGGGGGCGGATGTCTATTTAGCGGCGCTTTTGCGTAGGTGTGAATGAAAGACATACCGCAATTAAGGGATAGATCCGTCCCTGGAAGAAAAGTAACATTAGAGAATGGTTTGGCGAGAAAAATCCCGTCAGTTCAAACATATCCATCGTAATGCCTGGGAGAGTAACTCCTGTCCCTGTAAAGAGAGGATGACCGTTATGAACATTCCAAAGCAAGCGAACCCCCCGATTTTCTCCGCATCGCTGATGTGCATGAACATGCTGGACATGAGAGAGCAGTTCAGGATACTGAACGATCGAATCCAGATGTATCATGTGGACATTATGGATGGGCATTTCTGCAAAAACATCACCCTGTCGCCGGATTTTGTAAAAGTTTGTGCTTCTGTAGCGGAGCACCCGATTGATGTACACCTTATGGTAGAGCATCCGGGAGATTTTATCGATCAACTCATCCGGGTAGGGGCGAATATTATCTCGCCCCATGCAGAGACAATCAATGTGGACGCGTTCCGGACCATTGACCGAATCAAGTCGGCGGGTTGCCAGATGGGGGTGGTACTCAACCCTTCCACCCCGCTCAGCTATGTTTCGCATTATCTGAACCATATCGACCTACTCACCATCATGACGGTGGACGTGGGCTATTCCGGCGGAAAATTTGTACCGGAAATGTTGGACAAGATCCGCGAAGCCGCCCGTATCCGTGAAGAACGCGGCTTGCATTATACCATCCAGGTGGACGGGGCATGCAACGCCGCCAACTTCAAAGCCATGGATGAAGCGGGAGCCGAAGCTTACGTGGTAGGGAACACCGGCTTGTTTGCGATGGATCCCGACCTGAATCGCGCGGCGGATATCCTGTACGCCGACTTTTCCAGGGAGACTGGAAAGGCTTTATAAGGGTGCGCTATGTTCGGCGCTTTCGTTCGAGGAAAAGAGAGAACCGCTTTTTTCCGTGCGGTGGAAAGAGGCGGTCCGGCCCGTGTTAAATGGAGAGAAGAGCTAAGGGCCGGAAGTGTGACAAAGGGAGGCTTTCCTATGCGAATACAATGTATATTGGGTATGGATATCGGCGGCACCAACGTCCGTGCCGGTTTGGTGGATAAAGAGAACAATTTATACCATTTCCGCATTATTAATACACAGTCCATACGAGAAGGAGTCAATGGCAAAAGCTTTGTTGAGAACCTATCCGACCGTATGGAGACATATATCGAGACATATGAGAGCCAGTTTGAGGTGGTTGGCGTATCTGTGGGTTTTCCCTCCACCATTGATAAAAGCCGCCGGGTGGTTCTGTCCACGCCGAATATCCAGGGTCTGGACAACGTTCCAATTGCCGATATATTGGAAAAACGGCTTGGCGTCCCGGTGTATGTGAACCGGGATGTGAATATGCTGTTCTACCGCGATCTGCGGCAGTTCCATATCGACGGCAGTTGTATTGCGCTCGGCTGTTATATCGGCACCGGTTTCGGCAACGCGATCTATGTCAAAGGAGAAATCCTGCTGGGGAAAAACGGCGTTGCAGGTGAATTGGGGCATATCCCGATGGTGGGGCAGCGCGGCCGCTGTGGATGCGGCAATGAAGCGTGCATCGAGATCCGTGCTTCAGGCCGGTATCTGGAATCCCTGGTGGCGAAAGAATTTCCGGACGTAGAAATCGGCAAGGTGTTTACCAAATACGCGGATCATCCGCTGATTGAAGAATTTATCGAATATCTTTCGATTCCGATCGCTACGGAGATCAATATTTTTGACCCGGACTATGTTGTCCTGGGCGGTGGTATTCTACAAATGGAAAACTTCCCGGTGGATACCCTGGAAAAGTACATTGTGCGGCACTCCCGCAAACCCTATCCGGCCGAAAACCTGGTCCTGCTTTATTCCGAAGCGGCGCAGGAAAATGGGGTGGTTGGCGCAGGCATTTACGGCTTTGCCGCCCGCGAACAGGAGAATAAGGATTCTGCATATCGGCAGAAACGTGCCTAAAAATAAAAACAGAAAGGAAGTCTTATTGATGATCGCGATTGCCAATGACCACGTAGGCTTGGAGTTGAAGGCGAAAATCATTGAAGTTTTGGAGAAGAAGGGCCTGGAATACAAGGATTTCGGTACGTACACCAGCGAACGCACCGATTATCCGATTTATTCCCAGCAGGCCGCCGACGCGGTGGCAAGCGGGGAGTGCGACCGCGGTATCCTGATATGCGGTACCGGCGTGGGGATTTCCCTCGCCGCCAACAAAGTGCCGGGCATCCGGTGCGTGGTGTGCAGCGACTGCTATACGGCGAAGCTTTCCCGCCAGCACAACAACACCAACATGCTTGCCATGGGGGCGCGGGTGGTTGGCGCGGACCTGGCGCAGATGATCACCGAAATCTGGCTGGATACCGAATATGAGGGCGGCCGCCATCAGCGCCGCCTGGATATGATCGCGCAGATTGAAAAGGGCGGGAAAGTATATTGATCCGCTTTTCATAGAGAAACGGGCCTGTTGGTAGAGGAGAACGCAGGGCATGATTAGCTTTGACGGAGAAGTTTGGCGGATACAGAATGACTACTTTACATATTGCATAGGCCTGTTTGGTAGGCAGGTGGCACATATCGGTATGCTCCCGGCATCATCATCCCTGTCCCTGTCTCCGGAAGCAGTCCGGCGGCGATGGGGGCTTCTCCCGTCCGAGGTATACTTGAATGTTAACGATGAAGGGCTGGAGTATTGCCACAATTCGCGGTATCTCCGCCCACGCTCCAGTGAACGTGCCGTTTATCAGGACTATTATGTGCAGACGCATTGGGACTACAATGAGCTGGTGATTATCCTGTTGGATGAAACGGCGGGGGCGCAGATTGAGTTGCATTACCGGCTGTGCAACCGACTGCCCGGCCTATCGAGGTTCACCGTGGTGAAAAACGTCGGGCAGGAGCCCTTAAAGCTGAACCATGTGACCTCTTTCACCATGCACAATTTTCCTTATCTGCCCAAAACCGACGGACAAGATGAGCTGTATCTCCATAGCTTTCCATCCCAATGGGATTATGAGGCGGAGCATCGGCGGGATTCGTTCGCACAGTTGGGGCTGTATCCTACTTGCTGCCGGAAAGCATTCCATGTTGAGAGCAATTCCGCCTGGTCCAGCGGGGAGTATGTCCCTACGTTTGCGGTGGAGGAACCCGCCGTCGGATTGACCTGGGCGGTGGAGATCGAGCACAGCGCGGCTTGGCGGTTTGAATTGGCGGCCGGCGGGCTGGAAGGGGATCACTATTATTACATGCAGGGCGGTTGCGCCGACACCCGGCACGCCGGTTGGTCGGTTACCCTCCCGCCGCAGGGAAGCTTTGAATCGCCCTCTTGCACCATCGTGGTGGCTGAGGGCGGTATGGATGAAGTCTCCAATGCGTTGCATACTTTCCGGCTGAAAGCTTTTTTAAGGAAAAACGATTTGATTAAATCCCTTCCCATTGTTTATAACGAGTATATATCGTCTGGCGGGGACGCCGACGAGATGACGGTGCGGGAACAGATCCCCTACGCCCAGAACATGGGCGCGGAATGCTTTGTCATAGACTCCGGCTGGTACGCAGCGAAAGGGACGGGGGACGCGCGTTCCGAGTGGTGGTTGACAGTGGGGGACTGGGAAGCGCCTGCCGAGCGCTGGCCCCATGGGCTGGCGGAGACAGCCCGGGCCATCCAGAAAAGCGGGATGATCCCCGGTATCTGGCTGGAGCCGGAATGCGTCGGCAGCCTATCCAAAGCGTACCATGATCCGTCCCTGCCGCTGATGACAATTGATGGGAAACCCATAGAGGACGATAACCGCCGTTTCCTCAATTTTGCGGACCCGCGGGCGAGGGACTATCTGGACGGCGTGATCGACCGCTTGATTGCTATGGGCTTCCGGTATTTTAAATTCGATTTTAACAGCGACTATTTCCCGGGTTGCGACAACGGCGAGGGGAGCGCGGTTCACGGAGGCCTGCTCCACGCACGAGCTTATGCGCAGTGGCTGCATTCCTTACGGCGCCGTTATCCGGATATCTTGATTGAGAATTGCGCCAGCGGCGGTATGCGGATGGATTATGGCATCATGGCTTACGCGGACTTGGTGTCGATTTCCGACCAGGGGGATATCGGTTGCCTGGCGAACCTGTTCTTTAGTGTCAGCCGGGTGGTTCATCCGTTGCAGATGGGAAACTGGAGTCTCCTTTATCCGCAGCAAAGCGAAGCGCAGATGGGGTTATCCCTGGTCAATTCCATGCTCGGCCGGATGACCCTGGGAGGGGAAGCCGCCAAGCTGAAACCGTGGCAGATGAAGCTGATACAGCGGGCGACCGCAATGTATAAAAGTTTCCGCAGCCAGTTGGTACAAGAACCGCATGTGTATCATTTAACCCCGGATCTTATCCAGTACGCCAACGAAGGCTCGTTGGCGTTGGAAATTAGCTGTCATGCCGGCAAACACATCTTTCTTGCCATCTGGCGGCTGAATACGGCAGAAACGGGTGTAACGCTCCATTTACGGGAAATCGACCGGAAGGCGTCCTATACCGTCCGTTCTTTCCCTGATGGCTTGGAAAGCATGGTTTCAGGGCAGGAATTGACAGACGGTTTCCGGATGTCGCTGCCTTGCGAAAACAGCGCCCGCCTTTTATGGCTGCAACAGAAAGAAAAGGTCGGGACGGCGGAAGAATAAATGTTTTAGGTTATAAACGACCGTTTGCCGGAAACGGACGCGGCCGAATAGTATTGACCGTCTACCGGGGAACCGGTGGGAATACTACGCGTAAGCGGTATATAGAAAGGATGCGTGTTTATGCTGTCAAAAGAAAAAATTGCGCAGGCGCGCGCGCGGGCTTTAGAGTATTTTGAACGCGCCAACATTGTCCTGACGGATGAGGAAAAAGCCAATATCGAAATCGCGGACATGGGGCTGGGGGATCTCGACTCTATGGGGCTGCAGCTGGTGACCTATGTCAGCACCGAACGCTGTTCCGCTAAAGAGCTGGTGCTTTTCCCACATCAGACCTGCCCGGAACATCGGCATCCGCCTCTTAGTGCCGACAATCCCGGCAAGGAAGAAACCTTCCGTTGCCGGTACGGCGAGGTTTACGTTTATGTGGATGGGGAACCCAACGGGGATATCGTGGCAAAGATCCCGGCTGGCAAGGAAGAGTATTTCACAGCCAAGCATCAGATTATCCTGCATCCCGGTGAGCAGTTCACGCTGTACCCCAACACCCGGCACTGGTTCCAGGCCGGCCCGGACGGCTGCATCGTATCCGAGTTTTCCACTAAAAACGTGGACGAGGAGGATATCTTTACCGATCCTGCCATTGTCCGCATGCCGGAATAAGGAAGGGCTTGAAAAGGCAACACTTGCAATCCTGTGTCCCGCTGCCGCGATATTCGCGGGTCCCACCGCGGGAATTTGATGTATAAAAAAACGCGCCGAATGATTTCGGCGCGTTTTTTATACATCCTACGTGGATTTGCAGGCAAAATAAAAAATAGGAAAGCAGGGCCCTATTTCAGGCATAAGCCCAGTGCCGGAGTTCTTGCTTGGCCAAATCCAGAAACTTTTCTGGAAAAGTGACGCCTTTCCCCTACTCTTTCTCTTTTTTATTCTTATCCTTTTCCAGGTCCGTTAAGCTGTAAAGGATCCGCGCCGCCGCCGTCCGGCGGATATTGGCTTCTAAGGCAAGCTGAGCCGCCAGCCGGTACCGGCCGGCGTCATCGGCTTCGGAGGCGCCTTCCAGCCACTCCATGGTTTCCTGAAGCGCTTTGTCCTGCGCGGCAACAAATTCGGGATATAGTTCACAAACACTACGGCCTTCCGTCAGGCCATGGATTAGCGCGTCGATTTCCGGGAGGGTAAGTACATTTTTCAGTGTACAGATCATCAGGAGCATGGCAATGTGGTCGCGGTTGTATTTCTTTTTTTCCGGGCGGGGAAGCACGCCGTCCTTAACATAATTGTTGATCATACTGGGGGTAAGCAGCCGCTCACCGTCGGCGGCTAAAGGTTCCAGCTGCCGGTTCATAAAGGTGATGACCTGATCCATATACAAATCCAGTTCGGGAAGACGGTCCCAGGAGACGATTTCATATTGGCCCATGGAGTCTACCCATTTTCTCAGTCTATCCCTTTTTTCGTCCTTTTGCGCCATGGAACGTATCCCATCCTTCCGCATTTATAGAAACAATTTTTATTTTTAAATAAATACAAACCATTTGGTTAATATAGAAAGTATACCATATTCTTAAACTCCATGCAAGATACTCCGTCCGCGTTGACAAAGAGAACACAATGGTGTATACTGGTTGTAATAACTAGATAATAAGGAGGGAAAAATCATGAAAGAGGTCAAGTCCGTCGCCATATGGGGTGACAGCGTGATGCGCGGCGTGGTCTATAATGAGGAAAAGGACCGCTATGCCCTCCTGAGCGAAAACAGTGCGGACCGGGCCACCCAGCACTTGGGGCTCACCCTCAATAACCGGGCACGGATGGGGTGCACCGTTACCAAGGGATTGTCGATACTGAAAAAGGACTTGATTTCGGGTGTGCAGGGCGATGCGGCGCTCATTGAATTCGGCGGCAACGACTGTGATTACCATTGGGCCCAGGTTGCCGCCGATCCGAAGGGGGAACATCAGCCCAAAACGCCGCTGGCGCTTTTTACCGCGCAGCTTCGGGAAATGGTCCAGCTGATCCGGGCAAAGGGAATTTTTCCAATTATGATGACGCTTCCGCCCATTGACGCGCAACGGTATTTTCGTTTTTTCACCCGCAGCGGGCTGGATGTGAACAACATCCTTGACTGGCTCGGGGATATACAGCACATCTATCGATGGCATGAACGGTACAATGCGGCGGTAATACAGGTTGCGGAGGAATGCCACTGTCCACTGGTCGGTGTGCGGGAAGCGTTCCTATGCGAACGTAAAGTCGGCGACCTGCTGTGTGCGGATGGCATCCACCCCAATGAGAAGGGACACGCGCTGATGGAAACGGTCTTGGAAAAATTCGGGCTTAGTACCGGCCGGATGAAAGCGGCTTTTTTCGCAGGGTAAAGGAGGAACGGTTGGATACCGTTCCTCTTTATTGTATCCCAAAACCACACGTTAGACGTGTGGTTCGGTAAGAATTATATAGCTGAACAGGAAAGAGAGACATAAAAAAACTCCTTGTGGTAGGATAAAGATGCGGTCTGCCAACTGCATCAAAACATACCACAAGGAGGTCATTCAAATGAGTGTGAACGACATAAACAGTTTATCGCATACGAAATGGAATTGCAAATACCATATTGTGTTTGCGCC
>CAMMRL010000047.1 GCA_946499275.1 uncultured Clostridia bacterium | reverse complement strand
TATAAGTCTTTTAACACCCGCGGAACGTTCAAGTCAATTGGCGCAATTTAACAATACTTATTCTGAGCCATTGTCGGAAACAATAGTGGATGTATTTCTAAAGCAAGTAAAACTAACGCCTGACCGTTGCGCGGTAAAAGATGAAAAAGAAAGCCTTACTTATAGCGATTTGTTTACGAGGGCGTTTGCTTTAACTAACTGGTTGTGTGGTAAAGGTATAAGCAGAGGCCAAATTGTTGGGATATTTTCTGCTGGGTCTGTTGAAGCGATAGTTGCCATATTTGGTATACTTGCTTCCGGTGGGGCTTATTTACCAATTGATCCCCAATGGCCACCGGAGCGAATTGCTTTTGTTTTGAACGATGCAGGAATAAAAATTCTATTAATAGATTCCACATTACCTACCGAAGTATACTATACAGGAGAAACGCTGTTGTTAAAACAGCTTCTTCACCTTGAGGAAGAAACAGAGAAACAGTTGCCTTATATAAAAACAGACGATTTAGCATATGTTATTTACACGTCAGGTTCAACAGGACAACCTAAAGGTGTTATGATCGAACATCGTTCTCTTCTGAATTACATTTCGTGGGCTAAGAAACAGTACATTAAACAAGATCATGAAATAATGCCTTTATACTCGTCACTAGCGTTTGACTTAACGGTAACAACTGTTTTTCTCCCGCTTATATGCGGAGGGACAATCGTAGTATATAAGGACGATCATTCTGGGGATGTTTTCAATCAAATTTTAGAAGAAAATATTTGTACATTAATCAAGCTTACGCCTGCGCACCTGCGTCTGTTGGCGGATTGTAGCCGTATTGATCGCAATATACATACGCTCATCGTAGGGGGTGAAAAGTTTCCGATTTCCTTAGCACACAAAATATGTTCATGTTTTTTAAGGCCCATTACAATATATAATGAATATGGCCCCACAGAAGCGACTGTAGGCTGTATGATCTACAAGTATGATGAAAAAGACCATACGGATTCGGTTCCGATCGGAAGGCCTATAGACAATACTTCTATCCTGGTGTTGGATCAAGACAAAAACCCTGTGCCGATAGGGACGAAGGGAGAGCTTTACATTGGTGGAATTGGATTAGCCCGAGAATATTTAAACCACCCTAATTTGACCCAAAAATGCTTTTTACCCAGTTTGTGTGGCATGACAGGTCCTTTTTATCGCACAGGGGATATCGTACGTTTTATTAAACCGGATTGTCTGGAATATATCGGAAGAGCCGACCGGCAGATAAAGATCAACGGCTACCGTATAGAACCAACCGAAATAGAAAACTGTTTATGTTGCTGTCCTCATATACAGAATGCTATTGTTGTGTGTTTAAATTGGGATGAAACACCTGTATTATGTGCATATTATCAATCCGATAAACAGATAGATACGGATGAGTTAAACACTTTTGTGTCAATGCATCTCCCCCAATATATGGTCCCTTCAATTTATTGCCCCATTGATTCCGTTCCACTGACAAGAAACAGAAAGATTGACTATATACACCTGCCGGATCCTCGGAAAATAGAGACAAAAGATGTGAATACGAATAGCCAACCGCCAAATGAGAGAGAGACAGTATTGTTGAAGTGTTTATCTGTTGTTTTTGGCCATGAGGTAGGTATAGATCAGAATTTTTACTATGCAGGCGGTGATTCTATTAAGGCGATTCAGGTATCTTCTCGTTTGCATGAGCAGGGATATAGTTTATCTGTAAAAGATATCTTGGCTCATCCCATTATACGTCATATGGCGGATTGTATTTCATCTGTTTCAGTTCCGTTATTCGACCAAAGTCCCTGTTCAGGGATTGTCCCATTAACACCCGTTATGGAGTGGTTTTTTCATGTCTTTGGTCGCCGAGAGGAATATCAAGAGATTGGCAACCAATATTGCAATTGCCTAAAATTGCATTTATCATCAAATTGGACGCGCTCTGAAGTTGAAGAAATACTTCAGTTGTTGCTTTCTCATCATGACTCTTTACGGCTTAATTATGATATGAAAAACCATTGTTTAAAGTATAATGAGAATTGTCTTAGTTCGCGCAACTTGGTAAATGAATATAATATAGAAGGAAATAACAAGGATTATGAGACGGAAATTAAAAAAAGAAAAAATATGCTTATAAACTCAATGAATATTACCAATGGGCCACTTATTCGTGCAGATTTGATACACATAGAAAATAAGACTGATATATTGCTTTTGCTTGTCCATCATTTGGCTCTTGATGGTATATCATGGCGTATTCTGTTAGAGGATTTGCATACTTTATTATCACAGACGCGGTCAGGCCAATCACGTATACTTCCATTAAAAACAGCGTCTTTCCAGTCCTGGGCGACAACGGAAATTCATGAGTCAGGCCGCTATAGGAAGGAACTTTCCTATTGGGAATACCATCGGGCTAATAAGGTTAACTTTCCAGGTGTTTGCGAATTTTTCATCATCAATGATACCATGCAAATAGTTTTGGACAGGCCTATTACACAATCTCTGTTAACAGAAGCGTGTGAACCTTATCGGACAAATGTTGATGAGTTGTTACTTGGAGCTTTATTATCCACATTAGGGATTATATTTGATATTGATGAGGTTGTGATTGAAAAAGAAAGTCATGGACGCATTGCCTTAAATGAAAATATAGATGTCACTAGAACAGTGGGGTGGTTTACTAGTTTTTATCCGGTTAGATTCCCAACGCGAAAGAAGAATTGGGACTCTTGGATTAAAACAATTAAAGAAACACTACGTAATGTTCCTGATATGGGAATAGGTTACGGGTTATGTTCGGATATTTCGGATAGATGGAAAGAAGAGTTTCAATGGGTTCGCTTTAATTATCTTGGAGTTTTTGAAACGGAATTTGGACAGTTTTCCGTTTGCCCGGATATAGAGATAGAAACGATTTTACCACAAACAAATTTCCTTGATATTTTGGCCTTAATATATAAGGGAGAGCTTTTTCTAAAAATCCGGTATTGGCCAAATCGTTTACAAGAAAAAATTGTTAGGAAAATTGCGGAAAAATGGCGAGATGAAGTGATTGATTTGGTGCATTATTGTATTAACAAAACGGTACCAGAATTAACTCCTTCCGATTTCCAAACTATATCTATTTCACAAGAGGATTTGGATGCATTATTTGAATAAACTTGTGTTAATACACGGCATATAAATAAAAAGGTCGTATTTATTGTATATCGTTAGATTGACATTTTTAACTGCGATGCTTTTGAAGGACGCAAATTCCATAAATGAGAAAAACGAAATTTTTCTGTTATTTTCTGGTATGATGATTGATGATTTTTCAATCAGCTGCACAATCGTGTGATACAACTCTTTCTGTGAACAAACCCTTGTAAAATGTATTGTTTGTGTCATTCCTTCCTCCAGTAACTCCTTTTTAAAAAATGCACGGAACAATTCCGTTCCTTTTTCTCGCTTACTTTTAAATATCGACGAACTGGTAGAAAGTCAGGATGAAATTCGCCAGAAAATCACCGATCACGCATTACAAAAATGCAGCGACAAGGTGGAAACCTACGAGGTGGCGCAGGCCATGGAGTTTGCCAAGGGGCTTCTGCTGACTAAGAAACTGCCGAACATGCAGCAACTGGTATCCCTGTTTGTGGACAGGGTAACCATCTACCCGGACAAAATTCATATCCGATTCAACTTTGCGCCGCAAAAATGTGGGCTGCTAAAACGCAGGCACGGTAAAGATGCAGGGGCAAAAGAGAAAATGCCGGAAGCGGACGAATCCGCTTCCGGCAACCACGAAAAAATGGGCAAAAGAAATCTGGGAGCGGAACAATCCACTCCCAGAAATGGCGGAGAAGGAGGGACTCGAACCCTCGCGCCGGTTACCCGACCTACGCCCTTAGCAGGGGCGCCTCGTCACCAACTTGAGTACTTCTCCATGCTCGTGATTTGCCATCTCTATATGAAATTTTGAGAGAGCGTCTTGGCGGAGAGGAAGGGATTCGAACCCTTGGCTCTTTCGAGTCACTGGTTTTCAAGACCAGCTCCATAAACCGCTCGGACACCTCTCCATACCGATTGACGGGGATTATCATACCATCTTCCCGGAAGAATGTCAACGGTATTCTTGCAGAAAGCCCGCTGTTTTCAATCGGCGGCCGTTATTTTAAGTCGATGACAATCCGGGTGTCTCGGATGGACACGCCGGCGTCCCCGCTCAGGATCGCGAGCAGGCTGCGATACAGCAGCACGGGATCGTTAAGGAAGTTTTCGCGGATCATCTGCGCTTGCAGGTCGTCCGCCACCCGCAGGGTGAAGGACATCAGCGGGTGTTTGTCGTCGTCGATCGAGCAGGTTACGTTGCAGCCGTGCGACAGCTTTTCGATGGTCACCGTATTCTCCCGCTCCCGGCGGATGCGGGTGAGCAGCTGGAGCGCGGACTTTACCGACCGTTCCCGCAGGGTATAGGGGATCATGCCGGACAGGGTGTCCGCCACCTGGCGGCCAGTATCGGTCAGCGTCAACGTATCGCCCGTCCCTTCGGTCAAATGGCCGAGCCGTACCAGTTCGTCAATGGCGCTGCCGGTCTCAAAAAAATTGGCCATCCCGTTGCCGGAGATAATATCCAGCACGGCCTGACGGGGCATTGGCTCCCCCGCGCCGAGAAGCATATAGCATACGAGTATTTTAATCTCCTGACTGGTGCGCAGCCCGCCTGGCTCCACCCCATCGGAGAAAATCTGCTGGTCGCTCATCGAGTAGTCCATTCCTTTCTTGGAAGGCGATTCTATCCCCTTTTCCCAGCGCCGCCCGGGATGCGGAACGGGTGGAAAAGGCTGGAGAAAAATAAGCTGGCAAAACTTTGTTTTTTCAGTATACCATAAAATTTACGGAAAGAAAAGGGGCGTATGCGGGCAGAGTAAGTTTTGCGGTGTCCCGTTTCCCGTCTCAAAGAGGCAGGAGGGAAAAATGTCGCTTTTTGGCTTGACAGGAGAGAAAAAAGCATGTAAATTTTTAATGATAGGTAGAAAACCGTCGTACGGCTCCGCGGCAAAAAGGAGAACGGCCGGCGGTAATTTTATGAGGAGGGAAACGGATGAGCTTTCTATCCAAAATCAACGCCTTCTTTTTCCCCTGTTCCAAGGAGTATCCGAAACTTGGCGCGGGGAAAATGCTGTTGCTTGGGCTTCAGCATGCGTTCGCCATGTCCTGTGCGACCATCCTGGTGCCGATTCTGACAGGGCTGGACGTCGGTGTGGCGCTGTTTGCCGCCGGAATGGGCACGATCATTTTCCATTTGTGTACCAAAGGGAGGATGCCGACGTTCCTCGGCAGTTCTTTCGCTTTCATCGCCTCGCTACAGCTGGTGATCGGCACCGGCGGGGGAGTGCCGATGTACGGCACGAAAGAAGAAAGCATTCCTTATGCGCTGGGCGGCATCATCTGTGCGGGCGCGATTTATCTGGTTTTGGCGCTGCTGATCAAACTGTTCGGCGGCCGGTTTATGGAAAAACTTTTTCCGCCGGTGGTGCGGGGCGTTGGTATCGCCATTATCGGGTTGAACCTGGCGAGTTCGGCGGTTAACAACATCCAAGGCAATGGTATTGAGATGTTTACCCCTGCCTATTATTGGAGTTGGGGTATCGCGATCGTGGTTTGCCTGCTGGCCATCGTCCTTTCCAGTTACGGCAAGGGGATGGTGAAGATGTCTTCCATTGTGATTGCGCTGGCGTCGGGGTATCTGTTGACCCTGCTGGTCACCAAAACGGGGCTGGCGCCGGCTTCGCTGATGTCGCTGGATGCGATCGGGGAGCGGGAATGGTTTGCTCTGCCGAACTTCGTCCTGCCGAAGTTTGATTGGAAAGCGATCGGCATGATCGCGCCAATCGCAATCGTGACCTGTGTGGAGCATGTCGGCGACGTGTACGCCAACGGCTCGGTGGTGGGCAAAAACTTTGCGAAAAATCCCGGATTGCACCGCACCATGCTGGGCGACGGGTTGGCGACTATGGCGGCCGGCTTTGTCGGCGGCCCGCCGAATACGACCTATTCGGAAAACACAGCGGTTCTGGCGGCGACCGGTAACTACAACCCCGCTTCCCTGCGGGTGGCGGCGCTGATCGCGATCCTAATCTCCTTTTTCGGCAAGGCAATCGGCGTGGTGGAGACGGTGCCGACCTGTGTGCTCGGCGGCGCCTGCATCGTGCTGTACGGCATGATTTCGTCCGTTGGCCTGCGCACCCTGGTGGAGAACCATGTGGACTTCACCAAAAACCGCAACCTGTGTATTGCCGCGGTGATGTTCGTGCTGGCGATCGGCGGCGCGGTGATCGGCGGCCCCGCGTTCAGCGTCAGCGGCATTGGCTTAGGGATTCTGGCCGGTATCCTGCTTAACCTGATCCTCCCTGTGAAAAAAGGGGAAGACCCTGGCTGGATCGCGCACGGCGTGGATGAGGAAGACGTGAAAAAGGGGATTTCGGAAAATCCCGATGAAGAACGTTTGGTGGAAGAAGAGCGGTAAGCCGCCGCGGCGATCGATACGGCACAAAGGAAAGAGAGGGGCGCTTGCCCCTCTCTTTCCTTTGTGCTACAATATTCTCAGATGAAGAGACCGGGCGTCCGGCCTGGGTACGGCCGTAACAGCCAAAATGAACATGAGACAGCCGTGCAGACGGCAGGATAGGGGGCTTCCTTATATGAATCACAATCGTTTCCGAAAAATGTTTGCCGCTGGTGCGGCGCTGTTAACGCTGGCGGCGACCGCCCTTACCGGCTGCGGCAAGCCGGAAGAGGGGACTTCTTCCACAACGCCTACTACTGTAGCGACGGCTCCGCCGATGCTGGACGTAGATGTGACCAGCCTGCTGAGCGTACAGGAGGTGAGCGACGCACTGGGAACCACGGTGGGCCAGCCTCAGTCGTACGAATCGGGCACCATCGCCCACTATGCATCCGCCGATGCGCAGACCGTCGCAGAAATCAGCCTGAAGGAATGCGAGCGCGGCGTGTACGATGAGACGGTCGCGCTGTATGAAGACGCGGCCGAGTCCCCGAACCTCGGCGACGCCGCGGTATGGAGCGCCCAGGCCAAGCAGCTTTTGGCGTATGGAAACGGCTACATGATCGGGATTACGGCGGATATCGCGGGGAAAAGCGGGGAGGAATGCCTGACTTCGGCCCGGCAGATGGCGGTATTGCTGCTGGAAAGATTATAAGGCCGCTGTATGCGGCGGCATAGGGAGGGAATGGCTTTGGCGATGCGTGACAGCATGCAGGATTTGGGGTTCCATTTGCAGGTGCCGCTGTGCAATCGCTGTATTCACCGGATGCAGCGCCTGCTGGACGATCCCACGAGTCCGCTGGAGTGCCGGATCCTGGGGGAAATCCCGCCCCCACTCCTCTCCTGCGAGCAGGATGACTGTGAGGATTTTGAAGAGGACGAAGGGCAGGCCCGCCTGTTTGAGGGGCTGCTTTGAAAAAGTGGCCAGATCGCCGGCGAACCGTACGGTTCCCCGGCGATCTGCTTTTTACGCGACAGCCTGCCCAGGGAAGATCGTGCAGAAACCCGCCGCGGCTTTTACCCTTTCCCGGTTTTCCTCTGATTCGGCCGGTTATGTGGAAAAGCCCTGCCGCATACAGATGAATTAGACAGGATCCGCCCCGGTTTTCCCACGGCGGGTTCATGACAAAAGAAACGATGGTGATCATGTATGTATGCGGTAGTGAAGGGAAAACATCTGATCGGTGCGCTTGCGTGCTGCCTGGCGCTTGCGATACCAATCGGGGTGGCCTGCGCCACGGCCGGTGCGGCCCCCCGCACGGCGGCGACCGGCGCGGCGAACACCAACTGGGGGCTCAGCTTTCAGGAAAACGGGAAAACCCCGATCGTCAACGCATCGGCGGATTTCCTCAAGCAGTACCATGCGTATTATGCCGGTAGCCCGGATAAAAAGGTGATTTATCTGACCTTTGACGCCGGGTACGAAAACGGGTATACCCCGACCATCCTGGATACGCTGAAAAAGCACAATGTGAAGGCCACCTTTTTTGTGGTGGGGAATTATATCCAAACCGCGCCGGATTTGGTGAAACGGATGGTGGAGGAGGGGCATATTGTCGGCAACCACACCTACCACCATCCGGATATGTCGAAAATAGCGGACGTCTCTTCGTTTCGGCAGGAACTCCAGTCGCTTGAGACGTTGTATAAAGAGACCACCGGCCAGGACATGAAGAAATTTTACCGGCCGCCGCAGGGAAAATACAGCGAAAGCAACCTCAAGCAGGCGAACGAGCTGGGATACAAAACCGTATTTTGGAGCCTGGCGTATGTCGACTGGTACGTGGATAAGCAGCCTTCCAAGGAGGAAGCCTTCGGCAAGCTGCTCCCCCGCATCCATCCCGGCGCGGTCGTGTTGCTGCACAGCACGTCCAAGACCAACGCCGAGATCCTGGATGAGTTGCTGACCAAGTGGGAACAGGACGGCTATACCTTCGGCACGCTGGAAGAGCTTTGCGCTTAATTGGAAAGGTTTCCCGGCGCGATTTTTCCGCCTGCCGGGCAAACTATCCGCAAAACGGATGCGGAGGGAAAGCGATGCGGCAGATGGAAGAATGGCTGGTTGAAGATATCGTGCGGGGCTATCAAAGCGGCGGGCGCACCTGGGAAGAAACGGTCCGGCGCACGGCGTGTTATGTGGAACAGGGGGTGTTGTCCCCCGCCGGAGCCGCCGTAGTCGAGCGCCGCTGCCGCCCTGCGGAGCGGACGTCGTATCGGGCTCCTGCCTGCCGTGCCGCGCTGTTCCCCGACCACATTACATTTGCCGAATAGGAAAACTCCCGCTGCCGGCTTCCGGCTGCAGCGGGAGTTTTTTCGCATTGTCCCGGATATGCTTGAAGCCAAACCCAAGGACGGCGGCTTTTAACTCCCCAGGAAAAGGAAGGACATAGAATTCTGCCTTTTTCATGGGGCTATTCTTTTTTCCCGGATATTTTTCCTATCCGGGCCGTCTGTTTCCCCTTTTCGGGTTTCTGTTCGGTGCTGTTTCCTGTGGTTTCAGCGGCCTACGGCGCCTTTTAAACCGGTTATGCGCCGAACAACGCGCGGATGAGCGGGATCTGCTCTTTGGTCTGTTCATACCCGGCTTCCATGCAGCCCGCCATCTCCCGGAAGGTGAGCAGCCCCGCTTTTTCCGGTAGACGAGGATGGAGTAGCAGCGTTTCCCCCCGGGCCATGGATTCTTTCATCCGGGTGGTTAAGATGGTCAGGGAATGGGAGATAACCTCGATTACCCCCTCGTTTTCGGGCGGCTCATAGTCTTCGGAAACGTCCACCGCGAGCACCTGGGGGACGCCCGCCGCCAGCAACAGGTTTACCGGCAGGTTGTCGGTCAACCCGCCGTCCACCAGGCAGCAGCCGTCCTGCGTGACCGGGCGGAACACGGCCGGGAAGGCGGCGCTGGCCCGTATAGCGCGGCACAGAGGGAATTCTGTGCTCCATCGTACGCGGCGGACGGGACGCACACCCGAGAGCGTGTTGGTATAGGCGATGGTTTCCCCAGTTCGGATGTTTACCGCCGGGATGACGGTACGCATGGTTAAGTCATGCATGGCTTTCCCTCCGGTCAGCGAACAGAGGAAGCGCTCCAGCCGGTCTCCCTTAACCAACCCCTGCATGGTGACCGGTCGACCAGTGAGGAGTTGGGGAAGCGCGCGCAGTAGCCCCATGATGTCCGGGTCGATCAGTTCCCGCCCGCTGCGGGAGAGGGAAAGCAGGATGTGCTTGAGCCGTTCGGGGGAGATCCCCGCAGCGTACAGACCGCCGACGATGCTGCCGGCGCTCGCTCCCGCTACCGCCGAGGGATACAGTCCCGCCTCATGCAAGGCGAGCAGCACCCCCACGTGCGCGGCACCCCGTGTCCCGCCACCGGCCAAAGCAATCCCTAAATCCATAAAACCGCCGCTCCTTTCCCCGTGCAAGGAATCGTTCGATTCAATGTATGGGAAAGGGGCGGCGGTTATGCCGGGGAACGGCCTGGTTTAGGGGATATATTGGCCGACGAAATCGAATACGGCGGTATAATAGGCGTTGGGATCCACGTCGCAGGATGCCGCGTGGCCGGCTCCTTGGACGATCAGCTTCTCCTTCTCCGCCGTGCAGGCGTTATACACCTCGTCTACCATTTCCACGGGGATGAAATCGTCCGCGTCGCCGTGAATAAACAGGGTGGGGGTGTGGGATTTCGCCACTTGTTTAAGCGCTGACGCTTCTCCGATAAAATAGCCGGCGCGCAGCTTGCTGACCACGCTGAAGGAATTGATCAGCGGGAACGGCGGCAGGCCGAATCGCAGCTTCAGTTCCGAAGTGAAAACCGAGGTCACGTCGGTATACCCGCAGTCCTCCACGATGACTTTTACCTGTTCCGGCAGGGATTCCTCCCCCGAAACCATCATCACCGTCGCCGCTCCCATGGAAACGCCGTGTAAAGCGATTTCGGCCTGGGGGTCGATTTGAAGGATTTGGTCGATCCACAGCAGCACGTCCTTCCGATCCAGCCAGCCCATGCCGATGTATTTCCCTTCGCTTTCCCCGTGGGCGCGCAGGTCGGGGGTCAGGGCATGGTACCCTTTTTCCACATAATGCCGGGCGATATTCCGCATCGATTCCTGCGAAGAAGTGTAGCCGTGTACGGCGACCACCCACTTGTGGCTTTCCCCCTCCGGGTGGTAATAAGTCCCTACCAGCTTCAGCCCATCCGCCGACTGTAGGGAGGTTTCCTCCTGCCGGACGGTTTTGAGCCATTGTTCGGTCGCCGCGTCGGCTTCGGCGCGGTTTTCTTCCTCTCTGGTGGTGTCGACGGGCACGTCGACGGCTACGTCTACGTCACGGTCCGCGCCGCCCACGCCGTTTTCGCTGCGCACCAACGCGTAATCAAAAAAGTAATTGCCCACAAACCCGCAGGCTCCGAGCGCGAGCACCAGAACCCCGGCGATTGCGCCGAGGAGGATTTTGGTCCGTTTCTTCATATGTTGCCACTCCTTTGTCGATTCGCTCATTCAGGCCGCCGGAAAAGCGGATGACGAACGACAGTATAGCATGATATCGTTTGATTGTCAAACAAAAATGCCGGTTCTAAAGCGTGTCGGATTGTCCTTTATGAAGGTTTCGTTAATTTGCGTGTATATGCCTTGCGGCGGGAGGAAAGATACGATATGATGGAAATTACCGGGCGATCGGCGGTAAACCGAAGAAGCCGGAAAAAACCAAGTAAGAGTATTAAAGGAGTTTGATTATCCATGAAAAAGAGTACGGGGATCCTGCTGGGCGTCCTTGGAGGCCTGCTGGTCCTGGTGATCGCGGTGGTCGGCTGGGGCGTCGCCACCTATAACGGCTTGGTGAATGAGGAGCAGAAGGTGCAGACCCAGGCCAGCAATATCGAAACCCAGCTCCAGCGCCGCAGCGACCTGATTCCGAACCTGGTGAATACGGTGAAGGGCTACGCTTCGCATGAAGAGGAGATCTTCACCGCCCTGGCGGACGCCCGCGCCAAGCTGAGCGGCGCGACCTCGCTGGAGGAGATGGATCAGGCGAACAGCGAGCTGACCAGCGCGCTTAACCGGCTGATGGTGATTGTGGAAAATTATCCCGACTTGAAGGCCAACGAAAACTTTATCGGGTTGCAGGATGAACTGGCCGGCACGGAAAACCGGATTGCCCAGGCCCGTCGGGACTATAACGACGCGGTACAGGCGTATAATGTGAAAATCCGCCGTTTCCCGTCCAACCTGATCGCGGGAATGTTCGGGTTTGAGAAAGCCGAACTGTTTGAAAGCAGCGAGGGCGCGTCCTCCGTCCCGGATGTGAACTTCTGATCAGCACAGGAGAGGAGGGGCAACGCCTATGACGAGATCTGCGGCAAAGGGAAAATGGCTGCCGTTCCTGTTAGGGCTGCTTGGCCTGATGGCGGCGCTGACCATGACGGGTACAGCCGCAAAGGCTGAGACGGCGTATGAACCGACCGACCGCTTTTTTATCAACGATTTCGCCGGGGTAATGGACGCGGCGGACGCGCAGGAAATTTACGCTTTGGGGGCGGAACTACAAAAAAAAACCGGCGCGCAGGTGGTGGCGGTTACCGTCCCCACCACCGGGGACGAAGAAATCCGCCAGTACGCCTTGGAATTGGGCCGGCGCTGGGGGATCGGCCAGGAGGAGAAGGACAACGGCGTGCTCCTTCTCCTTGCGGTGGAGGACCGGCAGGTGAGCATAGAGGTGGGATACGGACTGGAGGGCGCGCTTAACGATGCGAAAACCGGCCGGATTCTGGACACCTATGCGACGCCCGACTTTAAGGCGGGCGATTATTCCGCCGGGATGCGCAAAGCATACCGTTCCCTGATTAACGAAGTGTATATCGAATACGGGCAGGACCCGCTGGACGAGGGTTATGTTCCCGTGTCCCCCGAACCGGAGGAATCCGGCAAGGGCGAGACGTTCACGACGGTGTTCACCGCACTGTTTTTCCTGGTGATCCTGGGCCTGGTATTCTTTGGCCGGGGACGGCGCGGAGGACCTCCCTTCATCTTCTTTGGCGGCCACGGTGGCCATGGCGGCGGCTTTGGCGGCGGAGGTTTTAGCGGCGGGGGCGGCTTCAGCGGAGGCGGAGGAAGCTTCGGCGGAGGCGGCAGTTCCCGTGGGTTTTGATCCGGCATACGCCACCGGTTTTTACGCGACAATTTCAGTACGGAACATCCCCCGGCGGAAAACCATTCCGCCGGGGGGATGTTTTGCCCTCCTTCGCCAAAAGCCGGCTTCAGCGGGTCTCTGTGAACGGCGCGCCCTTTCTCTTTCGGCGTATGGGAAACCGGCGGCCTGCGCCCTTTTCGGCTCCTTTTCCTCCCTGGCATGCCTTTGCTTATGGAAAACGTACCGGAAAACAGTCTTCCGTTTGTATGCGGGGATGAAAAAGCGGCTCGCGCCGGGAACAAGAGCGCGCCATGGCAAAAGGACGGAAGACAGCCCGGGAAAGCGCTTCCCGGGTTGTCTGCAGAAAAAAGGCGGAAATTTCTCCTTGACAAAGACGGGTAGGATGCGTATAATGGCCGTAAAGACGATGAAGGGAATAAGACACGGTGTTTTCGCGCACAGAGAACCGGCGGTTGGTGCAAGCCGGCGGCGGGGTCCGTGTGGATAGCTCATCCCGGAGTTGCCCGCCTGACAAGGGCGGGACGGAAGGCGCCGTTACCGGCCGGAACCTTGTTGGAGGTTCGCTAAGGGGCTGTATCCCTGTAGGGATGGCCTGAATCAGGGTGGTACCACGTGTGCGTTATGCGCTCGTCCCTATGCGGGGACGGGCGTTTTTTATTTTACAAAGGAGGTTTTCGGCATGAAACCATCGCATCAAAAGTATATCCCTTTCCAGCAAATTTTCCTTCCCGACCGGCAGTGGCCGAACCGCGTTATCGATAAGGCCCCGATCTGGTGCAGCGTCGACCTGCGGGACGGCAACCAGGCGCTGGTCGACCCGATGAACCTCCAGGAAAAGCTGGAATTCTTCCATGCACTGTGCGATATGGGCTTTAAGGAAATCGAGGTCGGCTTCCCTTCCGCGAGCGAGACGGAGTATGAAATCTGCCGCGAACTGATCGAAGGCGGCCACATCCCGGACGATGTGACCATCCAGGTGCTGGTGCAGGCCAGGGAACACCTGATCCGCCGGACGTTTGAAGCGATCCGCGGGGCGAAAAACGTGATTGTCCATTTTTATAATTCCACCTCTACGCTCCAGCGCAAAGTGGTGTTTAAAAAGGAAATGCCGGGCATCATCGACATTGCCGTGAACGGTGCGAAGCTGATCCGCGAACTGACCGAGGCGTTCGAGGGCGATACCCGCATCCGGTACGAATACAGCCCGGAGAGCTTCTCCGGCACCGAACCGGACAACGCGGTCGCGATCTGCGCCGCGGTGATGGAGGCGCTCGGTTCCACCCCGGAAAATCCGGTGATCCTCAACCTGCCCGATACGGTGCAGATGTGCACACCGAATACCTATGCCGACCAGATTGAATATTTCATCCGGCATCTGCCCAACCGGGAAAGCGCGATCATCAGCATCCATCCGCACAACGACCGGGGGACCGGCGTGGCGGCGGCGGAACTGGCGTTGCTGGCCGGGGCCGAGCGGGTGGAGGGCACCCTGTTCGGCAACGGGGAGCGCACCGGCAACCTGGATATCGTCACGGTGGGGCTGAACATGTTCACCCAGGGGGTGGACCCCCGGCTGGATTTCAGCGACCTGCCGAAGCTGCGCACTCTGTACGAGCGCTGCACCAAGATGCATGTGGGCGAGCGCCAGCCGTATGTGGGCGACCTGGTGTTCACCGCTTTCTCCGGCTCCCATCAGGACGCGATCAACAAAGGCATGCAGTATATGAAGGAATCCGGCACCGAGTATTGGGAGATCCCCTACCTGCCGATCGACCCGGCCGACGTGGGACGGCAGTACGAGCCGATTATCCGTATCAATTCCCAGTCGGGCAAGGGCGGGGCCGCGTTTGTGATGCAAACCTCGTTCGGGTATACTCTGCCCAAGGCAATGCATCCCGAGTTCGGCGCGCTGGTGAAGGCCGCCTGCGACGAGGCGGGCACCGAACTCAACCCGCAACAGATTTTCGAGCTGTTCCGCAAGGAGTATATCGAGGTGGACGGCCCGTACCAGCTTCTGGCCCAGAAATACATCGACGAGAGTACGGACGACGGCTCCAGCACCAAGGGGCGGTTTGTCGGCACGCTGAAAAACAACGGGTTTGAACCGGTGGATGTGCATGGGCGGGGCAACGGCCCGATCGATGCATTCTTCAACGCCCTCCACCAAGTCGGGGTGGATGGCTACCATTTCGAGGACTACTCCGAACACGCGATCTCCATCGGTTCGGACGCGATGGCGGTTTCGTATATCCGCCTGACTACGCCGGAGGGACGCACCGTGTTCGGCGTGGGGATTTCCCACAACATCTATTACGCGTCCATCCGCGGTGTGCTGTGCGCGATCAACCGTTCCATCCGGAACGCCGCTGGGAAATAAGCGGCCGTCGGATTCCATTGGAGAGGAGAGCGCGCTATGGGGGATTGGAACCCGTCGCAGTATCTGAAATTCAAAGCCGAGCGTACCCGCCCAGCGCGGGATTTGGCCGCCGCCGTTGCCCTTGACGCGCCGGAAAGGGTGTTGGACGTGGGCTGCGGTCCGGGCAATAGCACGGCGGTCGGCTGGAAAACGGCACGGCCCACCGGCTGATGCAGGAAACGGCGGGGGAAGCGCCGTTTGCCGCGTATACGGCGGGTGTTACCCGGCTGTACACGCTGGACGGCGGACGGGTTTACGACCTGTTTGCCGGGGAAGCGGCGGAGCTTTCCGTTTGGGAAACCTGTTACTGCCATGTGCTCGACGGATACGAGGGGCTGGCGGAATGGTTCCGCGGTTCCGGTATGCGCCCCTACCTGGATGCGCTGCCGGACGAGGAGACCCGCGGCCTGTTTGTCCGCCGCTTTATCGAGCGCGCGGCGGCGGAATATCCGCTGGCCGCAGACGGCAGGCTGCTGCACTGGTTCCGCCGCCTGTTCTTCGTGGCGTACAAGGGGTAGAGAAAGGGGCGCGGAGATGTCGTCCAACCAACGGCAGATTTGGGAACTTTACGACGGCGCGGCGGAAGACGAGCGCTTTTCCCGCTCTCGTATGGAAGGGCAGGAGTTCTATTATACCAGAAAGCTGGCGGAGCCCTATCTCACTCCGGACAAATCGGTGCTGGAGGTGGGCTGCGCCACCGGGCGGTACGCCCTCGCCTTCGCGGGACAGGTGAAGGAGTATCACGGGATCGATCTGCATCCCGGACACATCGACTTTTTCCAACGGCGGATCCGGGAACAGGGGCTTTCGAACGTCGCGCCGCGGTAGGAGACGCCACCCGGCTGGACGGAATCGGGGACGGGCGGTACGACGTGGTGATGGCGCTCGGCCCGCTGTACCACCTGCCGGAAGAAGAGCGGGAGCGGGTTTTCGCCAAGTGCGCGCGGGTATGCCGGCCCGGCGGGATCCTGTTCTTTTCGTATATCAACAAGGCGGGTGCGTATATGCTGGCCTGCATGACCGAAGCGTGGCGGGCGCCCTATCCCAACCGGGGAACCAACGAGATGGTGCTCCGGCGGGGAACGGACGACCTGTGACCCGGCCTTTTCTTCTATACCATGCCGGAGGAGGTGGAGGAACGGGCGCGGGCGCATGGCCTGGAAATCGTGCAAAACAGCGGGGTGGATTTCGCCTTCCGGCGCGAGGTGGTGGACGGGATGCCGGAGGAAACCTTTGCCGCCTGGCGGGAGCTGACGGATTTCCTTTGTTCCCATCCCTCCTGCACAGGGCTGAGCAACCACGCCCTGCTGATCTGCCGGAAGCAGGGCGGGGACCGGTAGAAAACAAAAAGACTGGACGGAACGGGAAAACCGTATTACAATAGGTTTGTATAGGGTTGGACAATGCTGGCGCGACGCCGCTTCCCGGCGGCGTGGCGCAGATATAAAGGAGAGAAAATCAATGAACAACTACAAAGTGACCCTTTTGCGCGGGGACGGCATCGGCCCGGAAATCGTGGGCGAAGCGGTCAAGGTGCTGGACGCGGCCGGGAAAAAATACGGCTTTGCCGTGGAGTATACCGACGCGCTGATGGGCGGATGCGCCATCGATGCGACCGGCGTTCCGCTGCCTCAGGAAACCATCGACAAGTGCCTGGCGTCCGATGCGGTGCTGCTCGGCGCGGTCGGCGGCTGGAAATGGGATACCCTGCCCGGCAACCTCCGCCCGGAGGCGGGGCTGCTCGGTATCCGCGGGGCGCTGGGGCTGTTCGCCAACCTCCGCCCGGCGAAGATTTACGGCCCGCTGAAGGGCGCCTGCCCCCTGCGCCCCGATATCATCGGGGACAGCATGGACATCATGGTGGTGCGGGAACTGACCGGCGGCATCTACTTCGGCAAGCGGGGCCGCGAGACGGTGGACGGCGTGGAGGCCGCTTACGATACCGAATACTACACCGTAAAAGAGGTGGAGCGGATCGCCCGCATCGCCTTCGAGTCCGCCCGCAAGCGGGGGAAGAAGGTCCACAATATCGATAAGGCGAACGTGCTGGAATCCTCCCGGCTGTGGAGGGAGACGGTGCTCCGCGTGGCGAAAGAGTACCCGGATGTGGAGCTGCAGCACCTGTATGTGGACAACGCAGCGATGCAGCTTGTCCGCAACCCGAAGCAGTTTGATGTGATGCTGTGTTCCAACATCTTCGGCGACATCCTCTCCGACGAAGCGTCCCAGGTGGCCGGCTCTATCGGCATGCTCGCGTCCGCTTCGCTGGGCGAAGGCAAGCGCGGGCTGTACGAACCGATCCACGGTTCCGCGCCGGATATCGCGGGCCAGGGGATCGCCAACCCGTTGGCGACCATCCTGTCGGTGGCGATGATGCTGCGGTACTCGATGGACGAGACGGCGGCGGCCGACGCGATTGAAAAAGCGGTGGAAAAAGTGCTGGACGACGACCTGCGCACCCCGGACATCTACACCGAGGGATGCCGGAAGGTCGGTACGGTCGAAATGGGCGACGCGGTCGTCGCGGCGCTGGCGTAATCGATTGGAAAGAGCCGGCTGCAAGGGGTTCCTTTGCAGCCGGCTCTTTTGTCGCTTAAGTGTTACACAACCACCAGTTCTACTGGAGGGAGATAGGAAAAGCTTGAGCAACCGGTTTTTCCGAAGGGGAAGCGCTCTGAAGAAGAGCCCTTTCAGGGCTTGGACAACCCATCCGTTCACTGGTGGGTTTGATTAAAAACCGGATAAGAAGAAACGTCGTTCCTCTCTGATAAATCGGAAGGAAGGGATCACGGCCGCAGGCTGGATGAAAACCGCGTTGCCGAAAAATTCCATATGGCAAGACGTTTTCGCACGGGGAGTTTTTTCGTCATCCAGGCTTTGTGAAAGGCGGCTGGATATGTTACAATGTCCCGGAGACGGATTCTCCCTCTTGGATCAGGGTAAAGCCGCCGCTTTGGAGCGCCGCCGGCAGTTCCGCGCCTGAAGAAACCGAGTACGGCAGGCAGAGCCCGCCCTGCGCGAGATCCTCGTACTCGTGGAAATCGCTGCCGGAGGAAACCAGCAGGCCGTGTCGGCGGGCGAAAGCAGCCGCGTCGGCATTATGGTTTTCGTGCCGCCGGTTGCCGTTGTAAATTTCTACGCCGTCCAAAAAGGCGGGGTCGCGCGGCCGGCAGCCGGAGCGGAACGGGTGCGCTTGGTACAGCAGCGCGCCGTAATCGCGACAGGCTTTGTATACCTCTTCCTGTGTCATGGCGTACAGGCGGGGATATTCATAGAGAAAGTCGCGTTCGATACCGTAAAGCAGAAAATCCTCCGGCCCGCCGGCAATGCAGCTTTCCGCCCCCATTAAGACGGTTATACCGCTTTTCTCACCCTCTTCCCGGGCGATGTCATAGCCGCGCAGATAACGGTCCACCTTTTCGTGGGGGGAACCGGGAAAACTTTCCAAAACATACCGGTTAAAATGGTCGGTAACGACCATGCCGGTATACCCTGCCTTCGCGTACTCCCGAACAGCGATAGCGGCGGGAACCGAACCGCAAGGGCTGGTTTCGCTGGTGTGGAAGTGCATTTCGATCTTCATTCGGGACGCTCCTTTTCCATCGGGCGGGTTCATCGGATGAACCGGCGGGTCCAGCTCCCTCGGTTCACCTTGGCCACGGCCGCAAAGCATTGCAGAATTCGGTCGGATTTAAGCAGAGGAACACGGCCGGCGGGGAATAAATGAAATATAGACGCCGCCGCACCGCATAGCGCAGGACGATCAGCCACATGAAAACGATACCGTTCACCAGCACAAAGGCGGTGTCGCCCCCGCTGCGCACGATGCCGGTGAGCACCGCCACTTGGTAGGAGACGCCGGCCACCGTGACGCAGAGTATGGTGATATAATAATCCACGGATAAACGGCAAAGGAGAACTCCATATGAACCAACAAATCCCCCAAAAACGCCCCGAAATCCTGGCGCCGGCCGGTGACCGCGAGCGGCTCCTGGCCGCGCTGCGGTACGGTGCGGACGCCGTGTACCTGGCGGGCGCCCGCTTCGGGATGCGCTCCGCCCCGCAGAATTTTACCGAAACGGGACTGCGGGAAGCGGTCCGGCTAGCCCACGCAGCCGGGGCGAAGGTATATGTAACGGTCAATATCCTGCCCCGCAACCGGGAGATCGACGAGCTGCCGCCGTACCTGGAACTGCTGCAGGATGCGGGGGCGGACGCGCTGATCGCCGCCGATCTAGGGGTGGTTTCGCTCGCCAAACGGTACGCGCCCCGCTGTGCGCTGCATGTTTCCACCCAGGCTGGGGTGGTGAATTACGCCGCCGCCCGTACCCTGTACGAACTGGGGGCGTCCCGGGTGGTCCTGGCGCGGGAGCTTTCGCTGGAAGAGGTGGCGGAAATCCGTGCCCGCACGCCGAAGGGACTGGAGATCGAGTGCTTCGTGCACGGGGCGATGTGCATGTCGGTTTCCGGCCGGTGCCTGCTGTCCAATTATCTGACCGGGCGGGACGCCAATCATGGGGACTGCGCCCAGCCCTGCCGTTGGAAATACAAGTTGATTGAGGAAAAGCGCCCGGGTGAGGAATACGAGATCGGCGAGGGGGAGGGAGGATCGTATATTCTCAACGCCAACGATCTGTGTATGATCGAGCATATCGCCGACTTAGCGGCGGCGGGGGTGGATTCCCTGAAGATCGAAGGCCGGGCCAAAGCCGCCTATTATGTGGCGGCGGCGACCAACGCCTACCGCTGCGCGGCGGATGCTTACCAAGCGGCCGGCTTCCCCGCCGATTACCGCCCCGCGTCCTGGATGCGGGAGGAACTGGACAAAATCAGCCATCGGCCGTACAGCACCGGTTTTTATTTCGGTATGTCGGGGCAAAATACCCGCTTTGGCGGCTACGTCCGGGATTACCAGGTGGCGGCGATGGCGGAAGGATACGAAAACGGACGGCTCCTGCTTTCCCAACGGAACCATTTCCGCCGGGGGGATATTCTGGACGTGCTGGAACCGGGGAAGCCGCCTTTCCTCCTTCCCGTCGAAGAGCTGTACAATGGAGAGGGGGAAGCGATCGAAGCCGCCCCTCACCCGATGATGAAGCTACAGATCCCCTTTACCCGCCCGCTTGCTACAGGGAGCTACCTTCGCCGCCGGACGGATGGGCAGGAAAGAGAATAAAGAGGGGCTACGCCGCGAAGGGCCTTCTCCGCAGCGTTTCCCTATGAGGTCGGGATGCGCCCGCAGCGGCAAAAGGAGACCGCGCCGGCCTGACATCCGCAGGCGCATTAATTCTCTACTAGAACGTTTTTATACCATTTGGTGCCGCGGGCGCGCAACAGGAAAATCACCGAGCGCACCACCCATTCGATGATCATCGCCGCCCATACGCCGACAATGCCGAACGGCAGAACAATGGCGAGGACATACCCCAGCACCACACGAAGCAGCCACATGGTCGACATGGAGACGATGGAGGTAAAGCGGGAATCCCCCGCGGCCCGCAGGGCGGATGGGGTAACGAAGCTGGTGGACCAGAAAAAGGGGCTGGCGGCCACCGTCATGATAATGGTGAAGTAAACGGTTTGCAGAATTTCCGCCGGTGGGGAAAACAGCCGTACAATCCAAGGGAGGAAGGGCATCAGCAGCAGGATGGTGAAAATATAGGAAACCGAACCGAGCCCGATGAAAACGCGGATGAATTTCCGCGCATCTTTTATGTTCCGGCGGCCTATACACTGGCCGACTACCGTTACCACCGCCAGGTTGCAGGCGTTCGCCCCAATCTGGAACAGCGGCACAATGGAGTTGACAATGGCGTTGGCGCCCATCGCCAGGGTGCCGAGATGCACGACAAACGTCTGTGTCAGCAATTTGCCACCATTGAAAAACATCTGCTCCACCGCAAAGGGGAGACCAATGAACAGGATTTTCTTGATCATGGACAGATGAAAACGGATCAGGTCGCGAAGTCGGACATGCAGCGTTTTATTGACTTTCACCAGATAAACCAGCGAGCAAAGCATGCCGGCAAACCGGGATAGGAAGAGGGAAATGGACATCCCCCATACGCCCCATCCCAGCAGCGTGATGAACACCAGATTGAACACGACGTATGAACTGTTGGTGATCAGAGACAGCCACAAGGAGGGCTTGGTATCCGCCACCCCGCGCAGGGCGCCGCAGACCGCCTCTACCGCGCCGATAAACGGATAGGTAATGCAGCTCCCGATCAGGTAAATCCGGGCGTTATGTAGCACGGCCGGCTCTGCGCTGCCGAACAACAGGCCGATCAACGGCATGTGGAAAAGCACGATCAGAAAGCACACCGCCAGGGAGACGAGAACGACCGCCGAGATCGACTGTGCGGCGGATTGTTCCGTCATATCCCGGTTCCCCGCGCCTTTGTATTGTGCGACGATGACGGTACCGCCGGTGGCAATGGCGATAAACACGTTTAAAAGGAAAAGATTCAATGAATCCACCGTGCTGACGGCGCTGACCGCTGCCATGCCGGAGGAGCTGATCATCGCGGTATTCAATAGGCTGAGCAGGATAATGCACGCCTGGTCTACCAGAATGGGCAGCAGAATGGCAAACACCTGCCGGTATTGGACGGTTTCCCCGCTGAGCAGCCGATCCGCGAGCCGCCCGGCTTGGCGGCGGGCTAAAAAGCAGCGGCGGCGCATGCGCTGCCGGATTCCGTCTTGGTTATGATGGGACACGGGAAGCTTCCTTTCTCGGGCCGGGGAATACGGCGCCTTGCGGCGCCGCTGCGCTCCCGCCGGATGGCCCGTGCGGCGGGGTCAAACAAAATCAGTATACCACCCGCCCGTGTCCATGACAAGATTGCATAAAAGATAGATCCGCGTGTTTTCGCCGTGTATTTCTGTCGATTTTCCCCGGCGGATTCCATAAAAGGTTCCCGGCATAGATCCCCGGATTATATCCACGCTATCCGGGCAGACTATTCCCATATCGAGTTTACGGGAGGTATGGGTATGCGCCGACGGTCGTTCGGATTTTTTGTGATCGCCCTATTTTTTATGGGCGTTTTAATTTTGCGGCTGTATGTGTTGACGGATGGGCAATTTGCGCAGGTGGCCGAACAGCAGGCGAGCTTAACCGTGACGGTTGCCAACGTGCGGGGGACCATTTACGATACCAATATGAAGCCGTTGGTCAATGCGGATACGGAGTACCGCGCGAGCGTGACGGCCACGCCGGAAGCGCTGGCCGCTGTTTCCAACCGTATGACGCCGGAGGAGTTGGCGGAGCTCACTGCACGTCTACAAAGCGGGAAACCGGTACCGATCGCTCTGGAGGGGCTTCCCTCCTCCACCGACGGTCTGGTGCTGCTCAGCGCGCCGGTGCGGTACAGCGAGCCGCTGCTGGCGCCGCATGTGCTGGGGTATTTGGACGGGGACGGCCTACACGGCGTGAGCGGGGCGGAACTATATTTTGACGAGCTGCTGAACAATTGCTCCGGTAAGGCGGAGGTCACCTATACCGTGGATGCGGTGGGACGGCCGCTCCAGGGAATCACACCGACACTGAACGATACACTGGATCAGGCGAAGGCGGGCGTCGT
>CAMMRL010000046.1 GCA_946499275.1 uncultured Clostridia bacterium | reverse complement strand
AGGGGGATTTCCAGGGTGAACAGGCGGAAGCTGGGACGGAGCAGTTCCTCCCCCGTGGGCAGGAGCTGGGTTTCCCTGAGCGGCACGCGGACCTCCAGCCGGCGTTCGGTTTCCGCGAGGATGCGGGCCTGGGAACGGCGGAAAACCGGCCCCGCACTGCTTTCCACCACCCCGCTGACCAGCAGCATCCCCTGGGCTACGGCGTCCCCTTTTTTCACCAGCGCTTGGCCGGTATAGGTTTCAATAGAGATAATCCGCCCGTCCCTAGCCGCCTTGATATTGGATGGTTCGTTGGCATTGGAGAGTTCTGGCGTGGGGATGCGTTCCGTTACCTCCACATAAGCGACGCTGCCTTTGAGATTGACCACGCACCAGGCAAGCTCCGGCAGTTCCTGCAGCGCTTTAAGCTGCAGGGTGGGGATGTCCAAGTCCGCTAAATTTTTTCCTTCCTGCACGCCAAGATCGCTCATGACCGCGAGGATGTCCTCGGTCGGCACCCGGTTGTTTCCCCGTACTTCAATCACCCAGGTACGTTGGGCAAAGAGCTGGAGCACAATAAAAAACGCCGCCAGCCCTGCCGCCAGGCCCGCCCGCGCCCGGTACCGGCGCATGACGAACGGTGCGCCGTGCCGCTCCTTCACCCGCAGCCGCATACCCGCTTTGCGGGCCGGCCGCCGGATCCGCCGGTACTGCCTGGCGGGACAGCAGGCGGTCAGTGTCTCCCCCTTCCGGCGGACGTTCCACAGCTCCAGCTCGTCCCTCGCCGCCAGATTCAGCAGCCGTTCGGGGAAGCCCCCTTCCGCTTCCAGTCTCACCCATCCGAACAGCCAGCGCAGCAACCGTATGAAAAACATTGGCTCTTCCCGCCTTTCCTATCACAAATTTCCCGCTTTTTGCTCTCTCCGTCCGGTTACGACAAATATTCCAGTGAGAGGATGATACCCTCAATAACAGCGCTCTCCTCCGTCATGCAGCTCATGCTCAGGCCGCGGCCCATGAAGCGGACAACCCCTCCGCCCGTGTTCAGGCGGATGGTTTCCTCCCCGTATTCCACAATCCCCCGGCAGCCCTCGATGACAGCCCGGCGGTTGCCCGACAGCTCGATGCGAGCCACGTCGCTGAGAGAGCCGACCGGCAGTTCCAGCGCTTTTTCCACGCGGGACGGGATATTGTAAGCGCTCAGGCGGCCCGGCGTACGCGGCGCCTTGCGCCGTTTGGTTTTCATATGCGCCATCCATCCTTTCCAATTCGGTATTCACTGTCCAAGCCCGGGACGGCTCTCCCGACGGCAAACATCCGCCCCATACAGGTCTCGTTTTCTCACTGGATAAAAATATGCGGCGGATTGGTCAATAATGCGGGCGGACAAACATAGGATTAAACAGGACCGAAGAACACCCTGTGCCGTCTCCAACGCCGGGGGTTCGGAAAGGACGGAGGAATCCCATGTTCGTAAAAACCATCCGGAAATCCACGCTGACAGCCTGCGGCCTGCTTGCGGTGTGCGCCGGGGCCGGGGCGGCGCTGCTGGCCTGGCCCGAAGCCGCCGCGTCCGGGATCAGCCGCGGGCTGGCTATCTGCTCGTCGATCATCATCCCTTCGCTTTTCCCCTTTCTCGTACTGGCCGGCTTTCTGGTCAAATCCGGGCTAAGCGAATCCATTGGACGGAGACTGGAAAAGCCGACCCGCTTCCTATTCGGCCTGCCGGGAAGCTGCGCGGCCGGTATCCTGGTCGGCTTTATCGGCGGGTATCCCGCCGGGGGGATCGCCGTCGGGGAACTGGTGGAACGGGGTGCCATCACCCCGGCGCAGGGCCGCCGGATGCTCTGCTTTTGCGTCAACGGCGGGCCCGCCTTTATCATCAGTGGGGTCGGTGCGGGAATGATGGGCAACGTTGCGTACGGCGTGATGCTCTACGCCGCCCACATCGCTACTTCCATCCTGCTCGGGGTCCTGCTGCGCCTGCTGGACGGGAACGATCCCTCCCCCGCCCACCCGGCGGCCGTTTCCACAAAGCGCACGTCCCCGGCCGTCTCGTTTGTGGACGCCGTCAACGCCTCCTGCCGTTCGATGCTGTACATGTGCGGCTTTATTATCCTGTTTGCCGCCGTGCTCTCCCTATCGGACGGAAGCGGCCTGACCGCCATGATCGACCGGGCGTTAAGCGCCCCTTTGGAAACGATCGGATTGGACGTCTCCCTCTCGTCCTGCCTGCTGCCCTGCCTGTTGGAGGTGAGCTGCGGCAGCGTGGAAGCCGCCCATACCGGTGCGGCGGCCCCCCTGCTTCTGGGGATGGCGCTCGGTTGGGGCGGCCTGTCCGTCCATTGCCAGGTCGCCGCCTCCCTGCAGGGAAAGGGGCTGGTGGGCAAAGGCTTTTTTGCTGTGCGCACCCTTCACGCGCTGCTCGGCGGGATTTTCAGCGTGCTGCTCTTCCGCTACATCCCGGTCGACACCGCCGTTTTCAACCCCTCCACCGACACGCTGATATCCCCTTATTCCTCTTCTGCCGGGGCGGCCGTCGCCCTGTTGGCGATGTGCGCGCTTTTCCTTCTCACCGCTGCGGTGGGACCGAAACAAAATAAAACAAAAATAACCCCCCGAAACAAAGACAAGGACACATAACTCCCACCTACTGAAATTTTCCCATAGGAAAAGAATCCATCTGGTCAAAAGGAGGTGACTATGGTACAATGAATGAGAAACCGGATATCGTATCCACAGAAGAGAGGGAAACCGTCATGCGGCGCAAACTGTACGGCAACAACATTCAGGCTACCTGCGAATACTGCCAGCACGGCCGGCGCTCGTCCGACGGCAAAGCGGTGCTCTGCCCCAAAAAGGGCGTGTTGCCGCTGTACCACCATTGCCGGAAATTTGTTTACGACCCTCTCAAACGCATCCCCTTCCGCCAGCCGGGGCTGAAGGAATATTCGGAAGAGGATTTTAAGATCCACGACTGAACATAAGGACAAAAAAGCGGACGCTGAAATGACAAGATGCCATAACAAAGGCATAAAAATAGGTGTAGCCATCAAAAAGCTACACCTATTTTTATGTTTTTACTTTTCGAAAGTGTGTAAACCCAGTATGATGCTTTGGGGCGGTATCCGCAAAGATGTCACGTGGAGAAATTATACTTAGTACTGGAACATTACAGATTAAACTCTTCTTTTATTTTGCATGCTACAATATTTGGCGCAAGATATGAATTATCTATTTTTATATAATTTTCAAAGGTTATTTCACCATCATAACTTTCACAACGATGATTTGCATCGTCATTTAACAGCCTTTGATTAGATCCCTCTATATCCCGCTTGGAAGGTTTGTTAATTAAGCGGTTTTCGGTAACATTACGTCCTAATCGTATTTCCTGCGGAGCTACAAGCTCAACATAATAGAATTCCACATTGTCATTTCTCTGCTTAAAAATATCCTTAATATGTTCAACATAATCCCAATCCGACTGCATATCAAATGCCCACATTATTGTGAAAATAAGTCCATAACAATCAGAAGATGCAAATTCTTCAAAAATAACTTCTCTTAAACGATATATAGCTTTTGGATTGAATTGTCCGAATATTTCAATAACCGGTTCAATAGTCATATGATTATGAAATAATCTTAAATCCGTAATTTTCATCAATTCTTGTCCAACGGTCATTTTTCCTACTGCTGCGTTACCGATTAGAAATAAAACTTTCATAAAGAACAATTCCCCCTTATCTATTATAGAAATAATTGTTTTTGTAATATAACATATAAGCGATTGAAAACATTGATTTTCAATCGCTTAAAAACACTTCGTTACTGCACCTCAGATTTCAGCGTCCGCCTTTTTATATATCACCATTGCCGGTCAGCCGCGCATGTCGTCGATAATCTGCTGAATGTGCCGCAGTTTTTCGTCCGACAGGCCGGTCACCTCCAAAAACCGCCGGTCGTCCAGCCCCAGCAGCCTGTCCGTGCTGACGGAAAAAAATCCGGCCAGCTTGAGCAGCATGTCAATCGACGGTTGGATATTGTTGTTTTCCCAATTGGACACGCTCTGCTTGGTCACGCCCAGAGCGTCCGCCAATTCCACCTGGCTGATCCCTTTGCCCGCCCGTAAACGGCGGATATTCTCTCCCAGCATAAGCCATCCTCGATATCAATTATTACAATACTATTATACAAAGATATATTGACAAATATTAAATACCATAGTATTGTAATAATTGACATTAAGCGACCATAGGAGGGGTTTCCCATGATGTCGGAGGACGAATGTACCCGCTTTTGCGACAATATTCGCTATTTGCGGAAAAAGCACCATCTCAGCAAAAAGGAGATGGCGCAGATAATGGATACGGAACCCGGTATCCTGGAAAGCATCGAAACCGGCAGCATTCCAAAGCGGCTGAGCGTGTTTTCCCTCATTCAGCTGGCGGTATACTGCCAGATTAAGCCGGAGGATATTTTCTTGCCCCAGGAACAGTGGCATACAGTCCCCGGAACGGCCAGGAAAAGGGAAGTGCGGAGCGGCCCGGCCAATCGGCCGGCGGAAAAATGAGACGACAGGAAAAGAGCGCGGCAGCCGGGCTGCCGCGCTCTTTCAATATTCTTATTCGTAGGTTGCTGCCGCAACGGCTCAATCCTGCATCAGCGTGACCATAACGGCCTTCTGGGCGTGCAAGCGGTTTTCCGCTTCATCGAAAATCTCGTCCGCATGCGCTTCGAACACGTCGGCGGTGATCTCCTCCCCGCGGTGGGCGGGCAGGCAGTGCTGCACCATGCAGTCGGGTTTCGCGGCCGAAAGCAGTTCCGCATTCACCTGATACCCGGCAAAGGCGAGTCTCCGCTTTTCGGCTTCCCCTTCCTGGCCCATGGAAGCCCACACGTCGGTAAAGACCACGTCCGCGTCCTTCGCCGCTGCCAGGCAATCCTCGGTGAGGAGGAATTGATCCCCGTATCCTTTCGCGAACTCCAGCACCTGCGGGTCCGGGCGGTAATCCGCCGGGCAGGCGACCGAAACCGCCATCCCCACCTTCAGGCAGCCCACAATCAGGGAATTGGCCATATTGTTGCCGTCCCCGATGTACGCCATCTTCAGCCCTTCCAGCGCCCCCTTGTGTTCCCGCACGGTCATCAGGTCGGCGAGGATCTGGCAGGGATGGCAGAAATCGGTCAGCCCGTTGATAACCGGGATGCTCCCCACCCGGGCGAGGGTTTCCACCTCTTCCTGGTCGAAAGTGCGGATCATGATGCCGTCGAGATACCGGGACAGCACCCGGGCGGTATCCTCCACCGGCTCGCCCCGGCCGATCTGCAGGTCGTGGGAGGACAGGAAAAGGCCGTAGCCGCCGAGCTGGTATATGCCGGTTTCAAACGAAACGCGGGTGCGGGTGGATGCCTTCTGGAAAATCATGCCCAGCGTTTTGCCCGCCAGATGCTTATGTTCCATCCCATGCGCCAGCTCGTATTTCAGCTGATCGGCCAGGTTCAGGATATCGATGATCTCGTCCTTGGACAGGTCGAGCATTTTCAGCAGATGTTTCATGCAATTCTCTCCCTTTCGTTTCCAAATTATCGGTTAAGCCCTCCGCAGGCCCTTATCGCCGTTCCGCGTCTCCTCTGTTCCCCCCTGGGACAGTCCTGCGGTCTCCCCGGAAGGGGCCCACGACAGATAAATCCTCATTTACAGCGTTTTCAGCACCGATTCCAGGATCTCCAGTCCCCGGTCCAGTTCTTCCTGGGTGATCGTCAGCGGCGGCAGGAAGCGCAGCAGCGTTTTTGCCGTCAGCACCAGCAGGCCGCCTTCCAGGCAGCGCTCCGCCACCTCGCGCGCCGTCCCCTTGTCCAGCACCGCGCCGCGCATCAGGCCCATGCCCCGCACCTGAGCGACATGCGGCATCGCCGCCAGACGGGTACGCAGATACTCGCCCTTTTCCGTTACCGCATCCAGGAAGCCGGGCTGCGCCAGCCGGTCCAGCACTATCTGCGCGCCGGCGCACACCACCGGGTTCCCGCCGAAGGTGGAACCGTGCATTCCCGGCCCCATCACGTCGGCCAGCCGCTCGGTACACAGGCAGGCGCCGATGGGCAGCCCGCCTCCCAGGCCCTTGGCCATGGTGACCACGTCGGGGACAATCCCCGCGTGCTCGTAAGCGAAAAAGCGCCCGGTGCGCCCCGCGCCGGTCTGCACCTCGTCGATAAGCAGGAGCAAGTCCCGCTCGTCGCAGAGTTTACGCACCTCCTGCAGATAGGCCTTTTCCATCGGGATCACGCCGCCTTCGCCCTGGATGCATTCCAGCATCACTGCGCACACGGCGCCTTCATTTTCCACCAATGCGTCGATCAGGCCGGTGACGTTGCCGGCCTCCACAAACAGGAAGCCTTCGGTAAAGGGATAAAAATACTGATGGAAGGAATCCTGCCCGGTCGCCGCCAGGGTGGTCACCGTCCGGCCGTGGAAGGAGTTGCGCAGGCCGATGATTTTGCTGCGGCCTTCGCCGTACTTGTCAAAGCTGTATTTGCGCGCCAGCTTGATCGCGCATTCGTTCGCCTCCGCGCCGGAATTGCCGAGGAATACCCGGCCCATTTTTGCCGTCCGGCAGAGGGCATGCGCGAACGCCACCTGCACCGGGCTGTAGTATAAATTGGAAATGTGCTGCAGCTTCGCGGCCTGTTCCTGCACCGCAGCCACCCATTCCGGGTCGGCGTAGCCCAGCGAATTCACGCCGATCCCGCTGCCGAAGTCCACATATTCTTTTCCCTGCGTATCCACCGCGACCGCGCCGCGGCCGCTTTCCAACGCGACCGGGAACCGCCCATAGGTCGGCATCAGCGCGCCGTCGTGCTGTTTTTTCAGTTCCGGTGACACCATAAACATCATCCTTTCGCACTCGGTCATACCGCGGCGTACCGCCGTTTCGGGAGAAATCCGCTTACAGGAACATGGTGCCGATGCCTTCGTCGGTCAACATCTCGATCAGGATCGAATGGGGGATCCGCCCGTCGATGATATGGGTGCGTTTTACGCCCCGGCGGACCGCTTCCACACAGCAGTCGATCTTCGGGATCATCCCGCCCTTGATAATATCCTGCTTTTTCAGGCTGGGCACATCGCTGACATGCACCACGGAAATCAGGCTGTCTTCGTCGTCCTTGTCCCGGAGCAGGCCGCGCACGTCGGTCATCAGCACCAGCTTTTCCGCACACAGCGCCGCCGCAATCCGGGATGCGGCGATATCGGCATTGATGTTGTAGGTTTCGCCGTCCCGCTCCCCGGCCGCGACGGTCGCCACCACGGGGATGGTGCCGTTTTCCAGCGAATTGCGGATCAGCGTAACGTTGACGTGGGTGATGTCCCCGACGAAACCGAGATCGGTTTCGCCCCGCATCTTCACCGCCTTGATCATGCCGCCATCCAGCCCACACAGGCCGATGGCCCGGCCGCCCTGCTGCTCCAGCCGCTGGACAAGCCCTTTGTTCACCTTGCCGGCCAGCACCATCTCCACCACTTCCATGGTTTCGCGGTCGGTATACCGCAGGCCGTTGATAAATTTCGGCTCTTTCCCGATTTTCGCCAGCATTTCATTGATCTCCGGCCCGCCGCCGTGTACCAGCACCACCTTGATCCCCACGGTGGAAAGCAGGACGATGTCCTCCATCACGGCGGATTTCAGCTCATCGGAAACCATAGCGTTACCGCCGTATTTGATAACCACGGTTTTGCCCGCGTACTGTTTGATATAGGGAAGCGCCTGGGTCAGCACCTGCGCCCGGCCTGCCGTCGATATGGTCATAAATCATCACCTTTGTCCCAGTAACATCACAAATAAATACAAATCAGCTTATCGGCGCATCGTTCCCGCATGATGGACAGGAAAGCGGGGACCCGCCCTTCCATTTCGATGCCTGCCACGATCACAGTCATTCCGCCATAAACCAAGCCGGCTAACCGTTTAGCCGCTTCCCTCTGCGTCCATTCCATACCGCGGAATCGTAAATCCATATTGTCTACGGCGAGTATATCCGCTCTTTTTCCGGCACGTTCCGTAAGCCAGGCCGGACCTTCCGCCCGTTCTCCCGATAAAACAGAAGGGTACAAAAATTGTTCGCAAAATTCCTCGTCCGTCAGATATAAACAGATCCGATCCGCATGGGCAGAGAGACGACGGCGTATCCACGCTGTTTTTCCGCTTCCGGACGGCCCATCAAGGATATAAGCCGTGCTGTAACGGATACGAGCCGATGTATCCGTTCCAACGCCGACGGAATGGCCTGTTTCGTTCCCAAGCCCTGAGTTCATGGCCGTCCTTTCCCCAAAAACAACGCCGGCGTGTTCCGTTCAGCTCCGGTAATCACCGTTGATCTTCACATAATCGTAGGTCAGGTCGCAACCCCACGCCGTGGCGGCCGCTTCCCCGTCGTGCAAGGTAACCTCGATCACAATTTCCTTCTCGCTGAGGATCGCTTTCGCCTTTTCCTCGCTGAAAGCGATCCCCGCACCGTTTACGCACACCGGGATGCTTCCCGCCGCCGAGGAAAACGCCACGTCCACCCCGTGGATATCCACCTGCGCGCCGGAATAGCCGATCGCGCAGAGTACCCGGCCCCAGTTCGCGTCCGCGCCGAACATCGCCGCTTTCAGCAGGGCGGAATTGATCACCGCCTTGGCGACGGTTTTGGCGTCCGGAACGGTTTTCCCGCCACTCACCCGGCATTCGAGCAGCTTGGTCGCCCCTTCGCCGTCTGCGGCGAGGGCCTTGGTCAGCGCGGTGCACAGGACGCGCAGCGCTTCGACAAAGGTTTCGTAGTCCTCTCCCTCGCCTTCCACCAGCGGGTTGCCCGCGGCGCCGTTGGCCAGGATCGCCAGTGTGTCGTTGGTAGAGGTGTCCCCGTCCACCGACATCATGTTAAACGTGTCCGCCGCCACAGCCGCCAGCGCCTTCTTCAGCAGCGGGGCGGACACTGCCGCGTCGGTGGTAATGAAGCTGAGCATGGTCGCCATATTCGGCGCGATCATCCCGCTCCCCTTCGCGATGCCGCCCATCGCGCAGGGAACCCCTCCCAGGGCGAAGCGGACGGCGAATTCCTTTTTTACCGTATCGGTGGTCATGATGGCTTCCGCCGCCGCGGTATGTCCCTCGGCCGAAAGGGACGCCGCCAACGCGGGCATGCCCGCTGCAATCGGCGCAAGGTCGATGGAAGGGCCGATCACGCCGGTGGAGGCGACGATCACCTCTTCTTCCGCAATGCCGAGGGCCTGCGCAGCCAGGCGGCACATGGCGTTCGCCTTCTCCACCCCGTCGGCGGCGCAGGTATTGGCGATGCCGCTGTTGCAGATTACCGCCCGGGCAATCCCATTTTCCAGATGAGAAGCCGTCACCGCGATCGGTGCGCCTTTCACCAGATTTTGGGTATATACCGCCGCCGCAGCCGCCGGCCGGTCGGACAGGATCAGCGCCAAGTCCTTTTTCTCCCGGTTTTTGCGGATGCCGCAGTGGATGCCGGAGGCGGTGAACCCCTTCGCCGCGGTGACGCCGCCCTGGATAAATTGTGTGGAAGCCATAGGAACCCATCCTTTATTCTCATAAATTGATTTCAAAGGGAAAGCCGGTTATAGCTTTCCAGTTCTCCGACCGTCTTAAAACGCCGGAGGGATCATATCAATGCCGGTTTCCTCCGGCAGGCCGAACAGCAGGTTCATGTTCTGGATCGCCTGCCCCGCTGCGCCTTTCACCATATTATCGATCACCGAGGTCACAATTAGCATCCCCGTATGCTCGTCCGTGTACAGCTGGATATCGCAGTAATTGGAGCATTTCACGTTCCGGATATCCACCCCGGCCCCCTGGGGCAGGACGCGGACAAAACGTTCGTTTTGATACGTCTCTTCATACAGTTTCCGTGCCCTATCCAGGGTAGTGCCCGGTTTCATCCTAGCGTAGATGGTGGAGAGGATCCCCCGGTTGACCGGGAGCAGATGGGGGACAAAGGTTACCGTCGCCTTTTCACCCGCCATTTTGCTTAAGGTCTGCTCAATTTCCGGCGTATGGCGATGGGCCGCCACCTTATAAGCCGAAAACGCTTCGTTGCATTCGGGATAATGGGTCCCCTGGGTGGTCTTCCGGCCCGCGCCGGTCACGCCCGACTTGGAGTCGATCACAATCCCCTGCGCTTCCACCAGCCCGGCCCGCAGCGCGGGCGCCAGCCCCAGCGCCACGCTGGTCGGGTAACAGCCGGGGTTGCCGATTACCGAACGGCCGCGGATCTCCTCCCGGAACAGCTCCGGCAGGCCGTAAACCGACTGCTGATGCAGGGCGGGGTACTTGTATTCGCAGCTGTACCATTTTTCGTATTCCGCCGGGTCGTCCAGCCGGAAATCCGCCCCCAGGTCGATGAACTTCTTTCCCGCCTTGACGCACTGCTCCGCCGTGTCCTGCGACAGGCCGTGCGGCAGGGCGGCGAACACCACGTCGCTTTTGGCGATCACTTCGTCCGCCCCTTCGCATTCCAGCCCGCACAACTCCCGCAGGGAGGGGTACACCTCGTACAGCTTCTGCCCTTCAAAGGACACCGAACCGACCGCGTTGAGCGTTACCCCGGGATGGCGGAGCAGCAGCCGCGCCAATTCGACGCCGGCATAGCCGGTCGCTCCCAATATACCTGCTTTGATCGTCATGTTTTCTCGTCCCTTCTATGCCGCGGTAGAACCGCCCCTTATTCCCCGATCAGTCCGCGCACCCGCTGCACCTGCGCCCGCACGTTTTCCGGCGCGGGGCCGCCGTACACCCTTCGGAGCGCCACGCAGCGGTCCAGGTTAATCGCTTCGTACACCCCGTCGTCAAACAGCCCACAGACCGCTTGGTATTCGTCCAGCGGCAGGGTTTCGAGGGTCAGTCCCTTTTCAATGCAGAGGGCCACCAGCGTGCCGGTCGCTTTGTAGGCGTCCCGGAAGGGCAGCCCCTTCCCCACCAGGTAATCCGCGCAGTCGGTGGCGTTGATAATGCCGCCCGCCGCCGCCCTGCGCATATTGTCGGTGAGCACCCGCATTGTATCCACCATCGGGATAAAAGCGGTCAGGCACATTTTCACGGTATCAAACGCGTCGAACACCGCTTCCTTGTCCTCCTGCATATCCTTGTTGTACGCCAGGGGGAGCCCCTTCATCACGGTCAACAGGGCGGTCAGATCCCCGAACACCCGTCCGGCTTTGCCCCGCACCAGTTCCGCGATATCGGGGTTCTTCTTCTGAGGCATGATGGAGGAACCGGTGGAAAACGCGTCGTCCAGCTCGATAAACTTGAATTCCCACGAACACCAGAGGATGATCTCCTCCGAAAAGCGGGAGAGATGCACCATCACCAGCGACAACGCCGCCGACAGCTCGATGCAGAAATCCCGGTCGGAAACCCCGTCCAGGGAATTGTGGGTCACCCCGTCCATTTCCAGGGCTTTTGCCGCCGCTTCCCGGTCCAGCGGATAGGTGGTGGAAGCCAGTGCCCCGCTGCCGAGAGGGGAAACGTTCATCCGCTTCACCGCGTCGTCCAGACGGCCGATATCCCGCAGGAACATCTCGGCATAGGCCATCAGATGATGCCCAAAGGTGATGGGCTGTGCCCGCTGGAGGTGGGTGTACCCCGGCATCACCGCGCCGGCGTATTCCTCCGCTTTCTTGCAAAGCACCCCAATCAGTTCGGTGAGCTGGGCGCGCAGCTGCCCCGCCAGGGAACGGAGATACAGCCGGTCGTCCAGGGCGACCTGATCGTTCCGGCTCCGCCCGGTGTGTAACCGCTTGCCGGCGTCCCCGATGCGGGCGGTCAGTTCCCCTTCCACAAAGGTATGGATGTCCTCCGCGTTCGGGTCAATGGGCAGCGCCCCGGATTCCAAGTCGGCAAGGATGCCGGCCAGGCCGTCCCGGATTGCCTCCCCGTCGGCGGCGGAGATAATCCCCTGCTTCGCCAGCATCGCGGCGTGCGCCATGCTGCCGAGGATATCCTCCCTCGCCATCCGGGAATCGAACGCGATGGAGGAGTTAAAGTCGTTGGTTTTCTGATCCAGTTCCTTCTGGAACCTGCCGGCCCACAATTTCATCGGTTTCCCCGCTTTCCGCGCCCGCCGGGAAACCCGCCGCCGCGCTGTATCATTGTAAAGAAGGCGGGCAGGGGAACGGCGAACCGCCCCCTGCCGCTAATCCATTTGACTATAAAAGATTCTTTTGTATATCCGGAGTTCCGGCCGCTACCGCCAGAGGGACAGGGCACCGCCGTATCCCCAGGTATCGGAAATATATCCCGGATATGGGCAAAGGCCTTATTTCCCCTGCTTCATTGCCTGCACCTTGATCGGCAGGCCGAACAGGTTGATGAAGCCTTGGGAATCCGTCTGGTCGTACACGTCGTCCTCGTCAAAGGTGGCAATCTCCTCGTCATACAACGAGTACGGGGAGGTGAGGGACGCGAGGATCATGTTTCCCTTATACAGCTTGAGCTTTACATCGCCGGTCACATGTTCCTGAGTGCTGTCCACAAACGCGGAAAGCGCTTCCCGCAGGGGGGTGAACCACTGGCCGTAATACACCAGCTCGCTGAATTTGCCTGCCACCATCTGCTGCTTGTAGTGCTGGGTGTCCCGGTCGAGACAGAGGGTCTCCAGCGCCTCGTGCGCCTTGTAGAGGATCGCGCCGCCGGGGGTTTCATACACGCCGCGGCTCTTCATGCCGACCAGCCGGTTCTCCACCATGTCCACGATGCCGATACCGTTCGCACCGCCCAGCTCGTTGAGCTTTTCAATCATCGAAACGCCGTCCATCTTCACGCCGTCCAGCGCCACCGGCACGCCCTTTTCAAAGGAAAGAGTGATATACGTCGCCTTGTCCGGCGCTTTTTCCGGGGAAACCCCCATCTCGAGGATTTCGTCGTACTTCGGCTCGTTCGCCGGGTCCTCCAGATCCAGCCCTTCATGGGACAGGTGCCACAGGTTCTTATCCTTGGAATAATTGGTCTCCCGGGTGATGGCCAGCGGGATACCGTGCGCTTCGGCGTAATCGATCTCGTCGTCCCGGGATTTGATGTCCCAGATCCGCCACGGGGCGATGATCTTCATCTTCGGGGCGAACGCCTTGATCGCCAGTTCAAACCGGACCTGGTCGTTGCCCTTGCCGGTGCAGCCGTGGACGATCGCGTCCGCGCCTTCCGCCTGGGCGATTTCCACCAGCCGCTTCGCAATGATCGGCCGGGCGAAGGAGGTGCCCAGCAGGTACTGGTTTTCATACACCGCGCCGGCTTTTACCGTCGGGAAAATGAAATCCTCCACAAACTCCTTGCGCAGGTCTTCGATATACAGCTTGGAAGCGCCGGTTTTGATGGCCTTTTCCTGTAGGCCGGAGAGCTCCTTCCCCTGCCCGACGTCCGCCGCGACGGCAATCACTTCGCAGTTGTTGTAGTTTTCCTTCAGCCACGGGATGATGATCGAGGTGTCCAGCCCGCCCGAGTAAGCGAGTACGACTTTTTTAATCTGCTGATCCATAAAGTACGCTTCCTTTCGTCGCGGTATTAACCGTCGTGTTTTCAATGCCCTTATTATAGACCCCTTGTCTTGAATTTTCAAGAGGGGAAATCGTATAATTATGCCAATTCATGCAATTTTGTCACCCTGTACAAACCCAAGATATTTCGCTGTATATTTCTGTGTTTTCGTCTCTTTTAAAAATTATTTTATTCATTTTCTGCTGCATAATTTGTATTTTTATTCATTTTTCGTGTATGTTCTTTCCCCCTTTTGTCCCCATAGGCAACCCCGGTATATATACCACACCGAATAGACAGCCTATTACCAGTTATCCAAAAACAAGCCGGCATTCGACATTATCGCGCCAAAAAACAAAATTTTTTCCCATTTTCAAATATTTAACCTTCTCTTAACAATTCCATGCTATTCTTCTTAACGATGTTTTGATAAGTATAATAATGGAGAGGTATGGACATGGATCTTACGCATATCCTACAACTGCTTGGCGGCCTGGGCCTGTTCCTTTTTGGAATGAAAATGATGGGTGACGGCCTGGAGCTGGTCGCCGGTTCCAAACTCCGCACTCTGCTTGAAAAGCTAACTTCCAATCCGCTGCTCGGCGTGTTGGTCGGTGTCGTGGTCACCGGGGCGATCCAATCCTCCTCAGCCACAACGGTAATGGTGGTCGGCTTCCTCAACGCCGGCCTGCTCAAGCTGGAACAGGCGGTTTACGTAATCATGGGCGCGAACATCGGCACCACGGTCACCAGCTTCTTAATCGGCCTGAAGCTAAGTTATCTAGCCCCGATCGCCGTTTTCCTCGGCGTCGCCTTCATGATGATGACGAAGAAAAAGCTGTTCCAGCATATCGGTATGGTGATCATCGGGTTCGGCATCCTATTCACCGGAATGGAATCCATGTCCGGCGCGATGAAACCGCTGGCACAGATGCCGGAATTCGCCGCATTGATGACCAAATTTTCCAATCCCATTCTCGGCATCCTGGCTGGAGCGGTACTCACCGCCATTATCCAGTCCTCCTCCGCTTCAGTCGGTATCATCCAGGCTATGGCTGCCAGCGGGGTGGTAAGCCTTGGCAGCGTTATCTATATCCTGTTTGGGCAGAACATCGGCACTTGTGCCACTGCGCTTCTGGCCTCCATCGGAACCAACCGATCCGGTAAGCGGGCAGCGGTGATCCACCTGATGTTTAATATCATTGGCACCTTAATTTTCATTCCTATTTGCCTGTTTCTCCCATATGTCGGGTTGATTGAAAGCTTAGTGTCTGACCCGAAAATGCAAATTTCGGTAGCGCATATCATCTTTAATATCGTCTCCACCGCTGTGCTTCTTCCCTTCGCCCAACTCCTTGTAAAACTGGCAAAAAAATTCGTTCCCGGCAAGGACGCTGCTTACGAAGAAATGCGGCTTCAGTTTTTGGATGAACGGATTCTTAATACGCCGTCTATCGCCGTGGCGCAGGTCACTAAGGAAGTAGAGCGGATGGGAACCATCGCCCGGAACAATTTCGGCTTAGCCCTCAATGTGTTCTTTAAGCCGAACAAGGAAACCATGCAGCAGATTAAGCAAAACGAACAGGTACTGAACTTCCTCAACCACAGCATCACCAGCTACCTAGTTAAAATCCACGCGATGGAGCTGCTGGAAAGTGACAACCGACTGATCGGCTCCATGTTCCACGTAGTCAACGACCTGGAACGCATCGGCGACCATGCGGAAAACATCCTAGAGTATTCCCAGCATTTCGAAAACGGCGTTCCTTTCTCCGAGGGGGCGATAGCGGAAATGAAGGATATGGGGGCGCGCACTCAGAAAATCGTGGACGAAGCGATCGCCTTTTTCCTGGACGGCAAACGGGATAAAGAACTTTCCGCGCAGATCATGTGCGAAGAAGAGGAAATAGACCGTTTAGTCGTCGCGCTGCGCGAACACCATGTAGAACGGTTGAACAAGCTGGAGTGTACTCCCGAAACCGGGATGGTATTTATCGATATCCTGACCGACTTGGAACGAGTATCCGACCACGCGACCAATATCATGTACGCTGTATTCGACAACGACAACGGCGTTTAAGCAAAAGGGAATATTAGCTAAAAGCGGCGCCGTAAATGCGGCGCCGCTTTTTTGAGCCCTCCGGTCATCTTCTTCCCCGAGCCATGATCCAACGCCCATCGTCCGTCGTCCGCAGGAGACGAAAGCCCGCTTTTTCGTAACAGCGGATGGCGCGACGATTTTCCCCTTTCGGATCCAACAGAATGCTTCGCGCTTCTTTCTGCTGAAACAAAAAAGAGGAAAGCAAATGTAGGAACTGCGTCCCATTTCCCCTATCCCGGAAGCTGTTTTCTCCTATAAACAAATCGATCCCCCGTTCGCCCGGTTCCTCCGTAGGATACTATTGGGCGTATCCTACTGGGCGACCGTCGCTCTCCAGAATGCAGGGCCATACCCCTTCGTAGAGCCGAAAAGGAACGTTGTATTTCCGTTTCACGTTATCTAGGGTAACACCTCCGGGAAAATCCTCTGTTCCAAACCACTCCAATACCAGGGGATTTTGAAACCAGCGCAGCAGCAGCAGCTGGTATTCGTCCTCTTCATCCCGCATATCCCGAAAGGACAACATTTCCCGCTCCTCCCTCCAAACAGAAAGCCGCAGTCCCACGGCAGAGGAACTGCGGCTTTCTTCACAACCATGTTACACCTGCACAATCGCAGTCAGTGTATTGGTGACCAGAACCAGGGTCAAAATCACCACAAACCCCGCACAGCACCAGAAAAAACCGTTGCGGGTTCGGCGTTCCTCAATACCGCGGGAAACAAGTCCCAGCAGCAGGCAAGAGATCAGCCCCGCCGTTAAATCAATAATGACGCGGAGTTGTCCCGCCGACAAAGCGACCACCCCAGACAGCCACTTGGCCACCACACCGCTGACAATATGTATCGCCGGGGTAATCAGCAACGGTAAGATCGCGACGGCAAATTCCTTTTTCCTTGCCCTTAAAAAAATGACCGCCATCGCCAAAAGGACGACGACAATCGCCCAACAGGCAAAGAGCATACTTGCCGGGGTCTGGGAGCCATCCGGCGGCACAGCATCCGCTGTTGCCAAGAGCAGCGTATGAATCAACGGCATAATCCCCCTCATTCCTCCGCAGGAGCCGGTTCTGCCCGGTTTGCCAAAGTTCTCCCATCATAATGGGCGATCCGTCTGCGGCCAACCAACCTTTGCCATATATTTTAATATATCCCCCCGGTTTTTGCAAGCGAAAACCTGTCGAATCTCGATTGATACGTCGTTTCCATTATCAAGCAAACCCGGCAATACAAACAGCGGCGTTTCCCCTACAGCTTTCCTTCTCTATTCCCGTACATTCTATAAAATCGCCGATATGCCACAGGGTAAACGATACTTCCAGAAAAAAGCCGCCCCGCAACAGCCGGCTCCGGAAACCACAACCGGTTATTCACGATGGAATATAGTTGCGCCTTAATTACTGCCATAAAATTGGATCATGAGGTTCGCTATATCCGCCGATTTATGTTTCAGCCACTGAATAATCTTTTTTCTGGAAAAGACCGTTTCGCCGAATATCGCTTTATCCGGCTTTAAAATAACGGTTGTTCCCGACCTACCGGTTGATTCGCTCATCGAAATCTCGTGCTGGGCGACGCCGCGAATATACTCCTGCCGGAATTGGCGGTTATCCCTGTTTACCGTAATGTGCTGGGATTCACAGAGAGAATTTATCGTTTGCATGCCGGGCTGGACGAGATCCCCCATCTGACTGTATTCTGCATTGGTAATCGGTTTGCCGGCCAATATTTTATCCAGCACCTCTTTGCTTGCGTGTAAATCACCGGACAATGGCAATCCCCGTCCGTTATCGCAGATTTTCACCCTGTTCTCCGGCAAAAAGGATACGTCAATCCGGGTACAAAAGCCTTTTTGGGCTTCTTCGATCGATTCGTTTAAAACCTCAAAAACCAGTTGATCCATATCATGCTGCAACTTTTCTTCGTTCCCTGTTTTCATATGGCCCTCCTTGCTTTTTACGTCTGGCACAACGTATTCCGGCACCGTATAAGAGGTGAGATATCTCCGAACAGTACTAGGCGTTGAACCAAAAAGTTGGGTAAAGGCGCGCGTGAACCCTTCATGTGATTCGAATGCATACATGAACGCCACGTCCAGGACCTTCCGTCCCTCCAGCAACGATACAACGGCATGTTGTAATTTGCGAATCCGGATATACCCGGTAACAGGCATTCCCATGGTTTCGGAAAACAGTTTGCTGAAATAGAAGGGGCTGTATCCCGCTATTTTCGAAAGATCACGCAACTCGATTTTCTCTGTTACATGTTCATCCACATAATTCAGCACCTTTTTCAGCGCGTCCGATTCCATATGCATTCACCTCACACGGATAGTATACCATTGGCATCCTTTCTATTCTTGACTTCATATACCACAAAACATAAAAAGCCGACTGCTTTACAGCAATCGGCTTCTTCTCACTTGGGTTTTGAATACAAAAAAGACACCCAAAAATTATCGTGCACCGATCCCTCAAAAAGTTGGCGGCATGCGGAGCCGTTGCGAGTGCGTTTACAGACGTGCAGGTGCGGCGCAGCGTGGCTTTTGGCGGAAAGGAAGGGCGGCGGCGTATAAGGATGAATACAAAACCGCTCGGCTTAAACGTGAACCACGCGTTTGGACAAAAAAGCCTGCGGTGCACGACTTACAAACGAGGGGAGTTCGTACGAACTCCCCTCGTTCCTGCTGGTGTGGAGCAGGCGATGGGAATCGAACCCACAACCTCAGCTTGGGAAGCTGATGTTTTACCACTAAACTACGCCTGCTTATGCAATTTTCTCAGCCAACAGAAGCATCTTTCTGCGACGGCATTAGCATGATACCACAAAGGGAGGGGAAAATCAAGCCCTATTTCCGAATTCTCCTCTTTCTGCTCCTCTCCACCGGACAGAGCCGCCTGATTTTCTCTCGCCCGTTGGCCCGGTTTGGCGCCCCCCATGCACAAAAAGAGACGGCGTGAAAACACGCCGTCTCTTTTCCACTGAAAACGTAAAATGGATCCGCCCGGTCAAACCGCCTTCTCGGCCACTTCGCGCAGCGCACGAGAGAGAAATTCCTCCATCGACTGGACTCCCAGGTCGCCCTCTTTGCGTGAACGGACCGAAACCATGCCGCTTTCGGCTTCCTTATCGCCGATGATCAGCATATACGGCACCTTCTGCATCTGCGCTTCACGGATCTTGTACCCAATTTTTTCGTTCCGATGGTCGGTTTCCACCCGGAACCCCTGCACATCCAACTTGGCGGCCAGCTCGTCGGCATAGGCGGCGGCCCGGTCGGTGACCGGCAGGATTTTCACCTGCACAGGGGCCAGCCAAAGCGGGAACGCCCCTGCAAAATGCTCGGTAATCACGCCGATAAACCGTTCGATGGAGCCCAGCACCACCCGGTGGATCATCACGGGGCGGTGCTTCTGGCCGTCCTCGCCCACATACTCCAGTTCAAACCGCTCGGGAAGCTGCATATCGAGCTGGATGGTGCCGCACTGCCAAGTGCGGCCCAGGGAATCGGCCAGATGGAAATCCAGCTTCGGGCCGTAGAACGCGCCGTCCCCTTCGTTGATCACGTAGTCTTTGCCCATTTCGGTAATGGCTTCCTTCAGCGTCTGCTGGGCAAAATTCCAGTCCTTCTCGTCCCCCATATGGTCTTCCGGCATGGTGGACAGCTCGATCTGATAGGTCAGGCCGAAAACGGAATACACCTCGTCAAACAGCTTGACAACGTTTTTGATCTCGTCCTTCATCTGATCCCAGGTCATAAAGATATGCGCGTCGTCCTGGGTAAAGCAGCGTACACGGAACAGGCCGTGGAGGGCGCCGGACAGCTCGTGCCGGTGAACCAGCCCCAGTTCGCCCACCCTCAAAGGCAGGTCGCGGTAGGAATGCGGTTCGTTTTTATACACCAGCATGCCGCCGGGGCAGTTCATCGGCTTGATGGCGAAGTCCTCGTCGTCGATAACGGTGGTATACATATTCTGTTTGTAATGGTCCCAGTGGCCGGAACGCTCCCACAGCTTGCGGCTGAGGATGACGGGGGTCGAAATCTCGACGTAGCCATACCGCTTATGCACTTCGCGCCAATAGTCGATCAGGGTGTTTTTTAGTACCATGCCCTTGGGCAGGAAGAAGGGGAAGCCCGGGCCTTCTTCCATGATGGTAAACAGGCCCAATTCCTTGCCGATCTTCCGGTGGTCCCGTTTTTTCGCCTCTTCAATCCGCTCCAAATAAGCGTCTAACTCATCCTTCGATGTAAAGGCGATCCCATAAATCCGTTGGAGTGTCTCCCGGTTGGAATCGCCCCGCCAATATGCGGCGTTGCAGGCGGTCAGCTTGAGGGCGTTGCCCTTTACCCGACCGGTATCCGGCAGATGGGGGCCGGCGCACAGGTCGGTAAACTCGCCCTGCTTGTAAAAAGAGATGTGCGCATCGGCTGGCAGGTCGTTAATCAGTTCCACCTTAAAGGGTTCGGCCTTTTCCTCCATAAACCGGAGTGCCTCGTCGCGGGGCAGTTCAAACCGTTCCAACGGCAGCTTTTCCTTGCAGATTTTCCGCATCTCCGCTTCCACTTTTTCCATAACATCCGGCGTGAAAGGGAAAGAGGAATCCATATCGTAGTAGAACCCTTCGTCGATCGAGGGGCCGATCGCCAGCTTTACCTCGGGGTACAGGCGCTTCACCGCCTGGGCCAGGATATGGGAGCAGGTGTGCCAATACGCCTTTTTCCCGTCCAGCGAGTCGAAGGTGAGGATCTCTAGTGTGCAGTCCTCGGTAAGCGGCGTCCGCAGGTCCGCGACCTTCCCATTCACCCGGGCGGCGCAGGCCGCGCGGTACAGGCCCATCGATATATCCCGGCAAAGCGTATCCACGGTGGTGTTTTCCATCACCTCCCGCTTGTCGCCGTCTTTGAGCGTAACCGTAATCATGCTTATCCATCCTTTCTTCCCGGCCGTCCTGGCCGGATTGCTAAAAATGCTGAGAAAAACGTGCAAAAAAGCCCCGTCCCCTAAAAGGGACGGGGCCAATCAGCCACGCGGTTCCACCCTGTTTCACCGGGCGTTCCAAACAGCCCGGTCTCGTTGCGGCGGATAACGGCGCCAACCGGCGCGCCTTGCTGCCGGTACGGCATTGAGCGGCGCGCACCTCCGGGGCGGTAGCTGTCTTCATCCCTACCCGAAGCCGCTTTCAGCACACGGCGGCCTTCTCTGGCGGGGGGAGGAAGTGCCTTCCCCATCGATGGATTTTCCTTTTCCATTGTCTTTACTCGTCCAATGTAACACTCCCACGCTGAAAAGTCAAGGTCAAAAATCAAGCAACAGCGGATTTACTGTCAGGGAGCCGCTATTCCTTCACAATCCCCTCTCCCGTCCCTGTTCCCGCAGCGCGGCACGACAGGCGGCGACAGCACCTTCCCGCGTCTTAGTGGAGACCAGGAAACGATTGTTGTGGCAGAAGGTCAAATCCGGGATTCCTGACAAGGCCGACAGATCCTGCTCCGCTCGTCCGGCCCACGCTGCCGGAAAAAGGCATTTTAACGCACCGTCCCCGTCTTCCAACGGCACCCCCTGGGCGGACCAGCCGCCCCGCTGGGACGGATATACCACAAACTGCGCATCCGAGGGAACCAACACGCCTTTCCATGGGGCGAAGCGTTCCAAAACCACAACGCCCTCTTCCATCCGGGCCAACGCCGCTTCCACCAACGCTTTCGCCCGGCGGGCGGCGTATACATCCTCCAGCCGCTTTTTCAGGATAACGCCGGCAAACGCCACAGCCTCTTCAAAGCAACGGTCAACCGACGTCTCCGAATCCCAGACCGGATTAAAGGAACCGATTACCTCCCCCAGCGGATGCCCGCAGCCGGTGTTGTCGTCCCGGTCGAGCGGTTGAATAAACTTTTCGTCAAAGCGGACGGCTTCTTCCTCAATAGCTTCCGGAGGAAGCCCCTGTGCCAATACCATCGGGCCATAAACCCGCCAAAGCAGGCCGAACGCCGCATACGGCGCCCCATTTTCCCGCACCGGGGCCCCGCTTTGGTGGTGGTCAAACCGGCCGCCGCCGATGTCATACACCAGGCCGTCGAACCCTTCCGGCACGCGGAATCCCCGCCGTACCCGCAGCCCGGGCCGCAACAGCCGCAGCAGCGCGGTAGAGAATACATCGTCCGCATGGAATTTTCCGCCGTGGGTGAACGCCTGATCCGGTATTTCCCTGTGCCTGCCCGTCGTTTCTCGCTTCATTTTGTACCTCTCTGCACGGAATCCCGCCATATAAAAAAGATGGACGCCATTCAGGGGATGAAAAAGTACGGTTTTACGTAATAAACGCAAAATGAGGGCCATAGGATACGGCCCTCAAGTTGTTTTTGGGGAAAGCAAAAACAAAATGCCTGTTTGCAGCACACCCTTTTTCATCCACCCATTCCTTAGGGGGCTGTTCTCAGGACAACATCGTGCCGCCCGGCGCTGTCGGCACTACCGGTGCTTCTTGTTCCTCTTCCTCGTCCCGGCGTTCGATCGCGTCCACCGCTTCAATTGGGGCGGCGTTGCCGTACAACACCGAAAGCAGCCCTTCGCCATACCGGTCGAACATACAGAAGCCCATGTCAAAGGTGCGCTCCATCACGTCCATCGGCAGGACGTTATCCTCCCCGCAGATGGTTGTTACCTTAAAACGGATTTCCCCATCATCAAAATCCAGTTCGAAATTGCCCAAGATCAGGCCGTAGTTGGCGCGGGTCAGGAACGCGGCGATCGCATCCCGCTTCCCTTCCGGCGCCTTGATCGGGAACACAGTATAAATGGTAAACCCGTCCTCCCCGCGCATCTGAGCGTGGATCGTGCAGGAATCAATGGCACGCAGCGACATGCGCATGGTGAGATAATTCTTTTCTTCATCCAGCGAATAGTTCCAATTTTGGGAATCGCAATATTCGCGAATCGCGTTCAAATGCTTTGTCATGGGCCTTCGCTCCTTCCTATTGCTATTTATTATAGCCATCCGCCGAACCGCCGTCAACCTTTTTCCCCTAGTGTGCAAAGATTTCCGTCAGGACGTTGGGTTCCCCACTGCGCAAGATTTCTATAAAAAGCTTCCCCGACCGATTGACATAACACGTGATTTCCTTTAAACTAATAATCGTAAGCGGGAATTGTTCCCGTCCGGTGGAAACCGGAAATTGAAACATAAGGGGTTTTGACAATGCGTAAGGGTAAACTCGGCATTTCTCTCGTGTTCTATGCCGTATTGGCGTTCGTACTCGCCTTCCTGCGGCAGACGACGCTCTGCTTCCTGGTGCTCGGTCTCGTCCTCGTAGCGGAACGGGACGAATGGACCTCCCGCCAGGTGATGCAGGCAACGTTCCTCTCCCTGCTCGGCTCGATCGTCAGCGCCGTGCTCGGTATTTTCGATGTGCTGGAAAGAATTCCCCTTGCGGGCGTGTTTTTTTCCGGTGTGTTCGGTTTTATCGACGGTATCGTCTCTTTGATTATCCTGATCTTCGTGATTATCGCCCTGGTCAAGGTGGCGAAGGGGCAGGACGCGAACCTTCCTCTGCTCAGCTCGCTGGCGAACCGTGCGTTCGGCATCGTAGCGCAGAAGGTGTACACCACCGCCGCCCCCGCCAGCCAGCCGCAGCAACCGTATAACTACAACCAGGCGCCCTACCAGGCGCCGAACGGCCAGCCTGTGCAACCCCAGCAGCCGGCGCAGACCAACAACAGCCAAAACCCGCAGCAGTAATTTCCTGCTGAAGGCCATGACGAAAAAGCCGGCCGTCCCGTTTTCCCCGACGGGCGGCTTTTTATGCGCGAACGCCGCGATATTCCTTACCGCCTTTCCCGT
>CAMMRL010000045.1 GCA_946499275.1 uncultured Clostridia bacterium | reverse complement strand
CGCTCGATGACCTTGGTCATCACGCCGCCCATGGTTTCCACGCCCAGGGACAGCGGGGTCACGTCCAGCAGCAGCAGACCCTTGACCTCGCCGCCGAGCACGCCGCCCTGCAGAGCTGCGCCCATCGCAACGCATTCGTCCGGGTTGATGCCCTTGAACGGTTCCTGGCCCATGAAATCCTTGATCGCGTCCTGAACAGCCGGGATACGGGTGGAACCGCCGACCAGCAGGACCTTGTTGATATCGTTTTTGGACAGGCCGGAATCGCTCAGCGCCTGGCGGACCGGACCCATCGTCGCGTCCACCAGGGACGCGGTCAGCTCGTTGAATTTTGCGCGGGACAAAGTCAGGTCGAGATGCTTCGGCCCGCTCGCGTCCGCAGTGATGAAGGGGAGATTGATGCTGCTGGTAGTGGAGCCGGAAAGCTCGATCTTCGCCTTTTCCGCGGCTTCCCGCAGACGCTGCAGCGCCATTTTGTCCGCCGACAGGTCGATGCCGTTTTCCTTCTTGAATTCAGACACCATCCAGTCCACGATCTTCTGGTCGAAGTCGTCGCCGCCCAGGCGGTTGTTGCCGGCAGTGGCCAGCACTTCCTGCACGCCGTCCCCCATCTCGATGATGGACACGTCGAAGGTGCCGCCGCCCAGGTCGTACACCATGACTTTCTGGTCGTTGCCCTTATCGATGCCGTACGCCAGCGCCGCGGCGGTCGGCTCGTTGATGATCCGCTTGACTTCCATGCCCGCGATCTTGCCCGCGTCTTTGGTCGCCTGGCGCTGCGCATCGGTGAAGTACGCCGGTACGGTGATGACCGCTTCGGTCACCTTGTCGCCCAGGTAGGCTTCCGCGTCCGCCTTTAGCTTGGAAAGGATCATGGCGGAGATTTCCTGCGGGGTATACGCCTTGCCGTCGATGGTGACGGTGTGGCCGGTGCCCATCTCCCTTTTAATGGAGGAAATGGTGCGGTCGGGGTTGGAAACCGCCTGCTGCTTTGCCACGCGGCCGACGATGCGTTCGCCGTCCTTTTTGAACGCAACAACCGACGGGGTCGTACGGGCCCCTTCCGCGTTCGGGATAACAACGGCCTCGCCGCCCTCGATCACCGCGACGCAGGAGTTGGTGGTGCCAAGGTCAATACCGATAATCTTTGCCATAGCTCATCGTTCCTTTCTTATCTGCCGGAGCCGGAGCTTCCCCCGCCGGCTGAAAAATCCAATTATATTCAAGGTATATTTTATAATATTTATACCTTTCGTATGCATCGTATACCGTGCTGCCGGTCAATTGGCCACCTTGACCATAGCCGGGCGTATCACTTTGCCGTCAACCTTATAGCCCTTCTGGAACATCTCGGTGACGGTATCCGGTTCCACACCGTCCGCATCCTCCCGCATCACTGCATGATGGATCTCGGGGTCAAACGGCGCGCCCTTAGCGTCGATCGGTTCCAGTCCCTGGGAGACCAAAAGCTCCTGAAGCTGCCGGATGGTCATATCCACGCCGGTTTTGTATTCATCCCCGGCGGGGGCGTCCACCGCCCGTTCCAGATTGTCCAGCGCGGGGAGAATGGCTTTGAGGGTTTCGGCCTTTACAAAGGAACCGAGCTGCGCTTTCTCTTGTTCGGTGCGGCGTTTGTAATTCGCGTATTCCGCCAGCATCCGCTGATATTGGTCCTTCTGCTCGTCAAGCTGCTTTTTCAGCTCTTCGATTTCCGTGCGCAGCGCGGCGGTCTCGTCCTTTTTCTTTGTTTTGGACGCCTTCTCCTTTTTTCCTTCTTTGGAACTGCCGCCGTCTTTTTCCCTTTCCTCCGCCGGATCCGCCGTTTCTTCCGTTACGGCCTGTTCCTTTTCTTGATCCTTATCCATTTGGCAGGGAGCCTCCTTACTCTCACTTTTTCTGTTCCATGATGCGATCGGGTACGGACACCCCGTCGTGCGTTCAGCGGTCACGCCGCTTAATCGCCGTCACGCATGATCTCATCCAATAGTTTGCCGACCGTATTAGCAAAATATTCCAGTCTCGGGATCGCCGCGGCGTAATTCATCCGCAGCGGCCCGATAATCCCGATTGACCCGTCCGGCTGCCCGCCCAGGGTGTACCGCGTAACGATAATGCTGGACCCGTCCAGTTCCGGGCGTTCGCTCTCGCTGCCCAGGACAACCCGCAGCCCGATCGGCATGGCGCTGAGCAGGCCCGACAGCATTTCCCGCCGAGCAAGGAAATCCAGCAGGTCGCGCGCCCGTCCCGGGTCGTAATCCGGGTGCCGGAGCAAGTTGAGCTGCCCGGCAAGCAGGACTTCCGCCTCCGCCGATTCCTGCACCAATTCATAAAACGCTGTAAGGGCCGGCGCGCAGAGCAATCCATTTTCCCCCAGCGCCGCCATTAGGCTCTGCACCTGGGGCAGGCCGATTTCCGAAAGTTCCACCCCGCCGAAGCCGGCAGTCAGCGCTTTGGAGAGACGCTCCAGCGTTTCGTTGTCTACGTCCCGGTCAAACCGGCAGACGCGGGTGCGCAGCACGCCCGACCCGGTCATCAGCAGCAACGCCACCATACGGGAAGACGCGCGGAGCACCTCGATCCGCCGGATATACGCCGCCTGCCCTGCCGGGGTGGTGGTCATCGCCGCGCAGCCGGTGATCTCCGCAAGCGCCTGCGAGGCTTCCTCAATCAGCCGTTCCGGGTCGCCCGCCGCACCGGAAAGCAAATTGTCGATATCCTTGCGGTCCGCTTCGGATAGTACCTGCCGGTGCATCAGCCGGTCGATATACAAACGGAACGCCTTCGCGGTGGGAATCCGGCCCGCCGAGGTATGCGGCTGTTCCAAATATCCCATGGAGGACAGTTCCGCCATTTCGTTGCGGATGGTTGCGGAAGAGACGGCGTTGTCCAGCATTTCCACCAGAGCCTTGGAACCCACCGGTTCGCCGGTACGGATATACGCATCGATCACAGCGGTAAGGATTTTCTGTTTGCGCTCGCCAAGTTCCATATCTGCCATCCCTTTCTATAAATTTCCCCTGCTGCTGCCGGCGGCTGTGGGGTAATCCCCCGAACGAACCGCCGCCGGTTTTCGGCTCCGGTTACCCTTCCGCGGGAAACTGCTAATTTTTCACTGGCGTTAGCACTCTTGATCATCGAGTGCTAACACCATATAATTTACCATCCCTATCCGCTGGTGTCAAGGGTAGTTTGTGAATCTTTTGTTAAATCCATATACGGAATGCCGGGACTTTCTTTCGGTTTTGCCCGTAAGAGTTTTCCTTAATATAATATCCAACCGACGATAAACCAAAATGCAAAAGAGTTGCGCACCTTTATGTGCGATTTTCATATTAGTAATTCATACATTTGTTTAATACGCCGATTTTATGCAAAAATTATCCAGCGATTTCAGCGTTTTATGGATTGAAGTCCCTGCCTTGACAGGATATAATATGACCGTAGCAAAAGATCTACAAACAATTATGAAACCCCCAGCTGAAAGGAGCGAATGGATTATGGCACAAGGTTTGACCATCCACGATTTTGACTTTGCCAAACTGATGGAATTTGCGCAGTCGGCAAAGGGCGATGTGTTCCTGAAAACGGCCGAAGGCGATGTCCTGAACTTAAATAGCAAGCTGACCCAGCTGCTCGCATTGTCTGGCACCATCGACTGGGGCAACGTTGGCGAGGCGGTCGTCATCTGCAGCAATCCGGACGACGAAAGCCGTTTGTTCCGTATGAACCTGTACGGGCCCGACAACGATAAGTAAGCCCTCCCGCAAAGTCAAATCCCGGGCATCCCGCCCGTTAACCAAAACATCTTGGGGGCATCCTTTTTACGAAGGATGCCCCCAAGATGTTTATTTTGGATAGAAAGGGAACTAAACTATGCCCAGCTGCTGCCGTTGTCGCTTCCGGATGCTTGAAACCTCGGCGGTTTTGTGTTACCATGCTCCCAGGTTATACAGCCAGGATGCGTAGGTATAAAGCGGATGCTGTTCCGGCAGAAAATCGGGAGGTATTTCCATGGATAGGCCGAATGTCCCTGTAGATTGTTACTTTCAGGGATGCTATAATCCGCAATTCGAAAAAGAAATTGAAAAATGCAAAGACCAGTGTTACAGGTACAATCAGCTTTCGCCGAACGATAGGGCGGCACAGAAAGAAATCCTCGCCGGCCTGCTCGGTAAAATGGGGAAAGACGTTATGATTACGCCCCCCTTTTGGTGCGATTATGGCTACAATATAACGCTGGGCGACTTTTTCTATTCCAACCATAACCTGATTATAACGGACGGCGCGAAAGTGACTTTTGGGGATCATGTTTTTATCGCGCCGAATTGCTGCTTCACAACGGCCGAGCATTCGATCGACCCGGAACAGAGGAAAGCCGGGATAGAAATTGCCAAGCCGATTACCATCGGCAATAACGTATGGATCGGCGCGGGCTCCACGATCCTTGCCGGCGTCACCATCGGAGACAACGCGGTCATCGGCGCCGGAAGCGTGGTAAAAAAATCGATCCCGGCAAATGTGGTCGCCGTCGGCGTGCCCTGCCGCGTTTTGCGGGCGATCACGGAGGAAGACAAACGTCGCTACCCGATGTATGAGGGGAAATATTAACAATCAGCAGATTTTTATCCAACAGAACCCGAGTCGGAATCCGGCGCCCCGCCTTTGGATTGTCCCGGCGATTTTTGGTTATCTCTGCTGTATAGCCGTCCCCTCTGATGGAAAGCAGAGGAATCCCGTCCCCACCGTTTACCGCCCGGCAACGGCCGGGCGGCGGAGCATCCAGGCAACGGTGTCCGCAATCGTCTGATACAGGTCACGCGGGTGGTATCCCAGTTCCCGGGTGGCCTTGTCATGGGAAAAGCGGTCGTTGCTTTTCAGAGTGTAAAGCGAATACCGGGTATACAGCGGCCGACGGTTTTTCCGCTTGGCCGCCCAGCCGATCACCGGCGCCGCAGCGCGGGCCATCCACATCGGCAGCACCGGGAGCTTCCGCCCCCCGCCGATCTTTTTCACCATCCCTAGCACGTCCTTGACCTCGTAATGCCGGTTGGACAGAATGTAGCATTCCCCCGCCCGGCCCTTTTCGGCCGCCGCCAGGCAGCCGTCCGCCACGTCGCGGACGTCCACAAAATCGTATCCGCCGTTCACGCAGGCGGGCAGCCTGCCGTGCAGGTAGTCGCTCACCAGTTGCACCAGGTGGTTGCGGGAGGAATCGTACGGGCCGAGGATGCCGGACGGATGGACCACCACCGCGTCCAGCCCCTCCCGCGCGGCGTCCATCACCGCTTGGGTCGCTATGGCCTTGGTTTTGGCGTAGCCGCCGACCACCTCGTCGGGCGAGAAATGGCTGACCTCTTCCAAAACGTGGAGGGAATCCTTTTCCGGGATAGCGTGGACGGAACTGACGTAAACCAGCCGGCAGCCGGGATGCTCCCGGCACAGGTCGATCATGTTTTTGGTGCCGCCCACATTCACTTCCGCCATGGCCGGGGTGACTTCGTCGGCGATATCGACGATCCCGGCGGTGTGGAACACCACCACCCGGCGGTTTTCCGTCCCCTCAAACAGCGGGCGGAGGGACGCCCTGTCCCGTACGTCCCCCCGGATATACGCCAGCTTTCCTTCCCCTTCCCGCGGGGAAACGGGGGGCTGCTCCCCGGGCAGAAGCAGGCCGCGCACCACGGCCCCCGCGCGGCGGAGCTTGCGCAGAATCGTGCTTCCCAAATGGCCGGCGGCGCCGGTGACAATATATAAAGTCGTCATTATTTCCACTCCTTCCGGAACGTTGTCGGTTTTATAGCGAGAAAGTACGGCGAGCATTTCATGCACCACCGTTCATTGTTTACAGTCCGTTCGTTGATTTGCTCCCCCTGCCTATAGTATACTGTCCATATAAAAGCGGAACAATCCACAGTTTTTCCCCGTCTGTCCGATAATCCACACTTCCAACAAAAACTGTGGGTTAACGCTCAACGATCATAAAAAGTTTACATTCGGCAGTCCAGAAAACTGCCTGGCGTCCGTCGAAAGGAGTGGGACGGCTTATGAGCAGAAATACCGGCGACCATCGGACCCGCGTGTCCCGGCTTTTGATCCGACGGGCGTTTATGGATTTATTGAAGCGGAAGCCCCTTCAAAACATTACCGTGAAGGAGCTCTGCGATGCGGCGGGCGTCAACCGTAGCACGTTCTACGCCCATTACACCGACGTGGGCGACCTGCTCCGCCGGATTGAGGAGGAGATGATGGCGGAACTGGAACAGGCGATGGCCCCGCTGCTCGCCGATCAGGAGAAACCATTCAACCCGGTGGAAATCAGCACCGAGATTTTCCGGTGCCTGAAGGAAAATTCCGACCTGTGCACCGTCACCTTGAGCGATTACGAGGACAAGGCGTTCCTGCTGCGTCTGATCAACATGGGGCGGGAGCGGTGCATGGAAACCTATCTTAAACATTATCCGGGCGTTACTCCCCGCCAGGTGGAATACTTTTACGCCTTCGCCAGCGCGGGCTGCATCGGCCTGCTGCGGAAATGGCTGGACGACGGGATGACCACCTCCGCCCAAGAAATCGCCCAAATGGCGGAATCGCTGATGCTGCAGGGGTTGGGCGTATTTGGGCCTACCGGCGAAAAAGCGGAAAAGAAATAGCGAAACGGGAACGTCCGCGCGGACGTTCCCGTTTCGCTATTTCTAGGGTTATCATGGGCTGGTTCCTATGGAATTAATCTTCCAGCCGCCGTTTGCCGGGACGATTTCCAGGAAATAGAGGATATTGCCGTCCCCGGTTTGGGAAAAGAAATTCTCGCTTTCTTCGAGAAGATGAAACTGCAACGTGTACAGGGTACGCTCCTGCGGGTAATCGAACGTTTCCTTTCCCACCCGGACGTTCTCCAGCGGAACCGGTTCGAGGGAAAGGGGGCCGTCCGTCTCTCGGGAGACGAGACACGAAGGCGTCAGGATGGTACGCAGGCCGTCCATATCGCCCGTTTCCAGATACCGGGCGTACAGGCGGGCTGTCTCCTCAGGGGTAGACGTGTCCTTGCCCCTTCAGCCGGCCGTGTACCGACGGGCGCCGACATAGTGCTGTTCAAAATACGCATACGTCATGTTTAGTTCCGAAACCGGCACGTTCTCCTGCCGGGCGGCGATACATAGCCCATCCCCGACATAAATGGCGGCGAATTCCGGGTTCCCTTCGCTTTCATTCCAGAAGAACACCGCATCCCCTGGCTGGAGGTCCGTCTTTTCTACCGCGGTTCCCTGCCGGTAGAGATCTCCGGTACGGCGGGGTACCGTGACCCCCTGCTGCCCGTAGCAATAGTACAGGAAGCCAGAGTTGTCAAAGCTGTCCGGGCCGGCGGAACCGTATCGATACGGCTTCCCGAGTTGCTCTTTGGCCAGGGCGGCGACCGCCGCACCAGACGTGTCTGCAGGGGGATCGTCGTTATCGTCCGGTTCGGTAGTTGTCGGCGGGGTAGCCGGCTCGGTCGGTTCTTCCGTGGGTTGGGTCGTGGTGGGCGGGGTCGTCGTATCCGGGGTCGTGGTATTTTCCGTTGCCGGCGCTTCGGTTTCTTCCTGGGTGGTGCTGCCCTGGGCCGCTGTCTGAGCCTGGGTGGACGGCGTGGTGGACCCTCCCCCGCCTTCCCCGGCACAGCCGGCAAGGAGGGCGCCGATAAGCAGAAGGCTTGCCGCAAGATAGCCTATGTTTGTTTTTTTCATTGAAATCGCTCCTTTTTCACAGCCGGAAGGCTGTGTTTCTCTCTATCTCCAGTATATTCTTTTTTAACAAAAAGGCAATTACAAAACCATTACAATATAGCTACAGTTCTGCAACCAATGGGGCAAAACAGCCTGCTTTGATTACAATCCCGCAACCTTCCCCCGGCAGGTGGAATCCTCCCCGTCCCGGTACCGGGAAAAGACGCGGGACAGTTGTATTCCCCCGGCCGGATATGCTATAATAAAGCGATTTGTGACTTTGCGCAACCCTGAGGATAACGAGGTGTTTTCATTGAACGTACCCCGCAGCCATATTCGGAATTTTTGTATTATCGCGCACATCGACCATGGGAAATCCACCCTGGCCGACCGGATACTGGAAAAGACCCAGACCGTCGCCTTGCGCGATATGGAGGACCAGCTCCTCGACAGCATGGACCTGGAACGGGAGCGCGGCATCACCATCAAGGCCCACGCCGTCACCCTGTCTTATCAGGCGCAGGACGGGGAAACCTACCTGTTTAACCTGATCGACACCCCCGGACATGTGGACTTCAATTACGAGGTGTCCCGTTCCCTTGCAGCGTGCGAAGGGGCGATCCTGATCGTGGACGCGTCCCAGGGGATCGAGGCGCAAACGCTGGCCAACACCTACCTGGCGGTGGATCACGGGCTGGAAATCGTCCCGGTAATCAACAAAATCGACCTGCCCTCCGCCCGGCCGGACGAGGTGCGGCAGGAAATCGAGGACATCATCGGGATCGACGCATCGGAGGCCCCGGCGATCTCGGCCAAACAGGGGACCAATATCGAAGCGGTGCTGGAAGCGATCGTCCGACAGATCCCGCCCCCGAAGGGGGAGGACGACGCACCCCTGCGCGCGCTGATTTTCGACAGCTATTACGACAGTTACAAGGGGGTTATCGTGTATTTCCGCGTCATGTCCGGCGAGGTGAAGCCCGGCGACACGATCCGGATGATGGCCACCGGCGCACAGTTCGACGTGGTGGAGACCGGCATCATGCGCCCCGGCCGGCTGGAACCGAACAAAGGCCTTCGTGCCGGGGAGGTCGGTTATATCGCCGCTTCCATCAAAACGGTGGGCGACGCGCGGGTGGGCGACACCATCACCCTAGCCTCCCGCCCGGCAGAGGAGCCGCTGCCCGGCTACCGGAAGGTCAACCCCATGGTGTTCTGCGGCATCTTCCCCGCGGACGGCGCGCATTACCAGGACTTGCGAGAAGCGCTGGAACGTCTCCAGCTCAACGACGCTTCCCTGACGTACGAGCCGGAAACCTCGGTGGCGCTCGGCTTCGGCTTCCGCTGCGGCTTCCTGGGGCTGCTGCATATGGAAATCGTGCAGGAGCGGCTGGAAAGGGAATACAACCTGGACCTAATCACCACCGCGCCCAGCGTCATCTACCGCATCACCCTGACCGACGGGAAGGTGCTGATGATCGACAACCCCACCAATTATCCCGACCCGGGCACCATCGCCAGCGCGGAGGAACCGATTGCCGACGCACATATCCTCGCCCCCAACGACTATGTGGGCAACATCATGGAACTGTGCCAGGAGCGCCGCGGGGTATTCAAGGACATGAAATATCTCGACACCACCCGGGTGGACATTCACTATGAGATGCCGCTCAACGAGATTGTGTACGACTTTTTCGATGCGCTGAAATCCCGCACCAAGGGCTATGCGAGCTTCGATTACGAGCTGAAGGGCTACGTCCCGTCCGAACTGGTGAAGCTGGATATCCTGCTCAACGGGGACGTGGTGGACGCGCTGTCCTTCATCGTATTCGCGGGCAACGCCTACGCCCGCGCCCGGCGGATGTGCGAAAAGCTCAAGGACAACATCCCCCGCCAGCTGTTCGAGGTGCCGATCCAGGCGGCGATCGGGGGCAAGATCATCGCCCGCGAAACCGTCAAGGCCATGCGCAAGGACGTTCTGGCCAAATGCTACGGCGGCGACATTACCCGGAAGAAAAAGCTGCTGGAAAAACAGAAGGAAGGCAAAAAACGGATGCGGCAGCTCGGCAGCGTCGAAGTCCCGCAGGAAGCATTCATGGCCGTCCTCAAGCTGGACGACGACTGATCCGGCGCACTGTTTTCCCGTCATACCGTCTGCGGGCCGCGACAAGCAGCCCGCCTTTTTCGTCGGGATATGATCCGTCCTGCTTTTGCCGTATTGCGGATTGCGCAACCCGCTTTTCTCATTCATCCCACCCCGTCCCGAAAGGAGGCCGTCCCGTGCCGATCGGCTTATACATCCACGTCCCCTTCTGCATATCCAAATGCCCGTACTGTGATTTTTATTCCCTGCCCGCCTCCGGATCCCCGCAGGCGGACGAGGAACGCTATGACGCCTATACCGTCTCCGTCCTTCGCGCACTGGACGGCTGGGCCGCCCGCCTTTCCGGCGAGAAGGCGGACACCCTGTATTTCGGCGGAGGCACCCCCTCCCTGCTGGGCGGGAAGCGGCTCGCCCGAATCATTGAGTCGGCGCAGCGGCGGTTCGGCCTGGAAGGGGCGGAAATCACGATGGAGGCCAACCCGGCCGACGGGCTGGAGGAAACTTTCCGCGCCTTTGCCGACGCGGGCGGCAACCGGGTGTCCCTCGGGATGCAGTCCGCGTCGTCGGGGGAGCTGCGCTCCCTGGGGCGGCGGCACGCGCCTCCGGACGTGGAAGCGGCGGTACAGGCCGCCCGCTCAGCGGGGATCCGCAACATCTCCCTAGACCTAATGCTTGCGCTGGAGGGGCAGACCCCCGCGTCGGTGCAGGCTTCGGCCGGCGAAGCCGCACGGCTCGGCGCCCGGCATGTGTCGGCTTACCTGCTGAAAATCGAGGAAGGGACGCCCTATTTTGCGCGCCGGGGCTCCCTGGCCCTGCCGGACGAGGACGCGCAGGCCGATTTGTATCTGACAGCCTGCGAAGCGTTGGAGGAACAGGGGTACCGGCAGTACGAAATCTCCAATTTCTCCCTCCCCGGCTTTGCCAGCCGGCACAACCTGAAATATTGGAACCTGGAGCCGTATCTGGGAATCGGCCCGTCCGCACACTCCTATCTGGGCGGGCGGCGGTTCGCCTATCCCCGCGACCTGTCCGGCTTTCTGCGCGGGGAGGAGCCGGAAGCCGAGCGGGATGCCGCTGACCTGACCGCCAATTCCATCCCCGAGGGGGGCGAAGAGGAGTATATCCTGCTGCGGCTCCGGCTGGCCGAAGGGGTGTCGGAAGCCGCCTTCCAGCGCCGGTTTGGCCGGTCCCTCCCTGCGATCTACCGGCAGCGGGCGGCGGTGCTCCCCTCCTCGCTGGTGACAGTGGACGAAAACGGGATCCGCTTTACGCGGGAGGGGTTCCTCCTATCCAACCCACTGACGGCCCGCCTATTGGGATAAGTGCCCACTCTGCGGAAACACGGAGTTCCTCTTGTTAGGCGATTTACAATTTGAATAATTAGGATATTTTTTACAAATTGTAAAACAAAAGCACCCAGAGGGAATCCCTCGGGTGCTTTTTGCTTTGTATTGGCTATGTCTCCTTATCCCGGACCGTCAGGGTGCCGCGGGTAATCTCGCCGGATATGGATTCCCCACCTCCGTTCAGTATCCCTTGTACGACGGCGCTGTTCGACAACCCATCAAAACCCGCGCAGCGCTGATCCAGTTTTCCGTCCTCCGCCAGTAGGTACACCGTCGCTGCGGCGTCTTTGGGGAGAGCCAGCGCAGCTTTGCCGTCCTGGATATCCAGGCGGATCGGGCCGGACAGTTTTTCCACCGCCAAATCGAGGGATCCTCCCTGCTGAGCAATATCGGCGCCGCCCGCCAACGCGCGGACTTCCGCTTTTCCGTAATTGTTTTCCAGCTCCAGCGCCGCATCCAACCGCCCGATTTCCAATTCCCCGCCGTATAGGTTTGCTTCCAAGTTTTCCGCCGTGCAATCCTCCAGGTAGAGAAAACCTGAACCGATCCTTGTCTCCACCCGCCGGAATTGCTGGTTCCCCGGCAAACGGATCGCACCCCCGTCGATATGCAGTTCTAAATCCCCGCGGTAGCCCTCGGGCACGGATACCGTGATCTGCATATCCCTCCACCAAGGGAAGGGCGCGGAGTCGGCGGCGCTCACCACCACCTTGTTCTCCCTTTTCGTCAGGGTAACCGGCTCCCAATTCCGGATGCCGGACAAGCCGGACACTGTATATTCCACCAGGATATCTTCCCGTTCCACCCGCTGGACGGTAACGGACGCTTCTTCGGCGCGGATTTCGAGTTCCGGCCGATCCATACGGGCCCGTAGTGAACCGCTCATCGGCGTCCGCCATTCCTGCGGGATCTCCCCGTTAAAAATCTGCATCAGTTCAGCCAGTCCGCGGTCGAGACCGGCGGCGGCGCAAACCGTCCCCACGCCGAGAGAAAGTGCGAACACGATCGCGCAGACCACGGCCATGATTTTCATTACCCTGGAACCTTTCACGTCGCCACGCCCCCTTCCATCGGCCAACGGCCTTCCCGGCAAACCCGCCCGCAGAAGTGGATGTACCGGCTGATAAGCCGGATCGCTGTGCGGATAATCGCGATGGTCGCCAGTACCAGCAAGATACAGAGCGCTAGGCTCGCGATCCCAAAACAGAGGAAGGCCGCCAGCGTCAGCGCCGACCCGGCGACAAAGGCGGTGACGGAAAACAAGCCGATGGATACAAACAGCATCCCTGCCGCGCAGCCGGGAACCACCAGCAATATTCCAAGCACCGCACACAGCATCGGTACGCCGATGAATACGTTAAACAGCACAACCAGCACCGTCGCCACCGCCTGATTGCCCGGAGTCGGCCCCGACGGCTTCCATGCGGCGGGCGGCGTATAGGGGGCCCCCTGTGGCGTCTGCCCGTTCGGTGCATATCCCGGCGCGTATCCGGCAGGAGGGACAGCTCCCGACGGATGGAGCGACCCGGGGGCGTTTCCGGCCGCTCCTCCCTGCGGGACACCGTTCGGCGGGACGGCGCCGGGCGCCGGGCGCACCTTCGGTAGATCCGCCGGGATTCCGCGCTGTTCCAGATACGTACGGGCCAACTCCTCCGGTTCGCCCAGAGCATGGGCGATTTCTTCTTCCGGCTTGCCGTTTTCCTCCCCGGCGCGGAAATGGTCGATATAATCGCCGAGGATATCGATCCGGTCGCCGGGGGCCAACGGCATCAGCGCCTGTTCCATCCTCGCTAAAAACTCATTCTTGGTCAAAGCGGTCTCCTCCTTCGTCGTTCTTCGGCCGGCCGCCCGTCGGCAGCCGGATCAAGGCGTTCACCTGCTGCTGGAACTGCTCCCATTCCGATTGCAGCACCTTCACAAATTCCCGTCCGTGATTGGTCATGGTATAGTACTTACGGGGCGGGCCGCCGCTGGATTCGGTAAGATAGGATGACACATAGCCCTCCTCTTTCAAACGGCGCAGGATGGGGTATACCGTGCCGTCGGAGATATCCAGCACGCCGCTGAACGCCTGGGCGATATCGTACCCATACCGGTCCCCCTGTTCCAGCAGGGAAAGCACGCACATTTCCAACACGCCTTTTTTAAACTGTATGTTCCGGACTTCCACACGCAAGGAAAACAGCGCCTCCTTTCACAATATCCATGTAGCCTACGAAAGCTACTACTATTTATCGTTTAGTAGTTGCAATCCCAAAATAGCATGTCCTTTCCTTTCCGTCAATGCCATATATCTGAATTTTCACAGAAGTTTATCATTCCTTAAGAAACCGACAAAAATCGGCCTTATGGTTGCGTTTACAGCCGGAACACGGTATACTGGATACCAAACACATCGCGCCTGGGGACGCCACACGCCGCTCCTCTCCTGCCCCCTGGGCGCGGCACTCTGTCAAATGGAGGAACCGTTATGACGCCACTGTGCGCAACCGCTTTATTCGCCGAAGGAGGCGCCGGCTTCGGGCTGGTGCTGCTGGTATTCGCCGCCCTGATCATTGGGCTGTACCTGTGGGGAAGCACCCGTAAAAGCCAGGCGGGGAAAGCCGACCGGCTTCAGGCCGCCTACCGCCGCCTGACCCGCCCTTTGCTGGACAGCATCCCCGACGAGGAACTGGTGGACGCCGTCGCCGCCAATCTCCTGGCCAAATTGGACAAGCGCAAGCCCGATGCGTATAAGGTAATCCCCACCCTGTCCCGCGGCCGCTGCGCGGTCTACAGTGTCTGGCTGACCCTGCATGAGGTGGAATCCGGCGGCCTGGCGGCGTATCTGTCCAGCCCGTCGGGGCAATTCCTCACGCTCGCTGCGGACGGCTGCGAACTGGTGGGGGCGTCCGGCTGCGCCGCCGCGCTGCGGGAAGCCGCCGCACGGCCGCTGGATCCGACGGAAGCGGACGACCTGCAGGCTCGTTTCTTAGCCGCCGCGTCCGCAGAACATCCGCTGGACGGTTGCCGCGAGTATATCCGCGACAATCCCGGCGATTTTGTGGATGAAGAGGGGCCGTCTCCGGCGGCCGAGTAGCCGTCCCCGTTTTTTCATCGCCGTTTCCTGTATTATAAAAAAACAAAAAGCAAGGGCATACTAACCATGACGAAAGCGTGGGAAGCATGCCCTTGCTTTTTTGTATACGCCGGTTTTTCCGATGCGCCGGACGGATTTGACACGGCAAAAGGGCATGGAAGCCTGTCCGGATGCATACGAATACAGTGAGACAAGGATACCGGCGGGAGCCATATGGGGAGGAATCCGACCATGAAAAACGGGAAATACAAAATCCTGACCAAACGGCATTTGGCCGTTGCGCTGGTGCTGGCCTTTCTACTGGCGGTGCTGGTGGTCATCGCGGCCGCGGCGATCCCCTACGCGTACGCCAACGCAGTTGCGTCCTCTCGCCGTAAGCTCCCGATCTACTGCACCGACCGCGCCGACCAGGTCATCAGCATCACTTTCGATGCGGCGTGGGGGGACGAGGATACTCAGGAACTGATCGACATCCTGGCCCGATACAACGCGAAGGCTACCTTTTTCGTTACAGGGGAGTGGGTGGACCGGTGCACCGATTCCGTCAAGGCCCTGCACGACGCAGGCCATGAGATCATGAACCACTCCGACACCCATCCGCATATGCCCGCCCTTTCGCGCGACGAAATGATTCGTGAAATCAACACGTGCAGCGACAAAATACAGGCGATCACCGGGGTTCGTCCCCCGCTGTTCCGCGCTCCTTACGGCGATTACGACAACTCACTGATCGAAACAGCCGATATGCTGAAAATCGCCTGCATCCAATGGGACGTGGATTCACTGGACTGGAAGGGACTTTCCGCCGGGGAAATCACCAAACGCGTCACATCGCAGGCTGCTTCCGGCTCGATTGTTCTGTTCCACAACGGGACGAAAAACACGCCGCAGGCGCTATCCGATATCCTGCGGATTCTACAGGAGGAGGGATATACATTTCTTCCCGTTTCCGAAATGATCTATACCGAAAATTACACGCTCAACCATGAAGGGCGGCAGATTTTCAACGGGAATCCGTCTCTTGGGCCTTTTTAAATTGTCGCCTAAAAAATGGCATGATCTTTTTTGAATGAAAGCCGCCTTCAAGGAAAACCTAGGGATGTTCCGGTCATGGCTGCGGAAAACGCTGCAGCGGTTTTCGGATTTGAAAAGCAAAATGACTGGAAAAACGCGTTTGCTTCCTCAAGTTTCCTGTAATAAACGGTTATGGCAGGCAAACAATAGTACCGGCAAACGCAATACAAATTCGGCGGCCCAGCCGCCCAATATTTAAGGAGTGTAGAATTATCATGGCTAGCAACAAGAATCTCGTCCCGGAAGCTCGCGAAGGCCTGAACCGCTTCAAGATGGAAGCCGCTAACGAAGTCGGCGTGAACCTGAAGCAGGGTTACAACGGCGATCTGACCTCTAAGCAGGCTGGTTCCATCGGCGGCCAGATGGTCAAAAAGATGATTCAGCAGTATGAAAACGGCCTGAAGTAATTTCAGCGTTTCGGAAATGCCGCCCGGGAGACAACCGTTTCCCGGGCGGTTGCCCGGTTTATCTTTGTTTCTTTCCGTGGATAACTATCTCTTCCAATAGAATTGCGGTTCCCTGTAAAAATTTTCAGGGGAACCCTTGACAAATACAGAAAATCGGATATAATAATAACGCTGTTTCTAAGCAGCAATTAACTATTGCGGAATTGTGTAAGGGTAGCACGACAGACTCTGACTCTGTTTGTCTGGGTTCGAATCCTAGTTCCGCAGCCATATGCCAACGGCTGACCTCCCTATTTTAGGGGGGTCAGTTTTTTGCGCATTTCACTTGTTTACTATCCGCTAGCCTTGCGCACAGTGGGCCGGGCTACCGACGACGCTTGACCGCTGTCGGCTGCCGCAGCGTTGTTTTTCGTTTCGCAGCTCACTTATTGCCGTCATTCCGCGTGAAAACACCGTATATTTTCCGCTATGCAAAAATTAACGCCTTATTGTCTTCTGTACGCAAAAAGCCCGGCTGCCCCAAATGCAGCCGGGCTTTTTGATGGTTCCGTTACCGTAAACAATCCGAAACGCCGCTTATTCCTGTACCTCAAACATATCCTTGCCTACGCCGCAGACAGGACACACAAAATCATCAGGCAGCGCTTCAAAGGCCGTGCCGGGGGTGACCCCCTGGTCCTCCGCGCCTTCTTCCGGATCATAAACGTATCCGCACACCGAGCATACGTATTTCGCCATCATGCATTCTCCTTTCTGGAAACCAAGTTCTATTTTACGGCGGCGTCTCTCCGATTCGAAGCGCCGGCGGTAAAACCAATAGGATTGCCAACCATCCAAAACCGCGATATACTGTCTATATTATCCAACGCTATATATTCCATCTGTCAATAAAGGAGTGTTCGTCATGATTCGATCCACCAGTGAAATGGCCCAGGAAAAACGGGAACATATGCGGGGCGGCGACGGCACCGTCACCCTGACGCCGGCGCTACAACCCGGCGACTACGCCGCCAATCTGCGCCTATTTTCCCGCATCACCCTGCCGCAGGGCGCTTCCATCGGCTATCATATCCACGAAGGGGAGGAAGAATTGTTTTACTTTCTGTCCGGCACCGCGGAGTTTAACGACAACGGCGTGGCGCGCATGGTAAGCGCCGGGGATGCCACCGTAACCGGATCCGGCCAGGGGCATGCGGTTCGTAATATCGGTAACGAGCCGGTCGAAATTCTCGCCGTAATCGCTATGCTGTAAACATGGATGGATACAGTTCCACTATAAACGATTCCCCGCTGAAAAGCAAGAGGAAAACGGGAGATTTTGGCTGTTGTCCATGACCTTAAAAGCCACCCGCGCAGGGAGTATTCCCCGTGCGGGCGGCTTTATTCGCAGCCATTGATTTTCTCGCCGCTGTTCCGGGAACACGGAGGGCAAGAGGAAACCCGATTTCGGGCCTAGTCGCTTCGTCCCGCCCTCCTTTGTCGGGTTCATAGGTGGGGAAGTGAACGCGCCATTCCTCATGCTGTGAATCCCATCCATTGCCGGTCGTTCGCGGAAACCATTTTTGGTGCATTGCCATACGGCGATTCCCTTATACCATTATTTTTTGGAATAAAACGATTTGTTGTTTTCTGTCCTTGCCGTGAAAAGGAAAAAAAGGTATAATAATAAAGTAGAAGTGTAAGCTTTGCGACATATCCGATCCGGCACAAGAAAGGGGCGGAAACTCCATGAAAAAAAAGAAAAACCGCCCTTATTGGGCGCTGCTGGCGTTGCTGGTTGTCGTCGTGGTTGCCACGGTACTGGTATTTCAGATTCTGGACATGGACCCGGAAGCGTTTGCACAGCGGTTTAAAAATTCCCCGGCCGCGATCCCGGCCCTGCTTGGGCTTTACCTGCTTAAGGCGGCGACCGTGGTGCTGCTGCCCCAGCCGCTGGTATACCTGCTGACCGGCCTGCTCTTTTCTCCCCTGGTCGCTTTCCTGCTGACATTGGGGTTTTTACTGATGGAATTTTCCATGGATTATTATATCGGGCACCGGTTTGGGAAAAAATGGATTGACCGGCTGCTGTCCTTCCTTCGCGGCAGAAGCAAAATCCTGGACCGGTTGCTCGCGATGAACACACTGGACCGATTCAGTTCCATTGCGGCGTTGCGGCTGCTCCCCGGGGTTTCCACCGACAGCGTCAGCCTGCTCGCCGGTACGCAAAACGTAAAATTTTCCCGTTACTTGGCGGCTTCTTACGCGGGGGCGCTGCCGCAGGCGATCACCGTTACCCTGATGGGCTCGTCCGCGCACGACCCGCTGTCCCCCGAGTTTCTGATCCCGATGGGCGTATTCCTTGTCGCCCTGGTAATTACCGGCGTGGTATATGTGCGTATGTCCCGCCGCGCCAAGCAGACGGAAAAGGATGCCGGCGGCAACCCGGAAACGCCGGTTCCCGGTAAAGAAGAGGAAAGCGGCCGGTAATCCCGGCCGGAAAGGAATGCGATTGTGAAAGATAAAAAGAGGGATAAGCTGTCCCACGTCTCGCAAAACCACTCCCGCCAGGAGCATCCGATGGAAGCCGCCGGCGCTTTCGCCACCTATCTGCGGATCGGCACCATCGCGCTGCTGGTTCTGATCCAGCTCGCCCTGATGTGGGCCGTCACGTTTTTTCTGAAAACCAACGCGGCGTTTCTTTATATCCTGTTCGATATCGTCGCGCTGCTCACGGTGGTTTCCCTCATCAACCGTCACGACAGTTCCGCTTACCGCATCGCCTGGCTGGTAATCGTGCTGACCATCCCCATTTTCGGCCTGCTCCTCTATTTGGCCTGGGGACGGGTGGACTTCAATAAAAAGGAAAAGGGCGCCATCAAGGAATCTTTCACGCTGGGCTTTTCCATGCTCCCGCAGGACGAGACGGCGGCTGCCGCTTTCCAGGAACAGCGGCCCGACTGCAAAACCTATGCCGGGGCGCTGCGGGAAAACGGGTATCCCCTGTTCCAGGGCACCGGCGCCCGCTATTTTCCCAGCGGCGAAGAATATTTTGAACAGCTGGAGAAGGATCTGCGCGGGGCGGAACGGTTTATCTTTATCGAATACTTTATCGTCGCCACCGGCGTCCTTTGGGACAGGATCCATACGATCCTGCTGGAAAAGATCCGGCAGGGGATAGAGGTCCGGATGCTGTACGACGATGTGGGATGCTTTTTCAAAATCCCAGACAATTTCGACAAGCTGCTGCGGGCGGAAGGGTTTAAAGCCTCCGTATTCAGCCCGGCGCACCGCTTCGTTTCCGACTTTTATATGAATTATCGCAATCACCAGAAAATCGTGGTGATCGACGGGCAGGTCGGCTATTGCGGCGGGGTCAACCTGGCGGACGAATACATCAACATCAACTCCAAATTCGGCCACTGGAAGGACGTGGGCATCCGCCTGGAAGGCAGCGCCGTGCGCAGCCTTACCGTCACCTTTCTGCAGATGTGGGATATTTCCGTGCACCATGTAGGCGAGGATTTTTCCCAGTATTTAACCGAGCGGCCGGTCCCCGGCGCGCAGGGCTTTTTCCAGCCTTATGCGGACGGTCCGGCCAATAACCCGAAAAATCCGGCGCTCGATCTGATCCGCCAGGCGGCGGGCGGCGCGCGGGATTACCTGTGGTTGACCTCGCCGTACCTGATCATCGACCATGACCTGAGCGACGACCTCTGCCTGACGGCGCGCAGCGGCGTAGACGTGCGGATCATTACGCCCGCGATCCCCGACCATTGGTACGTGGGCGTGGTCAACCGGGAAAATTACCGCCATCTGTTGGAATCCGGTGTCCGTATTTTTGAATACACCCCTGGGTTTATCCATGCCAAGCTGATGGTTTTCGACGACAAATGCGCGACCGTCGGTTCGGTAAATCTGGATTACCGCAGCCTGTTCCTCCACTATGAAAACGGGGTATTCTTCTGCGATGCACCGGCCGTGGCCGATGTGAAAAGGGATATCGAGCACACCCTTTCCCTGTCCCGCGAAATTCTGCTGGAGGACGTGCAGAAACGCCCGTGGTACCGCAAGCTGACCGGCGCGGTGTTCAACCTCTTCTCCCCGCTGATGTAAAATGATGCAAAAAAACACTTCCGAACACTCGGAAGTGTTTTTAATATGCTGCGATTATTCCTCCACCAACGGCGCCAGGAAGGAGAAGGCTGGCAGATTCCGCAAGAGACCGAACAGCAGCAAGACCACAATCATCCCCCCAACCAGGACAGTCTGCCAGCGGCGCAGCCCCTGTTCCCCCGTGCGTATGTATTGCACCGCCCATGCGCACAGCACCGCCGTGCCTACCGGCAAAAGGGCGAATACCGCGGCATTGCTTTGCAGCGCGGCGGCAAAGTCCAGACGAAGCAGCGCCAGGCAAAGGCGGGAAATCCCGCATCCGGGGCAATACCAGCCGGTGAGCGCATGGAAGGGACAGGGGATGCCGACGCCTGTGATCCGGACGAAAAGCCCATAGCCGGCGCCTGCCAAGCCAAGTACCACCGCCCATTTCAGAAGATGAAACGCCCGTGAGCGCATTTTTACTGCATCGGGGGCTGCTGCATGGGAGGTTGCTGCATCGGAGACTGCATAGGCGGCATAGCGGCAATCATGTTGTTGATTTCATTCTGCATCAGCGCCCAACCGACGACCGGAATCAACAGTTCCAATATCAGGTACAGGATTCCGCTGTTGCTGCTGGGCCAGCCCCGGCTTTGTTTGGCGAAATCGATCTTTTCTCCCATCTTGTAAGCCCAATACAGGCCGTAGATATTGCAGGTTATCAGCGACAGCAGAAACGCCGTGCCGCCGGAGACATAACCCGGCCGGCCGCACAGATAATTCGATTCGTTGGTCAGCATAATAAACCAATAAATCCCGTAAATGCCGCAGGTGATAATGCTCAAAAGGATGCACACCGGTATACTTCTTTGCTTCACAATAACCCCTCCTTAAAAACTTCCTGTCTTAATAATACATGGACTCTTTCGCCCATGTCAACAGGACATTTTGCTTGAAAAAAGCTCTATATTCTGGGTAATATCTTCTATTTTTTATTACTATAAAAAATAGAAACAGAGAATTTTTAAACACAATTTAATCAAATTCGCTGGCGATGACTTTGTGGCATTCGGCCGGGGAATATATCCAGCGGTCGATATGGCCACTGTTCAGGAAATACCGTGGCGGTGTTTTTACGGGCGGATCGTCGGCAGTGTCAATAATCACAAGTTTAAGTTTCATTTTCTCGGGTAGGATACTTTTTATGTATACGCCAGCCTGCTGTCCCGGCTTCACGCCTTCCCGCGGCTCCGCCAGGCCGGCTAGGTTGGGGGTCAGCTCCACAAACACCCCGTATTCCTCCACCGAACGGATAATCCCGGCCACCGTTTCCCCCTGTTCAAACAGGGCGGCGTTTTCCTCCCAGGTGCCGAGCAGCTCCCGCTGGGACAGGCAGATCCGCCCGTTTTCCAGGGACGACACCACACCGAGTATGTCCATCCCCGTCTGAAACCGGTCGGATGGATGGGAAATCCGGCTGACCGAAAGGCTGGCGATGGGCATCAGCGCGGGAAGGCCGCAGCCCACGTCGCAGAAAGCGCCGAACGATTCCAGCCGGGTAACCCGCGCCGGAATAATGTCCCCGCAGCGCAGGGTATCGAGATATTCCACACGGCATTTTTCCTGGGCGTCCCGGCGGGAAAGCACCGCCCGACGCCCGCCGTCCGGCGTGTCCTCAAACCCCTTGACCGTAAAGCAGACCGGTTTGCTCACCCGTGAGATGAGCGCAATATCCCGGGTCGTCCCTTCGGCAATGCCGACCGCGCCGTCGTAATACGGGATAATCCCTTCCATACAGGGGAGCTCCACATGCAGGTTATGGCCCGCGTCGCAAAGCACCGCCCGTGCTTCGAGGATGCGGCCCTCCATCGCCGCTTCGGCTAAGCCGGCAGCGGTGCGCAATGCGTTTTGGTTCTGCGGGGTATCGATCAGATGTCCCTCCGGATAATAACGGTTCATGTTTCTTGACCATTCCTTTCTCTATGGAGCCGCGCCGCGATCCCGGCGGCAGGGAGAACGTCTCTCTGCGGAGGCCGCGCCTTCCCATGCTTTCTGCGCGGCAATGCCCCGCGCTTTTCCTCATCACCCCATCTATATGCGCTCTCCAACCGGCGCATACATAAATTTCCAAAAGCAATGGTGGATGAATCGCGTGATTTGCAGGAAAACTAGGGTATATCCGGCAAACAACCGCGTTTTGAGGGCCGCGCCATCCCCCCCGGCTTCCTGCACAGATTCCTTTGCACAATTGGGCGGAATATTGACAATCCGCGGCAAAGCCGCTGCGAAGCCGTTGCATTCCGCCGCGTGGACAGGTATATTGGGGGTAGAGTAATAACGGCGGCGGTTGGTTGCCGATAAGGAGGCTTTCGTCAATGAACGTATACGGCATCGACGTAACGGTTAAAAACAGCCCGGTTTTGGACAAGGGGTTCATCCCCATGGCGGCCTATACCCGGGCGTTTGAACGCTCCGCGAAGGACGGCCGCGACCTGGTGATCGCGGTGGAGCGCAACCAGGGGCAGGTAGCGGTACGGCGCTGTAAAATCCACGGCACGCCCGCCATGGCGCAGGCCGACGCGGTGTATGTCGACCGTACGGTCAAAATGCTGCTATGGGCCTACGGCGGCTGGAAGGTTTCCATCTGCGGGGACGAGACGCTGGGCCGGCAAATCGCCGACGCGTACAAGCCGGGCGGTTCCCGCGAGTTTGACGCGGACTTCATGAGCCGGGTGTACGAACGGGATTTTGAAGTCGCCGTCCTTCCGTTGGATGCCGCCCCAGAAGAAAAATCCGTTACTTCGCCGGTCGGCCGGCATCTCGACGGCTGCCGGATCGGCTTCGACGCGGGCGGAAGCGATAGAAAAGTCTCCGCCGTGGTGGACGGGGTGCCGGTATACTCCGAAGAGGTCGTCTGGTTCCCGAAAACCAACAGCAATCCGGATTACCATTACGAAGGCATTGTCAGCGCTTTCAAATCCGCCGCTTCGAAGATGCCCCGCGTGGACGCGATCGGCATCTCCTCCGCCGGTGTTTATGTGGACAATCGGGCGATGGTGGCCTCCCTGTTTATCCAGGTGCCCCGCGACGAATTCGATAAAAAAGTGAAGGACATCTACCTGCGCGCCGCCAAGGAAATCGGGGACGTGCCGGTACAGGTGGCCAACGACGGCGACGTGACAGCCCTCGCCGGCGCGATGAGCCTGGAGGAAAACCGGATCCTCGGGATCGCCATGGGCACGTCCGAAGCGGTCGGGTACGTCGACGCGGCCGGGAACATCACCGGCTGGCTGAACGAGCTCGCTTTCGCCCCGGTCGATCTGCAGGACGACGCAATGGTGGACGAATGGTCGGGTGACAGAGGCTGTGGCGTGAAGTATTTCTCACAGGACAGCGTGATCAAGCTAGCCCCCCGCGCCGGCATCGCTCTGGACGAGTCCCTCTCCCCCGCCGAGAAACTCAAAGTTGTACAGGCGGAAATGGATAAAGGCAACGAACGCGCAAAGGATATCTATCATTCCATCGGCGTGTATCTCGGCCATACCCTGGCCTACTACGCCGCGTATTATGATATCGGCCATGTCCTCCTGCTCGGCCGCGTGATGTCGGGCGAAGGCGGGGACATCATTATCGCCGAGGCCAGCCGCGTGCTGAAGGACGAGTATCCGGACGCCGCAGGGATGGAACTCCATCTCCCGGACGAAAAAATCCGCCGGGTGGGCCAGTCGGTGGCGGCGGCAAGCCTGCCAGAAATCCTTTAATTGTCTGCGTATCCTATTTATATTCTCGACATCGCTATCTCCTTTCCAGTATTACGCCTCCCACAAGGCTATATACTGTTTATCCCACAGCAAAAACGCCCCGCGCCGCCGGGGGGCGCGGATTTTTTGTTGGATGCAACGCCCATCTTACCCCTAAAGTCGTGTTTTTTTAAAACACATTTTTTATT
>CAMMRL010000044.1 GCA_946499275.1 uncultured Clostridia bacterium | reverse complement strand
CTCGTTCACCGCCTCGCCCAGCAGGCGGAGGTACATCTCGTAACCCACCGCCTCCATATGGCCATGCTGCTGCGCACCCAGGATGTTCCCCGCGCCGCGGATTTCCATATCCCGCATCGCGATTTTGAACCCTGCGCCGAACTCGGTAAACTCACGGATCGCCTCCAGCCGTTTGGAGGCCACGTCGGTGAGCACCTTCCCCCGCACAAAGGTGAGATAGGCGAACGCCCGGCGGGCCGATCGGCCCACCCGCCCCCGAAGCTGGTGGAGCTGGGACAGCCCGAAACGGTCGGCATTTTCAATAATCAGGGTATTGGCGTTGGGGACGTCCACCCCGGTTTCAATAATCGTGGTGCAGACCAGCACGTCGATCTCATGTTCCAGAAGCTGGCGCCAGATATCCGAAAGCTGCTCCTCGGTCATCTTCCCGTGCGCGAAACCGACCCGCGCTTCCGGAATCCGCATCTGGATACCGGCGGCGCACTGCTCGATGGTTTCCACCCGGTTGTGTAAATAATACACCTGCCCGCCCCGCCGCAGTTCCCGGCGGATGGCGTCGGTGAGGATGCCGTTGTCGTGTTCGAGCACATAGGTCTGTACCGGGCGGCGGTCCTGCGGCGCTTCCTCAATCACCGACATGTCCCGGATGCCGCTCATCGCCATGTTGAGGGTGCGGGGGATAGGGGTGGCGGACAGGGTGAGCACATCCACATTGGGGCTGAGTTCCTTGAGCCGCTCTTTCTGCGCCACGCCGAAGCGCTGTTCCTCGTCCACGATCATCAGGCCGAGGTCCTTGAATTTCACATCCTTGGACAGCATCCGGTGGGTGCCTACCAGGATGTCGATTTCCCCGCGCCTCAGTTTGCGGATGGTTTCCTCGTGCTGCTTGGCGGTGCGGAAGCGGGAGAGCATATCCACCGTGACGGGGAACCCGTCGAACCGTTTCAAAATCGTATTGTAATGCTGGAATGCCAGGATGGTAGTGGGCACCAGCACGGCGCACTGCTTGCCCTGGGTCACGCATTTGAAAGCGGCCCGCAGCGCCACCTCGGTTTTGCCGAAGCCCACGTCCCCGCACAGCAAACGATCCATCGGCACCGCCCGCTCCATGTCCGCTTTGATTTCCTCTACGCACCGAAGCTGGTCGTCGGTTTCTTCATACTCAAACCGGCGCTCAAAATCGTACTGCCATTCGCCGTCCGGGTCAAAGGCAAAGCCGGTGGTCGCCATCCGCTGGGCGTACAACGCGATGAGCTGGCGGGCGATATCCTTGACCGCCGACCGCACCCGGGTTTTGGTTTTCTGCCACTCCTGCCCGCCCAGGCGGTGGAGCTTGACCCGCACCTCGTCCTTGGTGCCGATATACTTGGATACCAGGTCGAGCTGGGTGACCGGCACGTAAAGGGTATCGCCTTTATCGTACTGCAGCTTGATGTAATCCTTCACCACACCCTGCACGTCAAGCTGGTGGATCCCCTGGTAAATGCCGATGCCGTGGGCGGCGTGCACAATGTAATCCCCCGGCGTCAGTTCCGAAAGGGAGTGAATTTCCGCCGCCTTGTCCCGCTTAGGCCGTTTGAGACGGTGCCTTCCGGCCGATACCCGCCCATGCGTGATGACCGCCAGCCCCGCGTCGGGGTATTCCATCCCGGCGGAAAGGCCGCCGCGGACCACCAGCACCCGGTTTTTCACCGGTGCTTCCGGCGAGGGGGCGTACAGGGCGGGAATCCCCTGTTTGGCCAGGTCGGCGGCCAGCGTCTCGGCGTTTTTCTCCTCGCTGCCCGCCAACACGACGCAGGCCATGCCGCGGTGCAGCAGATCCCTCAGATCCTCTACCAGCAGTTCCAGGCCACCGGACCAAACAGGAAGTTGTCGCGCGTTAATATTATACAAAGAGTTTAGACGAATTTCGCTTCCGGAACGGGCGAAAGTTTCCAGCAAGACAGCGCCCCGGCGTTCCAACTCGAGCAATACGCCCGGCTCATCCAGCGCGTAATCGGTGAGCCCCCGGCAGAGCTGGCCTTCGGCCAGCAGGGTCTTGACATCCTCCTGCAGCTGCCACTGGGAGGTGCGCAGCCGTTCCTTTACCTTGGTTATCTCCGAAACAAAAAGGAGCGCCCCTTCCCCATAGTCGAACAGGGTGGCGGGCTTTTCGTAGATCAGGGGGATATATTTATCGAAGGACGCGGGACGCCCACCCCCGCGCAGGCGCTCCGCATCCGCGAGGAGGTTCTCTTTCGCCGCCGCGGCGTTTTTCCCTCGGAGCCCCGCGGCCAAAGTCTCGATCCGGCCCGCCAGCTCAGCGGGGTCGTCGTACATGATTTCCGCGGCGGGCGGGATGGAAATCTCCTCCAGCGTCTCGGTGCGCCGCTGGGACAGGAGGTCGAAATAGGCCAGGGTGTCCACCGCGTCGCCCCACAGCTCAATCCGCAGGGGAGAGGGGCAGTCAGCGGGGTACACGTCGATAATCCCGCCCCGGACGGCAAACTGGCCGGGGCCCTCGATCTGGTCGCAGCGCTCATACCCTGCGGCCGTCAGGGCGGCGGGCAGGCTTTTCACCGGCAGAGACAGCCCCGCGCGCAGCCGGAGCGTCCGGGTCTGCAGAACGGCGGGCGGCAGCGTGAACTGCGCCGCCGCGTCCACGCAGGCCACGACGATATCGTACTCCCCCTCCGCCATTTTCGCGAGCGCGCCCAGCCGCATCTGCTCGTATTCGCGGGAGGTCGACTCCACCCGCCGCAGGGAAAGATCCCTCGCCGGCAGGAACAACGGATGCGCACCGAAAGCGGCAAGGTCCTCGCAAAGCCGGGTGGCTTCCCCCTCGTCCGCCGCCAGCACTACCGCTTTCCGGCCCAGGGAGGAACAAAGGGCATAGAGAAAATGCACCTTATGGATATGCCCCAGGCCGGTCACCGCGGCGGGGATTTTCCCCGCTTGGATATCCGCGCACAGGGCGGCGTAAGCGGGCATACCCGTCAGCCCGCGGTCATAGAATCCCATGCTGTCCGTCCTTTCAAGCCCCCTGCGGGGCCTGGTGTTCAGAAACCGTATCGTCATTGCGGCTCCGCCGCCTGTCTACCCTAGAGTATATGATCCGTCCCGGCGCAAATTTCGCCGAAAATACAGGCAAAAGCGCGCGTTGTCTCCTTTTATCAGCGGGAATACGCGTTCATCGCGCCGTCCAGGTTGCCTTCCACGATTTTGCAGGCGGCGTCGGCCGCATTCTGCACCGCGTCCACCATTTTCGCTGCTTCTTCGCCGGTGAATTTGGAAAGCACCCAGGCGGCCAGGTCGTAATCCGGGCGAGGCTTCTGCCCCACGCCGATTTTGATGCGGAGGAACTGCTCGCTGCCCGACAGGGTGATGATGCTCCGCATCCCCCGCTGGCCGCCGTCGCTCCCCTTCCGCCGGATGCGGATGGTGCCGACCGGCAGGGTGATATCGTCCAGCATCACCAGGACTTGTTCCGGCTTCAGCTTGTAAAACCGCATCGCCTCGACCACCGACTCCCCGCTGAGGTTCATGAAGGTCTGGGGCATCATCAGCAACACCCGTTTCTCCCCGATCATGGTTTCGGCGGTAAGGGCCTTGTATTTGGATTTGCTCACCTTCACATTCAGCTTGCCCGCGAGCGCTTCCATCGCGGCGAAGCCCGCGTTGTGCCGGGTGCCTTCGTATTTCTTCCCGGGATTCCCCAGGCCGACAACTAGGAAATCCATCGGCCCGGCGGGTTTGGCTTTTCGAAAGAACATAACTTTTCTCCTTTGTTTGTAAAATCTCGGTCGGTATCCGCCATGTCCGGCAGACACCGCCCGGACATAGCAACGCGGCGGGACGGCTGCCGTCCCACCGTTCGTTTCAGGCCGTCTCACCGCAGGTCCCCGCAGCAAGGCCGGCTGTTCATGCGCCGCGCTTCCTAAATAAACATGATGGAAACCGGCTTGTCCTCGTAAATCCGCTCGATCGCTTCGGAAAACACCGGGGCGACCGGCAGAACCGTGAATTTGTCGAGCTGCTTTTCCGGCGGGAGGGCGATGGTGTCGAGCAGCACCACCCGCTCCAGCCTGCTTTCCCGAAGCCGTTCGATCGCCGGCCCGGAGAGCACCGCATGGGTGGCGGCCGCAAACACCCGGTCCGCGCCGTTTTCCATCACCGCTGCCGCCGCGCTGCACAGCGTGCCCGCCGTATCGATCATATCGTCCAGCAGCAGCACCGTTTTGCCCGCGACCTCGCCGATGATGTTCATCACTTCGCACACATTCGCGCGCGGGCGGCGCTTGTCCACAATCGCGATCGGGCAGTCCAGCCGGGCGGCGAAGTTCCTTGCCCTGGTCACCGACCCGAGATCGGGCGACACCACCACAAAGCGTTCGCTTCCCCCGTTGGCGACAATGAATTCCCGGAAGTAGTTTGCCAGGATCGGCGCGCCCACCAGATGGTCCACCGGGATGTTGAAAAAGCCCTGGATCTGCGGGGCATGGAGGTCCATCGTCAGCACCCGGTCCGCGCCGGCCGCGGTGAGCAGGTCGGCCACCAGCTTGGCGGAAATTGGGTCGCGCGCCTTGGCCTTGCGGTCCTGCCGCGCATAACCAAAATAGGGGATCACCGCCGTGATGCGGGCCGCGGACGCCCGCTTGAAGGCGTCCATCATAATCAGCAATTCCATCAGGTGGTCGTTGACCGGCGCGCAGGTGGACTGCACCACAAACACGTCGGACCCGCGCACCGATTCGTTGATCGATACCGCGATCTCCCCGTCGCTGAAGGTTTTCACCTCCGAACGCCCGAGAGGAAGCCCCAGCCGTTCCGCGATCCGCCGCGCTAACAGAGGGTTGGAATTGGCGGAAAAAATTTTGATATCCTTGCCGTGAAAATTCATCCGATAGCCTCCCTGATCAGCCGGCGAGAGTGGGGCCCGTCCACCATTTTATCCAGTGCGCCCTCTCCGTTTTTCTCCATAGTCTGCAGGGGGAAAATCCCCTATTTTCGCGTTTTTTAAAACGGGTGTTATTTCTCCTTATATCTTATTATGTCAAAGTTTTTCCCGCTTTGCAAGGGCTTTTGCAAAGAAATGCCAGACAAATCCTTTTCCTGTAAGGCATCTTCTGTATAAAGGGTAAATTTCTCGCTGTTTTTGCATGTTTTGGTGGAAAACCAAGGGAATGTTTGCTATAATATAAGATGATTCTGCGAAAGTGTGCAGATCAGGCAATCGATTACGTGGGATTGCAGAAGTAGCCAACATTATTAGGAGGTAGATTGCAAATGAGTCACAAGTATGTGTACCTTTTCAGCGAGGGCAACGGCAAAATGCGCGAGCTCCTCGGCGGTAAAGGTGCCAACCTGGCCGAGATGACCAATCTGGGCATGCCGGTTCCGTACGGCTTCACCGTTTCCACCGAAGCCTGCACCCAGTACTACGAAGACGGCCGCCAGATCAGCGAAGAGATCCAGGGCCAGATTTACGATGCCCTGGCGAAGCTGGAAGAAAAGGCCGGCAAAAAATTCGGCGATGCGTCCAACCCGCTGCTCGTTTCGGTCCGTTCGGGCGCGCGCGCTTCCATGCCCGGCATGATGGACACCATCCTGAACCTCGGCCTGAACGAAACCGTGGTGGAGGGCCTGGCTAAAAAAACCCAGAACCCTCGCTTTGCTTATGACTCCTACCGCCGTTTTATCCAGATGTTCTCCGACGTGGTGATGGAACTGTCGAAGAAGGATTTCGAAAAGATCATCGACGAGATGAAGGAAGCCCGCGGCATTAAGCTGGACACCGAATTCTCCGCCGAAGATATGAAGGAAATGGCCGAGAAGTTCAAGGTGTACTACAAAGAGCAGAAGGGCGAGGATTTCCCGACCGATCCGAAGGTGCAGCTGATGGAAGCGGTCAAGGCCGTGTTCCGCTCCTGGGATAACCCGCGCGCCAACTACTATCGCCGTATGAACGACATCCCCTACAGCTGGGGTACCGCCGTCAACGTGCAGATGATGGTGTTCGGCAACACCGGCCCCAATTCCGGCACCGGCGTTGCCTTCACCCGCAACGCCGCCACCGGCGAAAACAAGCTGTTCGGCGAATACCTGATCAACGCCCAGGGCGAAGACGTGGTGGCCGGTATCCGCACCCCCTCGCCGATCGCGACGCTGGAAAAGGATATGCCCGAAGTGTACAAGCAGTTCGTCGAAGTGGCGGACCGCCTGGAGAAACACTATAAGGATATGCAGGACATGGAGTTCACCATCGAGGACGGTAAGCTCTTCATGCTCCAGACCCGCAACGGCAAGCGTACCGCCGCCGCTGCCCTGAAGATCGCCGTCGACCTGGTGGACGAAGGCATGATCGACGAGAAGGAAGCGGTTATGCGCGTGGAGCCCAAGCAGCTCGACTCCCTGCTGCACCCGCAGTTCGACGTGGACGCGCTGAAGAAGGCCTCCCCGATCGGCAAGGGCCTGCCGGCTTCCCCCGGCGCCGCCTGCGGCCGCGTGGTGTTCACCGCCGCCGACGCCAAAGAGTGGGCCGACCGCGGCGAAAAGGTTATCCTGACCCGCCTGGAGACCTCCCCGGAAGACATCGAGGGCATGGACGTGTCCCAGGGCATCCTGACCGTACGCGGCGGTATGACCTCCCATGCGGCGGTTGTGGCGCGCGGCATGGGCACCTGCTGCGTCTCCGGCTGTGGCGAAATCAAGATCGACGAGGAGAACAAGTGCTTCACCCTCGGCGGCAAGACCATCAAGGAAGGCGACTACATCTCCCTGGACGGCTCGACCGGCAACATCTACGGCGAAGCGGTCCCGACTGTGGAAGCTTCCATTTCCGGCGATTTTGGCCGGTATATGGGGTGGGCCGACGCGGCGCGCAAGCTGATGGTCCGCACCAATGCGGATAACCCCCGCGATGCGGCGCAGGCCGTAAAGTTCGGCGCGGAAGGCATCGGCCTGTGCCGTACCGAGCACATGTTCTTCGAAGGTTCCCGCATCAAGGCGATGCGCGAAATGATTGTGGCGAAGGATGTGGAATCCCGCAAGAAGGCGCTGGCGAAGCTGCTGCCGTACCAGCAGGGCGACTTTGAAGCGATGTACGAAGTGCTGGAAGGCCGTCCGATGACCGTGCGTTACCTCGACCCGCCGCTGCATGAGTTCCTCCCCACCAAGGAAGAGGATATCGCGGAAATCGCCGATGAGTTGAACATTACGGTGGACGAACTCAAGCAGGTCATCGCGTCCCTGCACGAGTTTAACCCGATGATGGGCCACCGCGGCTGCCGCCTGGCGGTCTCCTATCCGGAAATCGCCGAGATGCAGACCACAGCCGTTATCTCCGCGGCGATCAACGTGAACAAGAAGCATCCGGATTGGAATATCGTTCCGGAAATCATGATCCCGCTGGTCGGCGAAGTCAAAGAGCTGAAGTTCGTCAAGGACATCGTGACCCGCACCGCCGACAAGCTGATCGCGGATGCCGGCGTGAAGATGGAATATCATGTGGGCACCATGATCGAAATCCCGCGTGCCGCCGTCACCGCGGATCAGATCGCGACCGAAGCCGAGTTCTTCTCCTTCGGCACCAACGACCTGACCCAGATGACCTTCGGCTTCAGCCGTGACGACGCAGGCAAGTTCCTGGATGCGTACTATGACAACAAGATCTACGAGTTCGATCCGTTCGCGAAGCTGGACCAGGAAGGCGTCGGCGCCTTGGTGAAGATGGCGGCGGAAAAAGGCCGTGCCACCCGCACCGACATCAAGCTGGGCATCTGCGGCGAGCACGGCGGTGACCCGTCGTCCGTTGAGTTCTGCCACAACATTGGCCTGAACTACGTTTCCTGCTCCCCGTTCCGCGTGCCGATCGCCCGTCTCGCCGCTGCGCAGGCTGCGATCAAGAGCGAGAGAGCGTAAGCCGGATTTTGTTTTTGGGCAAAGCCCGATAGCATAACCCAAGGCAAAGCGAATAGCAAAAGACCCTGCAAGGATTTTCCTTGCAGGGTCTTTTTTCACGCCGGAAAGCCACTCTCGTGCCTGTACCAAGTGTTTCCCTCCGGAGTAGCGCCTGAAATACATACAAAGAGACAACCGGAATTCCGGCTGTCTCTTTTGGTTTTTGGGGGGTTATTTGCGTCCGATGTTTCTAGTTGATTTCCGCCTAAGCCCGCTCAGAAGCAGGAGCCCACCGCTTACTGCCAACAGCAGTGCCGCCGTCAACAGCAACGATGTGTTTTCCCCGGTAACGGGTGGCGGATTTCCTCCGCTCGGCTCCGTCGGCTGCGACGGTTGGGTGGGATCGTCCGGCTCTGTCGGAGCAGACGGTTCCGTCGGAGTGGAAGGTTCTGTGGGGGTGGACGGTTCCGTCGGCTTTGTTTCCGCCGCCTTTACCGTGACGTTAATCGTCTTCACCGCGGCTGCGCCCTGGCTGTCCTCCACCCGGTAGGTTACCTGGTAGGTGCCCGCCACCGCCGGGTTCACCGTGTTTTCGAGGATTGTAACCTCTTTTGTCAGGTCACCGTCCTCTTTATCCTCGGCGCTCACACCTTCCATCGGGTCGAATTTATCCCCCACCGTCAGCGTCTTATCCTCCGCCGTGATGGCCGGGATCGCGTTGAGCGGCTCCATCTTCGGATTCACCGTGACGTTAATCGTCTTCACCGCGGCTGCGCCCTGGCTGTCCTCCACCCGGTAGGTTACCTGGTAGGCGCCCGCCACCGCTGTGTTCACCGTGTTTTCGAGGATTGTGACCTCTTTTGTCAAATCGCCGTCTTCTTTATCCACCGCGCTCACGCCGTCCATCGGGTCGAATTTATCCCCCACCGTCAGCGTTTTATCCTCCGCTGTGATGGTCGGGATCGCGTTGAGCGGCTCCAGCTTCGGATTCACCGTGACATGGATTGTCTCCGTCACCACATGGCCGTAGGTGTCCTCCACGCGATAAGTCACCTGGTAGGTGCCCGCCACCGCTGTGTTCACCGTGTTTTCGAGGATTGTAACCGCTTTTGTCAGGTCGCCGTCCTCTTTATCCTCGGCGCTCACACCTTCCATCGGGTCGAATTTATCGCCCACTGTCAGCGTTTTATCCTCCGCCGTGATGGCCGGCTCCTCGTCTTTGTTCAGGTACCATTCCCGTTTGATATCGCCGGTGCCGGCCCGGTTTTCCACAAAATAGTTCCCGTCGGTGGACTGAAACGCCGCGATCGGGTCGGAATCCACCTTCGCCTGCAGGAATGCCACTTTGGACTGATAGGATTTTTCGAAGTCGCTGGAAGTATAGGAAGCGTCCTTTGTACTGGAAACCGTACCGTCCACAATCAGTTTCTCGCCGGAAACCGTGGTCAGATTGCCGGAGGATACAAAATCGCCGGCAATCTCGTTGTCCTGAAGCAGATCCAGCTTGCCGCCTTTTTCAATGCGGATATCGCCAATGTCGGTGAACACCTTCACGGGCTCGTCCCTTCCATAAGCGGTCAGCACCTTGGTATGCTCGTTCAGCACGCCGCCGTCCTGGATGAGGATCTGCGGGAAGCCCACGATCCGGGTGATGGTGCTGTCGCCGGTAACGCGCACCAGCGCATCCGCCACGCTGTCGGTTGTATTCTTTTCGTCGTAGTTATACAAATTGGAATCGAAATTCGTATCCGCCCGGTCGGCGCCGCCGCCGAGCAGGATCATTTTCACCTTGCCGTTTACCTTGGCATACCGGCCGAGAGTATACGCTTTCAGCCGGGTATTTAGAATTTCAACCGTAACGTCCTTTTCACTGGTTACGGCATGGTTTTTGCTTCCCTCGCCCCCGGCATACACCGAAGGATAGCCCGTGCAATCTTTGACGGCGATACGCGTCGTCCCGGCAATGTCGGCATTATCTTCGCCGCCGCCGAATACATAACCATAGTTGTTTTTTTCATAAAGAATGGTCACGTTGCCGCCCACGTTGGCGGTTTTCGGGTCCCGGCTGGTGGAAAAATAACCCGTGCCGCCACCGTAAACCGACGCATTGTTTCCCGCCATGTTTGTATTTTTCACCGTAATGGATACATTGCCGGCCACGTTGGCTTCGCCGGAGGAGGAAGCCAAGCCCGCGCCATGGATTTTGGGGTCAAACTGCTTTCCGCCAAGGGCGGCGCTGTCCACGGTGATGGTCACATTGCCGCCGACATTGGTGTCGCCGCCCGACGAGCTGCTGCCGCCGCCGTAAATGGACTGTTTCCGGCCGCTGAGACCGCCGCCGATCACTTCAATCGTCGTATTTCCCGAAACATAGGCTCCGTCACACCCGTACGCCGATCCGCCGCCGCCGTAGATTGCCTGTACATAACCGGTGTGCTTAATATAGGTATTCCCTGTCACATCGGCGCTCAGGCCGCCGCCATAGATATCGGTCACCAGCAGGGTGCCGTGGTTTTCGATGTGTGTGTCGCCGGTGATGTCCTCCTGGTAGCCGCCGCCGTAAATGCGTCCGCTGTAGGTGGAGGTATCATCCGACGTGCGCAGCCCGCTCTGGAACACCAGGGGATGCCCGTTTGCCGCGATGACATAGAGATTCCCGTATTTGCCTTCCCTTTTCACATCCAAGGTGAGGTTGTCCAGGGTCAGGCCTCCCTGCAGCAGGATGCTCGCCTTATCACCGGTCCCGGTGCCTCCCGGCCGCATCATCAAAACGGATTGGCCGGCGCCCTGCCCGGTAATGGTCACGTCGGCCTCCGGGCTCTCCCACGCCAACGGCAGGTTGACCGTGCCGACGATGGAAAATACATCGCCGTCCGCAGCGGCCGTCATCGCCTCGTTGAAATCTTTCGGCGAATCGATGCTGCTTCCGTCGCCTGTCCCGTCCTCGGATACATAAACGGGTTCCACAGCGGGACTATCGGCCGCTGCTAGCAGCTCGTTCGCGGCAACCGAGCTGCACAAAACGCTTAGTGACAGCAGCACCGCCGCGATTCTTTTTCGAATCAACATAAAACCTCCTCCAGTTTTCAAATAGAATTTTGAGGAGGGCTCTTACCACATAATGTAGATTATGTGGTTTAAAATCTGAGGATAGAAAATAGGATTTCTCAGTTAATGGATAATTATGAAAAACTGGGTTGACAAATAAGCCGGTAGAATGAACATTGTTCATTTCCAGCTTATTTTGCATGCCAGTTTTCTTTTTTGGGGTCTTACCATCCGGTAAATTCTGTAAAATTTATAATTTTTCCCCGATATAGCTATTGAAAAGAAACGCCTTATTTGCTATCCTATGTAAATGGGGAGTTCTTTCACCACATAATCTACATTATGTGGTGGAACCGATATGATACTGGTCACATAATCTACATTATGTGACTATCAGTTGCATCCGTGCGATCTGCCGGACATGTTCGCGGCCGGTTTCCATCACATAGATGCGGGTAGTGTTAATGCTGCTGTGTCCCAGCAAATCCGCCAGACGGACAATATCCCGGTCTATGGCGTAAAAGGACCGGGCGAACAGGTGGCGTAGGTTATGGGGAAACACCTTATGCGGCGACACGCCGGCTTGCGCGCACAGGGATTTCATTTCCCGCCAGATATTGCTCCGGTCCAGCGGTTTGCCATTTTTACTGAGGAAGATGGTGCCGTCCTTTAGGCCGGAATTTTTATAATAAGCGGTCAACAGCTTCTGTAGGGGCGCGGGTATGAAAATAACCCGCGTTTTATTTTTGCAGCTGACCACCGCCTTGCCCGCCTGGACGGCCTCCACGGTGATAAACCGCAATTCGCTAACGCGGATGCCGGTTCCGCAAATCGTTTGTATGACCAACGACAGGCGCTGATTTTTTTGGTTTTTTGCCGCTTGAAGCAGGCGTAGGTATTCCGTCCGAGTGAGCTCCTTCTCCTCGTCACAGAAAATACGGCGCTGGATTTTCAGCGGCTTAACGCAGCAGTCCAGGCGCCCCAGAAAGCGTAAGTAATGATTCAGCGCTGCGAGCATGGAATTGACGCTGACCGCCGCCAGCTTTTCGCAGAGATATTCTTTGTAGGCGATTGTGTTTTCCTTGCTGATCGGCTGCGTACCGATATACTCAAAAAACACACGGATATCGTGCAGGTACTTTTGGACAGTAGCTGCACTTTTTTCCTCCTCAACCAGATGCCGGCGATACTGTACGATGTTATTTTCATCCATTTTCTTTCCCTCCAAATGAATACGATGGATACTAGAATACCCTAAAATACTGGGATCATGCTTCCTTTTGGGAAAGAAAATGCGTATCCTTAGAAATAGGATACATTCCTGTCCAGTTCGGTAACAAAAAAACCTGCCTTATCGTTCATTGCGTCGATAAGGCAGGTTCTGTATTATGATTGGACGTGGCTTATCCGTTTTGGAAAGGGGAGCGCCTATCCGGGCAGCAAGGCTCTTTTATAAGAATCCGCGCGGTATTTTTTGCTCTTACTCCTCCCACTTCTGCGCCTGACGGAAATCATACGGCGCGCCAAATGCGCCCCCGCCGTACGGCCGGACGATAATCCCGCTGTCGTTTGCGGGAATGCCGATATACCGTTTTTCAAAGCTCAGCGGTACCGCCGGGCAAAGCTCCCAAAGCAACATCTCCAACTTCTCCATTTCCTCCCGCCCATTTGCCCCCAACAAGGCATCGGACACCACCCGGTCAACCTCCTCGTTGGACAGGCGGGCATAATTGCCGACCGCGTCGGTGGCGAAAGCGCCGAAAGCCTCCAGGGCCGATGATCCCGGCGCGGTGCTGGAATACACCGCAAGCTGATAGTTCCCCACCTTCACCCGGGTCTCGAGCTCGGATGCGGGCATGGCCTCCAGTTCAAAATAGAGCGAAAGATTTTTCTGCCAGGACTGTAGGATATACCGGGCGAGGTTGATGCTGTACTCGTCGTCCGCGCACAGCAGCGTGAGCTTGGGCATTTTGCCCAGCCCGGTTTCCTCCAGCCCGGCGGACAATTCTTTGGAGGCCGCCTTCGCGTCGGTCTGCGCCGTCAGGCTGTTTTCGTCGGTGCGGTAGGTCTCCCCGGCAGACAAAACGGCAGCCGGGGCGGCGTACCCCTGCGCCGGGAGGACCGAATCGTCCATCTGTTCGCGCAGGGTTTCCCATTCCACGGCGTCCCGCAGCGCCCGGCGGATGGAAGCACTTTGGAGCGCTCCGTTACCGGCGTTCATCCATAGATACTGGATGGTGTCGTCCATCGCCACCAGCGTCAGCCCCGCCTCACGGGCGGCATCCAGCGAATCGGCCGGGATCGGCGCCGCGTCCAGAAGCCCTTCGGTCATCTGCCCCACCGGGTCGGTAACGCTGCCGATCATGTACCGTACCGCGGCGGGATACACCTCCTGCGCATCGTGATAGCCTTCGTGTTTATTAAGAAGCAGGCTTTCATTGTGGTTCCATCGCTTGAGCAGGAACGGCCCGTTGGACAGGATATATTCCTCTTCCAGCCCATAACGGCCGCCTGTCCCCTCAAAAAAGGACTCCTTGCAGGGCATATAGGGGGTGGAAGCTGTTTTTTCCGGGAAATCCGGATCGGGTTCCGTCAGGGTAATCACCAACGTTTTGGAATCCGGCGCGGAAACCCCCAAAGCGGACGGATCGGCGGCGCCCTCGTTGACCTCTTTCGCCCCCTGGATAATGAAAAGTTGTTCGGCCAGGGATGATTTGGTGCTGGGCAGCACCGCCCGCTGAATCCCGAACAGGAAATCCTGGGCCGTCACCGGCGTGCCGTCGCTCCACTGCGAATCCCGCAGGGTGAAGGTATACGTTTTTCCATCTTCCGACACTGTCCAATCCGCCGCACCGGGCACGGCGTTCCCCTCTTCGTCCAAGCGGGCCAGCCCTTCGAACAGCGCGGCCACCATGGTGACCGACGCGGCGTCGGTAGACACCTGGGGGTCGATCTGGCGAGGCTCCGCCGACAGGGGGAACCGAAAATTTTTCCCAATTGGCGAATCCTTTTTACAGCCGGCCAACGGCAACAAGAAAAACAGCGCGCCAAGAAACAGCGCCGCCGTCCGGGAAAATTTCCCCTTTTGTAAGGAGCATCTGGTCATCGATTCCCTCCCCGGCAGCCACAGCAGCCGCAGTCTGCGGAATGCGGGCAGGCGCTTGCTTTCACCGTCTCCTTTTTCAATGCGGCGCTCTTTCCGGAGGAATAGTCCGCGTCCAAATCCGTTCCGCCGCATTCAGGGCAGGGAATGGCCTTCTCGCCCCGCTCCCGGATGGAGGCTTGTTTTTCAAACGAATACCCGCAGCAGCGGCAGGTCAATGAATACAAAGGCATATCGTTCCGATCCTTTCGGATATATTTGCGGCTGTACCGCCGCAGAAATGGCTAGATGTTTTCATTATATCTCCGGAAACCAAGATTGTCCAGGTACTGCCCAATTGTATTTTCCTTAAGAATATGTTAGTATAAAGATATACTTGCCTTAAATATAAGGGATTCCACCGGCTGTGGCGGTGAAAGATATTTCCAGCGAATAAATAATTGAAGATGGATAAACGGATAAGGCCCCCTTTTTCGGATCGCCGGGATTACAGGGCAGGCGCTGTTACCCCCGTAATGTTTCCCCGTTTTGCCCCTTATCATCCTATGCTATCGCAGGGACAAGTATGAACGGTGTTGCCGCTTCTATTTCGTAAAGGAGGGAAATCCTATGCGTCCACTTGGAATTTTTGCCTGGTTTGGTTATGAACTTCCAGTTCGGCAGTCGCTAGAAAAAATTAAAGCTGCCGGTTTTGACGGCGTGATGCTCTGGTGGAGTGAGATGGAAGGGGATGTCCCTCTCCTCCAGCAGCCGGGTTTGGCGCGGGATATGGGATTGGGGGTGGAAAACGCACATGCCCCCTTCGACGGTTGCAACAGCCTGTGGCTTCCCGGACCGGAGGGCGACCGGTATATCGACGATCTGCTCCGCTGCGCCGAAGGATGCGGGCAAACCGGCGTGGATACTTTGGTGATCCATATTTCGGATGGGGAGACTCCGCCACGCTGGCACCCACGCGGGGTGACCCGCCTTCGCCGTGCGGTGGACGGAGCGCGGCAGGCGGGCGTAACGCTGGCATTGGAAAACCTGCGCCAGCCGGATTATCTACGCAGGACGCTGGACGCCCTGCCGGATGCGGCGTTGTGCTACGACAGCGGACATGCCCAGGTGGAATTCCCTCCGGTCGAATACCTACCGGAGGGAAACCGGCTTCCCTCCCGTTATACAGGGCGCGTGCGGGCAGTCCACCTACACGACAATAACGGAAAAGAGGATCAGCATATCCTGCCATTTGACGGCGTGGTCGATTGGACAGGCGTGATCGACCGGCTACGCAGCGCCGCTTACGACGGCCCGCTGACGCTGGAGGTACAGGCGTGGGAGTTTTACGAAAACCGCCTGGAGGCGGAAGCTTTCCTGAGCCTCGCCCATCGCGCGGCCAACCGGATTCGCCTGATGCTGGACGCGGGCTGAATAAGGAGAACGGCATCCTCAGGGAAAACGCGAATTGGCCCACAAATCCGGGATTCCCGGTAGGATAGGTTGGGGCCCCTTGACACAAGGCGCTGTACTCTTGCACTTTATTCCTGTAAGGATATAAATAAAGAGGGCTGCCTTTCGACGGCAGCCCTCTTGTTATTCGTTTTAAGCGTTCCCGTCCGACACGGTTACCGTCCCGTCGGCGGCAACCTCCACCGTCATGCCGTCCTTGACATAGTCGAGAAATTCCTTCCCTAGATTATCCACGGCCGGGATGCTGTTGGGCGTCCACACGGCGGCCAGGATCGCCCCGGCGGCGGCCAGGGAATCGATCGGTTCGGAAAAGAGCATGGCGGCGGGGGCGGCTCCCATCGCCGCAGCGGTATGGATCACCAGCCCGCCGGTGGTGGAACCGATGGTTTTCGGCAGGCAGAGCGCCTTGCCCGACATCACCTTATTGTACAGGTCAGGGTTGTTCTGATCCCCGCAGACCGCTTCGGTCTTTTTTGCCAGCAGGCTTTTCTGGAAGCTGGCGAGGGTGTTGAACCCGCCGTGGGATACCACAGCCGGGGCGGTCACCGCCCCCGGCACAACCGGCCGGCCTTGGAATATCTTTTTCATTTCGCCGTCTCCTTCCCCGCAACCCGCGCGGCGATCTCGTCGTCGGTGTAATACCGGGCGGACGTGTAAGTCCGCAGCTTGTTGGAATTGGTAATCACCGGCATACCCTTGCACATCGGGTTGTTCATATACATCAGCGGGCATATATAGGAAAGCCGCGCGCCGGTCGCCAGCAGGCGGGGATATTCCGGCGTCTTTTTAAACGCTTCCAGCACGTCGGGGGCCGCGGTCAACACCGTCTTGATCTTTACCTTGGAGACCCCGGAAGCCTTCAGCGCGTTTTCCAGCCGCACCGTCCACTCCTTCAGCTGCCCGATGGACAGGTGGGGACATCCGATAAAGCAGAGCTTCGGCTTTGCGTCCGGGTTCTTCCAAATGACCGGGTAGCTTTTCTTCACCCGCTCCAGCTCCGCGTCGTCGATGACGTAGACCTGCGCGTCTTCCCGGATCAGGGAATCGCCCAGCTCCACCGCTTCGGGGGTCAGCCCCTCGATATGGTACAGGCCGACCGCGCCATTGCTCGCGCTGGCCGCGCCCATATCTTTGCAGTAGGCTTTCGTCTCACTGTTCAGCTCGGTGCCGAGGAACTTGGTCAGCCCCCGGATATACGGTACATCCTCCATCACCTTAAGGCCGATGGCCGAGCCGAGCACCTGCGCTTCCGGCTTTTTGCTGGTTTTCACCTCGATAACCCATTTGGCCCGCCGGCCTTCGTCGGTGGTCAGGTCAAAATTCGGCACTTTGCCGAGGATGGCGCCGAAAATATCCATAAACGCGGAATTGCGGTTACAACGCGCCCCCAGCACCGAATTGGCGTACACCACGGCGGAGGATTCCGACCAGCTCAGGACGTCCCCCTTCTTCGGGGTGTTGCCCACTTCATCCATGTAACAGGTGCAGGTGAAGGCGTTGCTGTCCTTCAGCCCCATTTTCTTCAGCTGTTCCTCATAGGGCGCCTGCTTGGAGTACATGACGTTGAACACGATTTTCTGCAGCAGGTTGCAAGGAACATTGTCGTAATCCAGCGGGCGCGGATCCACCGTGAAGGGCTGCTGCGCCTTCACGCCGGCGTTGATCAGTTCGTCCATCAAATCAAAGGTAGCGCTCATCACCGAAATGCCGAAAGAGGTCACCAGATGCCCCGGGCCTTCGATCGGGATGAATTTGTCGGCGCCGAAAGTGTCGCCGTACATGGCGAGGGTTTTCAGGATCTTTGCCATCACTTCGCCCTGGCTGCCGTTCAGGATGTCCTGTTCCTCCGGCGTGAGGGCCATGGCGGGGGTATACCCGCCGTTTTTGGTATCCATGCCGTTTTCTCCTTTCCGCCCGCTTACAGGCTGAGCGCCAGCGCGTAGGCCGAGCGCACCGCTTCATGCACCTTGCCGACGTGGAAGCTGTCGCCAATGTTGTAAATCTCATCCGCCACATGCAGGCGCTGTGCTTCGAAGAAGGCCGCCTCGTCCGGCCGCCCGCCGGCGGCGATCACCACCAGGTCGGCCGGGAGGGTTTCCGGTTTTTCCTCCACTTTCAGCTTGGGGGCCAGCGGGTTCTCCACGTTTTCCGGCAGAATGGGATGCCAGGTGATCGTCGGATCCGGGACGGTGGGGGATACGTTGCGCATCACCTTTACCCCTCCCTTTTCAAAGCCGGTTACCCGGGTGCAGTTGAGCAGCTTTACCCCCGCGGCGCACAGGTGATGGATCAGGTAGCCGCGGTTGGCGGTGCAGACCTTATTCATGATAAAGGGGGTCATCTCCACCACCGTGACCTCGCGGTTATGTTCGTATTTGAGCCAGTGGGCGGTTTCGCACCCCACCACGCCGGCTCCTACCACCACGACATTTTTCGCATCGCCCAGCAGTTCCGGCTTCACCAAGAGCTCGGTGGCCTGCACGATGGGCGCCTGTTCCGCGCCCGGCAGGGGGAGCGTGCTGTCCGCCGAACCGATGGCGAAGACCACCGCGTCGAATCCGGCTTCCTTCAGGCTTTCCGCATCCACGGAGGTATTCGGGCGGAATTCCAGCCCGTTCTCCCGCACCGCGGATTCCACCTCATGCTCCAGCCAGCGGCGGTAATTCTGGATTTCGTACTTGATTTTCGGTACGCCGCCGCGGACCAGCCGGCCGCCGACCTGCCCGCCCTTCTCAAACAGGGTGACGGTGTGGCCGCGCCGGGCGGCCGTGACGGCCAGCATCACGCCGGCCGGGCCCGCCCCCACCACGGCGACCCGCTTGGGACATACCGCTTTGGGCGGGACGGCGGGATAGACGTCCTCAAACGCGGTGCGGGGATTGACCGCGCACTGGGGATGCCCGCCCTCCACGAATTCGTTAAGGCAGCCCTCCTGGCAACCGATGCAGGGCAGGATATCCTCCACCCGGCCGGCGTAAGCTTTGTTCGGCCACTGGGGGTCGGCCAGGAGCGGACGGCCCAGCATCACCATATCGCAGCACCCGTCCCGCAGGGCGGATTCCGCCAGGTCGGGATACCCGAGCTTGCCGACCGCCACCACCGGGATTTCCATGCCCGCGTTGCTTTGGATATGGTTCTTCCGGAAGTATTCCTTCGCAGTCTTCGCCACGTCCAGGAAGCAGCCGGGCGGCATTGACCCGGGCGGATGGGGAAGCCACCAGTTGTCGTAGCAGCCGAGATCCACGTCGAACATATCGACGCCCGCTTCCACCAGCGCCCGCATATACTGGAGGGTCATCTCCACCGTACGGCCGTTTTTGAACTTGCGCAGGTCCTTGCTGTCCATCCGGTCACCGTAGGTTTCGTTGAGAGCGAGGGACAGGTCAATCCGGTACATGATCGGGAACCGGTCGCCCACCCGGCGGCGGATCTCCTTCACCATATCCACACCGAAGGCCTGCCAGTCGGCGAAATGCCCCAGCTTCCGGCGGTTGAAGGCCGGGTTGGTGAGCTGTTCGAGCAGGTAGCCCTCGTGACCGTGGAGATACACGCCGTCGATATTTGCCGCGTGCGCGTCGGCCGCCGCCTGCCCGGCATTTTTGATAATTTTTTTCAGTTTATGCCCCGATAGCGGCAGGCAAGGCACCTGCGCCATGTAGAAGTTGGGATTCATCGATGCGGAAACTGGGAATTTCAGGGAATTCACCAAACATTGCGGATTCCCCACCCGCCCCAAGCCGGGGGTAAGCTGGATAAAAAATTTCGCGCCGTAGGAATGGATGCCTGCCGCGAGGTCCCGCCAAGCGGCGAACACGGTGCGGGAACGGTCAATCCGCGGGAAATAGGACAGCTTATCCAGCTCGATGATCGAGTTGTCGATGCCGAAGCTGACCGGGACCAGGCCGGAAGTGATCAGCCCCACGCCGCCCTTTGCCCGCTCGATAAAATACTGGATCATCTTATCGTTGGGGCGGCCGGTTTCCTCACACATGCTGATGTTCCCCATCGGGGCCATGACCAGGCGATTTTTCACCGTGGTATGGTTAATCGTGATGGGGGAAAACATGGCCGTATACGGATACAATTCCTTGGTCATCTTTCCTTTTTCCAGCGTGCGGCCGTCGTCAAACCAACGGGCGTATCCGTCGACCCACTGCTGTACCTTCGGATCGATCTGCAAAGTTGCCATGAAGTCCATCCTTCCTTTCCTGACAAAAATCAAATCCGGCGAATGCGGCGAAGGACTCCGCCGGGCAGAACCGCCGCCGTTCCATTTCCCGGGCAATGCGGCTCCGATATTGTTTTCATTATACCGTATCCCCAGCGGAAAAGGAAGCCTTTTCCGTTATTAATTTGATAATCAAACAAAAAAGAAAGGGACCGCCCCGCCCCCATCGCCATAGGATGGAACGGCGGAGTATATAAAGGGCGGGGTCTCTCCTTTGGTGTGGTGGGCGTCCTTTTTTGATAAGGTATTTTCCCTATTTTTTACTATACGTCAAAATACCCCGCTATTCCACGCACGGACACTTCACCCGCATTGACACGGACACGGGTGCCGCCGGTAGATACAATCAAATTCCCGTCTTCCGCCACGCCGACTGCCCTCCCTTCCATCCGGAGGGTGCCGTCCGGGTTCAACACCCTTACCTCGCGGCCTACGGTGGCGCAGTGCGTCTCGTATTCCGCCCGCAGGGGTGCGAAGCCGTCCCGCTGCAGGCGTTCCCACAGCGGTTCCAGCTCGTTGAGGAACACGGCGGCGGTTTCCTCAAGGGAAAGGATTCGTCCCGTCAGCATCGCCACCGACGCGGCGTGGGGCAGCCCCGCCTGCTGGAACCAGCCTTCCGTCTGCCGTAAGTTGACACCAACCCCGGCAACCGCAAACCCCTCGGCGTCCGGCCAGCAGGTTTCGCAAAGGATGCCGCAAACCTTCCGGCCGCTGCATAGAATGTCATTGGGCCACTTGATGGAAAAATCCCGCCCTCCGAGCGCGGAAAGGGCCTTAGCCGCCGCCAGCCCGCAGAGCGGCGCCAGCAGGGCGGTATGCGTCGCGGGTTTCACCAGCAGGGATAGGGCAAGGGCTTCCCCGTCCGGCGCCGTCCAGCCCCGGCCAAGGCGACCGCGACCTGCGATCTGGCGGCCGGTATAGCATACGGCGCCGTTCGGCAGATCCGCTCCCCGTTCCTTGAGATACCGGTTGGTCGAATCCACCTCGGGCAGATACAGGCTGGTACGCCCGAACGTCCGCGCGGTCAGGCCGCGCAAGCCCCCGCTCATGAGCGTAAGGACACGGTATGCGGGACGATCCCCGCATCCGTGATATCCAGCAGCCCATAGGTTGGGCGGCCGTAGGCCAGACTGCCTGGATTCAGGATATGCAGCCCCTCCTCATAATCCACCAGCGGCTGATGGGTATGCCCGAACAGCAAGACATCCGCCTGCCGTTCCCTCGCGGCGCAGACCACCCGGTAAATCCCCATTTTTACATCGTACCGGTGCCCGTGGGTAAAAAAAATCCGTTTACCCGCCACAATCTCCAACGCGGTTTCCGGAAGCTGCCGGTAAGCCCCTCCCCAGTCGTTGTTACCCCGTACGATGTAAAAGCGGCGGTCTTTGCAAAGTTCCGCCATTGTTTCCGTCTCCCTTGCGCCGTCTCCCAGATGGATGACCGTCCTCGCATCCGGCTGTTCCTCCAGCGCCTGCCAGAGCGCCCGTTCGTCGCCGTGTGTATCCGATACCACCAGTATCCGCGTCATCACTTTCCCTCTCCATTCGGCCTGATCGGCTTTTTCCGTTTCATATTTGTCCGGTTTCCCACATAAAATGCATTGTAATCGGGAAAATCCCGACAGAGCGTGTCCCCCCTTGAGCGGGGTGCGTCTTCTGCCGGTACTAACGCCATTGTACCACATTCGTCAACAGCCACCCTGAAATGAAAGAAAGGTTGCGTTTTACTATGAACGATCGTTCGATAACTCCCGACCAGCTCAACGCCCTTCTGCAATACGCGAGCAAGCGCCTAGGCACTACCCCGGAACAACTCGCCAAAACCGTACAGGCCGGTGGTACCGATTCCATCGCTTCGAAGCTTCCTTCGGACAAAGCGGCCCAGTTTGCCGCCCTTGCCGGGGACCAAGCCAAAATGCAGGAGCTTCTGAATTCCCCACAGGCCCAGCAGCTTATTCAGCAGCTCATGAACCAAAAGAAGAAATAGCGGCGGTTTTTGCCCGGAAAGGCTGGTGAAAACGATGGATGACCTGGCGAAAAAGCTGAACGACCTGCTCAGCTCCCCGGAGGGGATGCAAAAGCTGCAGCAGGCGGCAGCCTCCTTAGGCGTTATGATGGGCGAGGGAGGGGGCGAAGGCGGTTCCCCGCCGGCGGAAGCGTCGGGAGCCCCCTCTCCTCCCGCCCCGGAGCCGGTCTCTTCCCCTGCGGTGAACAACAGCGCCGGGGACTTGGATGGCTTGGGGGATATGGCCGCCATCGCCCGCTTTCTTCCGCTTCTGTCCGACATGAAAGGCGACGACGAAAACACAACGTTGCTCAAAGCCCTGCGTCCCTACTTGCAGGATGAACGACAGCAGCGGCTGGATGAAACCATCAAGATCATGCATATGCTGAAAATTCTTCCCTTGCTGGGCGGCAGCTTGGGAAAAGGGCCGCCCCCAGGATAAACGCGTCTCATATTGCCCTGGTTTATTCCGCGACGGAAAGGAGGAAATTCCATGGATGAAAATATGCTGCGGATGCAGCAGGAGGCGGCGGAACGCGTGCGCCAAATGCAGGAACGCGCCCGGAGATATGTCAGTGAGGAACCGCCCGGACCGGCTCCCATGGATATTCCCGCCTCGCCGGAACCCCCCCCCTGCAAGCAGGAGGAACCGCCGTCGCCGCCACGGCGTGGGTCTATCCTCGCCAACTTCGGGAAGGACCGGGAACAACTATTCCTACTGATGCTTGCCGTCCTCCTGGTGAAAAACGACGCCCCGATTGAGCTGATCCTCGCTCTGCTTTATCTAGCGATGTAGCTCCATACCTTCATAAAAAGCCCCGCTGTCTGCCGTCCCCTGTTGGGTCCGGCTCAAACAGACAGCGGGGCTTTTTTGTTTTTTCTGGCTCTTTTTTCCGGAGACTTATAAGCGGATCTGCACGCAGTCTCCGTCCGCCGAACGGACATCCACCAGCGGGCGGCCCCGCAAGAGCCGTTTCGCCCTCTTGAGCTCCCGGAAAATGCGGAGGAAAGCCCGTTTATCCTGCAGAAACCGGGCATGTTCTTTTACCGCGGCGTTTTTCTGCAGGGCACGGATGGCAATCGCCGCGGTCGCACGGTTCAGCAGCAGGCAATTCGGGAGCAAAAAATAAAGACGCTTTTTTTCACTGACAATTTTCAGATACATAGGCCTTCCCTTTATTCCCTTCACTCCACCGAGATTTCCACGATATCACCCTCGGCGGACTCTACTTCCACCAACTTTCCGATAATTCCCCGATCAACCATCTGAAGGATTGTGTTAAGGTCTAAGCTTTTCAACGCTTCTATTCCATTCACTTCCGGCATCTGCATGCCTAGTTCCAGCGCCAGCTTCACAAGTGGAAGCGGAAGGTTTAACCGAACGCGGTCACCCTTGGCCGAATCAACCACGATTTTGAGCAGCATCTTGTCGACATCCTTACGCTCATCTTCCGGGACAAGGCGGGTTTCTGCCGCTGTTTCTCCCCGAAGAAGTTCATCCACTGTGATATGAAAAAAATCGGCAATAGTGGTCAGCAGTAACACATCGGGGCAACTGTTGCCGGTTTCCCATTTGGAGACCGCTTGCGCCGTAACGCCAAAATGTTCGGCCAATTGATCCTGTGTTAGCCCTTTTTGGTTACGATATTTTGCAATATTTTTCCCTAACATATTTTCCAAGTTGTCTTTCCTTCTTTCTCTGCCACCCACTTCCATTGCCTTCGTTTAAGAAAGCCGGAATAAGGCGGCCGTTGTATTTTCGTTATTGGGGGCGTCGTACTGTTTTTGCTTTATTGGCAGTACCGTACTGGCAAGGCGCCTGTTGCCACGGTCTCCACACCCTCATTATCCATTAAATAGGCCCTGCAAGGAAGAGACCAAACGTTGTTTTACTCTCTATTTGGTTGATTTATTCTACAACCAACCGTTGTTTTCAATGCTTTATTAGTTTTTATATATCATATATATTTTATTTCGAATTTTAAAATAATTGATAATTTCAAAGCAATAACAAAAAACGACCCAGAAGAGAGGACTCTTCTAGGCCGAAAAAGTTAAAAAATTAAAAAAGAAAAAACATAAACATAATCTGGGGGATAAGCCCGTGTTCGGGTAGT
>CAMMRL010000043.1 GCA_946499275.1 uncultured Clostridia bacterium | reverse complement strand
AGCCCTCCGATTTGGAAGGCTGTTTTTGTATTAAAGATTGTTCCTTAATATGGTGCCGCTGACCGGACTTGAACCGGTACGATGTTGCCATCGAGGGATTTTCATACCACTCCATGTCGCCATGGCCTCCCGTTCGGGCGTTGTGGTCCGGACTTTCCCTTCGCCATAGACGGTGTCCTTAGGCGCGCGCCGTCAAGTCTCTACACGTTCCGAAAGCGGACTTTCGGCTTCGCTCGGTATTGTCCCTGAGGGAGTTCCACCGAATTTGACGCGATTCACGCGGAGGGTTTCCCGCTCCGGTGCTCAATTATTTAAGTCCCTTGTGTCTGCCGATTCCACCACAGCGGCGGGTGAAAGGCATCCGCCGTATCCGCATAAACGGTGCGGACTAAGCGATTTACTGTATCCAATCATACTCGATTTGCCGGTCGCTGTCAAGGCATTTCCGGCTATCGGCCGGCAGAAATACGACAACGGCGGGAGTGGTTTGGCGGCGCTGGGTATGGAGCACCCTGGCGGCGTCCGTCAGGCTGGCTGCTCCCATGCAGAGGGCGGCCAACAGCCCGATGAGCGTCCACCAAGGGAAACGGACGGTTTGCGCCTGCCAGGTGCGGGCGAAGGCGGCCACCGAACCCGCCATGGATACGGCCACCGCCGTCACGGTGATCCAAAGCCCCCCGTAGGCAAGGAAGGGGACCGTTTCAAATAATCCCTGGCCGTTTTTCCATACCCACATCGAATAGAGCATAAGCCCTGCAAGCGCGAGGAGAGCCGCGGAAAGCAGGAAGGCGGTTGCCGTAACCACAGCGCGTACGATTCGGTTGTGCTTTTCGCGCATTTTCCTTTCCCCTCCTCCCTGTTTATGGTTGTTATGTCCGGATAAAGGGCTTCTATACGGGAATCGAGGAAAGAAAACGCGGCGCGTACGCCGCCGGCATGCCGCGGTTGTCTGTAACAGCTTGTCGGTGCCGTTGGAGATGCAGCCGATATCGTCGTTGGGATAGACGACGTACCGGTTGTCCGTAGCGTAACGGATGCCGTATACGACGCCGTAGGCGCCGAGTTTCTGTACTTTGTGAAAGGCGGGCGTTGTGTTTTTCGGAACGTGTGCCGTAATGCCGAGATGGGTGACGGCTGGAATCCCCCCTTCCTTTCTTTCCGGATATTGCACAGGGGGAACGGCTTTATTGTAACGCAGGGAGAGGGGGTGGATAAGCCCAATAGGCAAACACAGAATAAACGGGTTGGTCAAATGATAAAGAACACAACGTTCCATACATGACGGCGCGTATGGGGAAAGATATATCATAGAGTCGGGGAAGGCGGGTAAAAATAAAGAAGCCACAACAAACCAAAATTTTACGCATTCTTTACATTTTTGTGTTATAATAAATGTGTATATAGGTTCTAAAACAAAACGGCGATAACGGGACAGCAGGCGGGCTACGGTGGAGACAGCCCGTCGCAAAGTAGGAAGGAGACCCTCTATGAAACGCGTTTCCAAAGTGGTCAGCGTCATTGACATCGGATCCAGTTTTATCCGTATGGGCATTTACCAATGCGGGAAGAACGGGGCGGTCATGGCTTTGGATATGCTCGAGCATCCCACCCGGCTGGGACATGAGGTGTTTACGGAAGGCCGTATCCGGACGGAGACGGTACGGGAATTGACCGCCGCCCTGCGCGGCTTTTCCCAGGTGATGAAGGAATACGGCGTGACCGAATACCGTGCGGTGGCGACCACCGCCCTGAGGGAAGCCGGCAACCGGCCGTATGTGCTTGACCAGCTCAAGACCCAAAACAACCTGGTGGTCGGTGTGCTGGAGGACGGGGAGGAAAGCGCGTTGGTGTACAGCGAGCTGCTGCGCTCCCCGCTGATGAAAAAAAGCGGATTGTTTGCTTATATCGGTACCGGCAGCATCGGCGTGGCTGCGGTAGAGGACGGCGCGGTGATGCGCTGCAGCAGCATCCAGCTTGGTTTCCTCAAGTTGGGGGAGATCTTGCGGGGGCTGGAGGACCAGACCACCCATTTCAATAAAGTGCTGGAGGAATACGTGGAGACGCGTTTCCGCCGGCTGAACCGTTTTTTTGGCCGGATGGGGATGAAGCGGCTGCTGTTGACCGGGCGGGAGCTGGAAACCATCGCTCCGCTATGCGGCGCGGAATGCCGGGATGGGGCGTATGTGCTGGACCGTGGGCGGCTGGACGCGTTGTACAACCGGGTAAAAGACCTCGGTGCGTCGGCCACGGCGCGGGAATTGTCCCTGCCGGAAGAATTGGCCGGGCAGCTTCTGCCCATGCTGGCGATTTACCGGAAGATCCTGTCCTTGACCAAGGCTGAGGAGATCATCGCTCCTTGTGTGGATATATTGGATATCCTGGCCGCGCAGCTTTTGCTGCCGCAACGAAAAAAGGAGTTCGAAACGGTCCAGCAAATCGGGGCTCTATCCTGTGCCCGGAAAATGGCGGCGTCCCGCCATGTGGACATGGCCCATGCCGAGCGAACGGCCGCGTATGCCGTGTTGCTGTTCGACAAGCTGAAGAAGCTGCACGGGATTAGCGGCAAACGGCGCACCCTGCTGGAATGCGCCGCCCTGCTGCACGAGGTGGGGGAGGACGTCAACGCGAAAAGTACGACGGGCGCAACCTATGACCTAATCCGCCAGTCCTATTTTTACGGCCTAAACGAGGAGGAAACCACGCTGGTGGCGGAAATCGCCGGATTCGGCGGGGAGGACGGCTTTTCCGGCTCCGTTCGGCCGATGGGGGAAAAACAGCGGCTGCTGACCGATAAATTGACGGCGATCCTGATGCTCGCCAACGCCCTGGACGAAGCGCATGGCGGGAAGATTGAGGAACTAAAGCTCCGGCTGGACGAGAAGACGTTGTCCATCACCGCCCGGGGAACGGAGGAAATGCTGCTGGAAAAATGGGCGCTGGAAGAAAGCACGCCGTTTTTTGAGGAAGTGTTCGGCGTCCATCCGGTTTTTACCGGCAAGAATCGCCTGTTTTAACGGAAGAGGAGGATCGGTATGAAAAACAAAACAGCCGTGCGCAAGGACGTGGTTCCCTATTTTATCAACCGGGAGCTGAGCTGGCTGGACTTCAACGCCCGCGTGCTGGAGGAAGCCTATGAGAAGGATAATCCCGTGCTGGAACGCTGTAAGTTCCTGGGGATCACCGCCTCCAACCTGGACGAGTTTTTTATGGTTCGGGTGGCGGGCGTGCGGGAGCAGGTACGCTCCGGGTATAAGGAGCCGGACGCCGCCGGGCTGACCCCGCAGCAGCAATTGGAACGGCTGAGTGAGAAGATCCATGCCTTTACCGATAAGCAATACAACTGCCTGCAGCGTTCGCTGATCCCGCTGCTGCGGCAGCACCATATCCTCCTGCTCAAAGGGGAGGAACTGGACGAGCGGCAGAAAGCCTTTGTGGATACGTATTTTGAGGACGTGCTGTCCCCGGTGCTGACACCGCTGGCGGTGGACCGGAGCCGTCCCTTCCCCATGCTGCTCAACAAAAGCCTGAACCTTGCGGTCCGGTTGGAGCGGGAGTGGGAAACGGCGTTTGCCGTGGTGCAGGTGCCCTCCATCCTGCCGCGGTTGGTGGAACTCCCCTGCGACGGGGACCGGGCCTTTCTGCCGCTGGAAGAAATCCTGATTCTACATCTGGGGGATCTGTTCGAGCTGCACCGCATCCAGGCGGTGGCGGCATTCCGCGTGACCCGCAACGGCGATCTGGCGATCGACGAGGAAGCGGAGGATCTGTTGATCGAAATCCAGGAATCCATTAAAAAGCGCAAGCGGGGCCGGCCGGTGCGGTTGGAACTCAGCCGCCACTGCGACGCGGAGCTGCGGGAATTCCTGGTGGATATGCTGCGGGTGGGGGAACCGGATATTTACGAGGTTTCCGGCCCGCTCGACCTCACTTTCTGCTTTAAGCTAAGCTCGCTGGACGACGCGCTCCGCCTGGCGCCGATCGAGCCGGTTCCGGCTGCGGATTTCGTGGGCTGGGACGATCTGTTCGCCGCCATTCGGGAGCGGGACCGCTTTGTCCACCACCCATATGAAAGCTTTGACGCGGTGGTCAATTTTGTCCGCACGGCGGCGGAGGACCCGGATGTGCTTGCCATCAAGCAGACACTGTACCGGGTCAGCGGCAATTCCCCGATTATCGCGGCGTTGATCCGCGCGGCGGAGAACGGCAAGCAGGTGACCGTGCTGGTGGAGCTCAAAGCGCGGTTTGACGAGGAGAACAACATCCACTGGGCGCTGAAATTGGAGGAAGCGGGTTGCCATGTGGTCTACGGCCTGGCGGGGCTGAAAACCCACTGCAAGATCCTTCTGGTTGTCCGCCGGGAAGAGGACGGCCTTCGCCGGTACGTCCATCTGGGCACCGGCAACTACAACGATTCCACCGCCCGGCAGTACACCGATATGGGGATGTTCACCTGCCGGGAAAGCTTCGGCGCGGACGCGTCCTCCCTGTTCAACGTGTTGACCGGGTATTCCCGCCCGCCACGGTATAACCGGCTGATCGCCGCGCCGGACGGGCTGCGCCCCTTCTTTTATGAGATGATCGACCGGGAGATCGAAAACGCCCGCCGGGATCTGCCGGCGGGGATTTTCGCCAAGGTCAATTCCCTGGCCGACCCGGCGATGGTAGTCAAGCTGTACGAAGCCTCCCAGGCTGGCGTGCCGATTACGCTGGTGGTGCGGGGGATCTGCTGCCTGACCCCCGGCGTGCCCGGGGTGAGCGAGAATATCACGGTGCTCAGCCTGGTTGGGCAGCTTCTGGAGCACAGCCGGATTTTCCGCTTTGAAAACGGCGGGAACCCGAAGCTGTATCTGGGCAGCGCCGACTGGATGCCCCGCAACCTCGACCGCCGGGTGGAACTGGTTTTTCCGGTAGAGGAGGATCGTATCCGGGAACGGGTGGAAGAGGTGATCCGTCTAACGACGGAGGACACCGTCAACGCCCGGGTGGAAAACAGCGAAGGGCAGTACGCCTTTAAGGATATGCGGAAAAACGACGAACTGAACAGCCAGCTGGAACTCGCCCGCCGGGTGCGCGCGGCGTCCAAGGCAGCGCAGGAGGCTGCGGACGGAATGGAATAAGTCCTGTGTGGAAGTGGTTTCTAAAACAGAAGGCTTTTTAAAAAACGGAGGAAACGCTGAAAGCGTTTCCTCCGTTTTTTAAATGGAATTGGCCAATATCTCAGAAAGCTGTCCGTCAGGTCGCTCCGTTGTCCCCTGTGTTTCTGCCCGGGAGGTGAAGTGGCCGTGAGCTGCTTACAGTACCATTACCGCGGCGTCCGCGCCGCGGGGGGCAACGGAGAGGAGAAAATCTTTTCCCTCCCGCAACCCGGCCTGTTGCAGGGCGGCCAAAGCGGTATTGTAGGCAAGGTCGGGGAAATTGTTCTCTTTGCTCAAATGGCCGAGGAAGAAGCGGGTAGTGCCGTTTTGCGCGAGAAAGGGGAGTTCAGCCGCGCAGCATTCGTTGCTCAGATGGCCCCGCGCGCCCAGGATACGGCGTTTGAGGTAATACGGGTACGGCCCGTTCTCCAGCATCCGGATATCGTGATTGGATTCGAGCAGCACTAGGTCGCAGCCGACCAGCGCGCCGCGGACAGAATCGGTCATACATCCGGTGTCGGTGGCGACAGCCATGGTGCGGCCGTCGGCGGTATGTAAGCGAAAGCCCAGGCTTTCCCGGCTGTCGTGGGAGGTATGGAAGGGGAGGACATACATCCCCGCGGCTTCCACCCCGTCGTCGGTAATCACTTCGAATTCCGCGTTTTCGCCCAAGGCCTGCATCTCCACTAAAGCGTCCAGCGTGCCGGCGGAAGCGTAGACCTTGTAGCCGTACCGGTTGACCAGCACGCGCAGCCCTGCAATGTGGTCGGAATGTTCATGAGTAATGAAGACGGCGCGGATGGCGGCCGGGTCGATCTCCCGCTCCCGCAGCGCGCATTCAATCCGGCGGGCGCTGACGCCGACGTCCACCAGCACGCCGCCGTCGGCGGAACCGATGTAGGTGCAGTTTCCACTGCTGCCGCTGAACAACGGGCAAAAACGAGCCATTTGCTTTCCCGTGCCTTTCTTCCATAGCGTCCTTGAAAAAAGCCGCGCCGGTCGGGCGCGGCCATAATCTCCCGCCGTATTCCCCTTAAAGCGCTGTACGCAGGGCAGCGTCCGGAACGGTTACCCGGCGGATATCGGCGCCGATCGCCCGCATTTTTTCCACCACATTCTCATAACCGCGCTCGATGAACTGGATATCTTCAATTTCGGTGGTGCCGCGGGCGATCAGCCCGGCGATCACCATGGCGATGCCGGCCCGCAAGTCGGTGGCCTTGACCGGCGCGCCGGTCAGATGGTCGACTCCTTGGAAGACGGCGACCTTGCCGTCCACTTGCGCCTGCGCGCCCATCCGGCGCAGTTCGTCCACATAGCGGAAACGGTTGTCGAAAATGCTTTCCGTCAAAATGCTGGTGCCGTCCGACACCGAGAGCAGCACCGAGATCTGTGGCTGCATATCGGTGGGGAAGCCGGGGTGATACATCGTCTTCACATTGCAGTGAAGCAGCGGGCCGGTGCGGGATACACGGACCGCGTCGTCGTATTCCTCCACCGTCACCCCCATTTCCTCCAGCTTGGCGGAGATGGATTCGAGATGCTTCGGAATGACGCCGCGGATCAGGACGTTGCCGCCCGTCGCCGCCGCCGCCACCATATAGGAGCCGGCTTCGATCTGATCGGGAATAATGGTGTAGGAAGTCCCTTCCAGCTTGTCCACGCCGTGGATTTTGATCACGTCGGTGCCCGCGCCGCGGACATCCGCCCCCATGGAGTTAAGGAAGTTGGCAAGGTCCACAATGTGCGGTTCCTTGGCGGAATTTTCAATAATGGTAGTGCCTCGCGCCTTAGCGGCGGCCAGCATGATGTTCGCCGTGGCGCCTACCGACGCCATGTCCAGGTACACGGAATTACCGACCAGGCGCTGTGCATTCACCTCGATCATGCCATTTTCCATCGGCATAACCTCGGCCCCAAGCGCCGTGAAGCCCTTGAGATGCTGATCGATCGGCCGGACACCGAAGTTGCATCCGCCGGGCATGGATACCCGGGCGGTGTGGAACCGGCCGAGCAGCGACCCTAAAAAATAGTAAGAGCCGCGCATCAGGCGCGCTAGTTCGTGCGGTACTTCATGCCGGCGAACCGGTCGGGGATCAATTTCCACAGTATGGCGGTTGACCGGCCGGATAACCGCGCCGAGCTGGGCGAGAATACGAAGGGTGGTAGTAACGTCTGCAATATCCGGTATATTTTCAATACGGCATACGCCGTCGGCAAGTATCGTCGCAGGAAGAATGGCAACGACCGCATTCTTGGCGCCGCTAATTTCCACTTCGCCAACAAGGCGGTTGCCGCCGGTTACGAGAATTTTATCCAAATCGGCCCACTCCCCTAGAATTTTAACATTCCTATTATACCACCAGCGCTTAGAAAAACCAAGCCTAAATTTTTCATTATCACCGATGTTTCGAAATAAATTTTGTGCATAATTTGCAAACGATTTGGCGAAACGCCACGAAAACCGGCGGTGAACCGGTTTTCAAGTGGGAAATATTGCAAATTTTTTAACCATTTTTTCTTCCAGCTATAGCCGGAAATTGGAAACACAGGGAAGGCTCAGTCGCCAAACGCGGTGCCGATGTCGCGTGCGGCCTGGATAACCCCAGAATCCACGGGCACTTTTTTGAGCTTGCCCGCCACTTCCTCCAATGGTACGGGAACGATGGCTTCATTAATAATCGCACACATATAGCCGAATTTCTTATCCCGGATCAGGCCGGCCGCGGCGGCGCCCAAGCGGGTGGCCAGTACGCGGTCGTACGGGCAGGGAGGGCCTCCCCGCTGGTAATGCCCGGGGACACACACGCGGGTTTCCGCGCCGACATAGGGTTCCAACTCCTTGGCGATACGGTAGGAAATGGAGGGATACGGCTCCTTCGCCCGGGCGGCCGCCAATTCCTTTTTGCTGAGTTTAGCTTCCGCCTTGGAAAGCGCGCCTTCGGCGACGGCCAGGATGGAGAACGCCTTGCCCTGCCGGCGGCGCTGGTCGATGGCTTTGCCGACCTTTTTGATGTCGTAGGGGATTTCGGGCAACAGGATGATATCTGCGCCGGCGGCCACGCCGGAGTACAGTGTCAGCCAGCCGACCTTATGGCCCATCAGCTCCACGATAAATACCCGGCCATGCGAGGTGGCGGTGGTATGGATGTAATCGATTACGTTGGCGCCCACGTCCACCGCGCTCTGGAAGCCGAAGGTCATATCGGTGCCCCACAGGTCGTTGTCGATGGTTTTGGGGAGGGTAACCACGTTCACGCCGTTTTCCCGCAGGAGGTTCGCGGTTTTATGGGTGCCGTTGCCACCCATGATGACCAAGCAATCCAGCTTCTGCTTGGAAACCGTGGCGAGCATCGCGGCGAGCTTATCCACGCCGTCCCCTTCGATCACCTGCATTTTTTTAAAGGGCTGGCGGGAAGTGCCGAGCACGGTCCCACCTAGGGTGAGGATGCCGGAAAAATCCTCCGGCTTCATTTTTCGGACTTTTCCCTCAATCAGGCCGCGGTATCCGTCGAGAATACCGTAGATTTCTATATCGTCAAACGATTCGTACAGCGCACGGGCCACGCCGCGGATTGCCGTGTTCAGGCCCTGGCAGTCGCCGCCGCTGGTGAGAATACCCACTCGAAGCATCGTTGATCATCCCTTTCCTGGTCGTCCGTACACATGGCAAAATATGCCTTTGCGTTTTTTACATCGCTATTTAGTATAGACCAACGAAGGGCAAATTACAAGTTACATCCCTGAAAATTGACGTTACATTGCTGTTATATTTCCTTTGTTTCGTTGGGACAGTGGAAACCAGCATCTTCACCTGTCAGAATGAAATGCCGTTGTGCTTTTGACACGTTTTCGGCGATTTCGCGTGGAGGAAAAATAAGGTTGGCTTTTTCCCCATTCATTCGCTATAATGGAGAATATATGATTAAAAACTTTCGCTAGGAACTTGTGCCTTGGCGGCGGACGACACAGTGCGATTTTCGGCCGCCGAGGGAAAAGAAACCTTAAAAATATACGTTGAAAATATAACGAATATTAAGGAAAATAGTATAGAAAAGGGGATAGAAAATGCGGTCCATAACCGTTCTCTGTGTGGGAAAACTGAAAGAACCCTATTGGCGGGAAGCTTGTGCCGAATATGCCAAGCGGCTTGGTGCGTTCTGCCGTTTTTCGATTGTGGAAGTGGACGAGGAGCGGGTACCGGACAAAGTCTCTCCCGCGCAGATACGGGCGGCCGTCGAAGCCGAGGGCCGCCGGCTTTTGGCAAAGGCCGCTCCGCAGGCGTTGCTGGTTCCCCTATGCATCGAGGGGAAGGAATTTTCCTCGCCCGCGCTCGCAGGCTGGTTGGAAGAGCAGGCCGTCTGCGGTAGAGGGGACGCTGTGTTTATCATCGGCGGTTCCTGGGGCCTGTCGGAAGAGGTAAAACGCGCGGGTGCGCTGTGGTTGTCCATGTCCCCGATGACCTTTCCGCATCAGCTCGCCCGGGTGATGCTGTGCGAGCAGATTTACCGGGCGATGCAGATCATCTCCGGTGGAAAATACCATAAATAAAAGGGAGTGTTGCAAAGGCGTGGAAGGGGCGTATGGCCGGCCGGCCTTTTGCATTTTACGACGCAATCGCGTGCTTTCTCCACGGGAGGGTGCGAATATCGTTTGCGGTAAGCCCCTTTCGCCGACGATCCCGAAAACGGTTTGAGCATTCGAATCCTCGAACGCCAGATTTTCAGCGCAGGGAACGTCCACCTTCCGTGCTCCGGCATCCGGCGGCCCCCATCCGCTCTTCGGCGTGGGCGGCGCAGCGGTTGAGTATCTCTGCCACCGCCTGTTCTGGAAGGGAAGGGAACGGTAGCGGCGGGGAAGGGACGGCTTCAAATGCTTCTCCGTCCGGCAGGGATTTTGCCAACCAGAGCACGTCGTGCCATTCGCCGAGCTTGTAGCCGGCGCGGGGGAAGCGGCCGACTTCGTCAAACCCGAACCGCCGGTGCATACGGACGCTGTTCTGATTGGACGCGGTAATGCAGGCGTAGGCGTATCGATACCCTTGGAGAAGGAGCAGTTCCAGCAGAGCCGTCAGCAGAGCGCCGCCTAACCCCTGCCGCTGAAACGCGGGGGCGAGATAAAGGGACAGCTCGGCATTCCACTGGTAAGCAGGCCGCTCCCGCAATTCGGAGGCGTAGGCGGAACCGGCGATAACGCCGTCCACCTCACAGACGATCCAGGGAAACTGGGTGAGACAGCGGGAGATCCGTCCGGAAAACTCTGCCGGGTCCGGCGGTTCTAACTCAAAAGTGATCGTCGTTTCCCGGACATAGGGGGCGTAGATCGCCTGTAAGGCGGCTCCGTCTTCCGGACGGGCGGGACGAAAAGTAACCATTGCAGAAGACTCCTTATGAAAGAGATAGCACGGTAATTCTTTTTTATTTACTATAATCGATTGTGCGCGGGTTGGCAAGCCGAGACCCGCCAAAAAACGCCCTAGAAACACTGAACCGTTTCCAGGGCGTTTTGTCTATATCGAATAAGGCGGAACGGACTAGAAACGGGGGACTTCCTCGCCTTTGGAGGTTAGCTCTTCGGCGGAAGCGGTGGCCCACAGGCAGTCCAGCGTTTCGCGGCGGCCGGTGGGGGCAGACCAGTGCACGGCGTTCCGGATGATCTGCTGGACGTAAGGGTTGTGGAAGCTTTGATTGGTTTCATGCCCGGGTTGGAAGTAGAATATCCGCCCATAGCCGCGGGTCCAGCAACAGCCGGAACGGAAAACCTCGCCTCCGCGGAACCAACCGGTGAATACCACCGTTTCGGGCTGCGGGATGTCGAAGTATTCGCCGTACATTTCCTCTTCGTCCAGCGTGAAAGCAGGGGGTAACCCTTGGGCGATCGGATGCCTAGGCGCGGTGCACCAGAGCCGTTCGAATTCACCGTCCCGCCAGCGCAGGGTGCAGGAAGTCCCCAGCAGCTTGCGGAAAGGCTTCGACATGTGGGCGGAGTGTAGGCCGATAAAGCCCATGCCGCGATTCACCCGGTCCACGATTTTCTGCGCGAGTTCATCCGGCACCTTATCGTGGGCAACGTGGCCCCACCAGACGAGTACGTCGGTTTCGTCCAGCACGCTGTCCGGCAGCCCGCATTCGTCCTGGTCGAGCGTCGCGGTGCGCACTTCGACATCCCCCGGCGCGCTCAGGAATTCCGCGACCGTGCCGTGCAGCCCTTTGGGATAAAGCGCCTTTACCGCGTCCTCCGAATCGTGGATATTTTCGTTCCATATGGTAACACGAATCATTGTTGCCACCCTTTCAGCGGACGGAAGGCCGTCCGCAAAGATATGACGGCGGTTTCGGTCAGAAACGGCCGTGAATGGTTTCGCCGGTGCGGTCGGATTCAAAGGAAGCTTCCATTACCTTCATCACCCGCATGGCTTCCTCCGGTTTTACCCGCAATTCCTCCGCACCGTCGAAATAAGCGGCTAGGTTGCGGTAGAAGATATCGTAGTCGGTTTCTACGCTCTCGCCGCTGATCGTGATTTCTTCCAGCGTGTCCTTGGCGCGGGGGGCCATCGTTTTGGTCGGCCCCGCCTTGGTGTAGATGATCTCTTCCTCGAAGGTGACTTCCCGCTCCCTGGCCCGCACGATTTTGCCGTCGAAGCTCCAGGTCGGGATAGTGATCGCGCCGCGGTCGCCGTATACCAGCCAGCGGGGCGCTTCGATATAATGGCTGGTGCCCACTTCGATCATCGCGGTGGGGCCGCCTTCAAATTTCATGATCAGTTTAAACCCGTCGTCGCACTCTTTGTAAGCCACGTGGTACATTTCACAGTTGACGGATACCACCGGGCGGGGGATCAGCATCATGAGCTGGTCGATCAGATGGACGCCCCAGTCGAGCATCATGCCGCCGCCGGCCACCGCATACTGCCGCCAGCCTTCCGGGATCCCGCGGGAGCCGGTGACCCGGCTTTCAATGGAAAAAACGTCGCCGAGCAATCCTTTTTCGATGGTGTCCTTCACCCGCAGGTAGTCCGCGTCGGCGCGGCGGTTCTGATGGATGGTGAAAGGGACGCCGGTGCGGCGGGAACAGTCGATCATTTCCTGCAGTTCCCCGCTGGACATTGCCACCGGCTTTTCGCAAATCACGAATTTGCCGGCTTCCATCGCCCGGCAGGACAGGTCCTTATGAAAATTGTTCGGGGTGGCGATCAGGACGGCGTCCACATTGTCGTCGGCCAAGACGTCGTCAAACGACGCGTAGGCTTTCGGTAGGCCCTGCTGTAGCGCCAGTTCCATCCGGGCGGGGTCAATATCGTATACGCCGCAAAACGCAATACGGCCGGTCCTCCGGATGCCGTTGGCATGCCATTGGCCCACGCCGCCGTAGCCGATAATGGCGACCTGGTATTGTTTCATCAGCAAATCAACCCTTTCTGGTTTTGGGTGCGTTCGGCCGTCCGGAACCATTCGGAGAAACGCCCGGCGCGCAGTCGCCGCGCTATTGTCTCTGGCAAAACCGGGGGATGAGGGGCGAGCCGGATGCGAGGGCAAAAGCCGGGATCCGCATGGCCCCCGTGGGTTCTTCCGGTGCCGGAAAGCAGCGGGAGAATTCGGCCGTTTTTCGGTGCGAAGACGAGGAGGACGGAGGATTCGCCCCTTTGCGCGGGAAGACCTTCCTCAGGGCAAGCCGTGCGCAGCCGGCTACCTTTTGCTATAAAAGCGCCGGGGGATTAAGACCACCACATCGCGCCGGTGCCTTCCCGGATGAGCAGATCCTTCAAGAAGGACACCGCTTTTTCCAGCCCTTCGCGGGGGGACATCAGGCCGTCCTCGTGTTCAATGCTGATTGCGCCGTCGTAGCCGGCCATCCGCAGGGCGGAAAGCATATCCTTCCAGTTCTTTGTGTCGGTGCCGTAGCCGACGGTGCGGAATATCCAGCTTCGGCCGGACAGATTGGTAAACGACTGGGTGTCCAGCACGCCGTTTTTCGCACAGTTGTAGGGATCGATCCGGGTGTCTTTGGCGTGGAAGTGGTAAATCGCGCCTTCGAGTTCCCGAATAGCGGCGACCGGGTCCATCCCCTGCCAGATCAAGTGGCTGGGATCGAAATTCGCGCCGATGATGTCGCCCACCGCTTTCCGCAGGCGGAGCAGCGTACGGGGGTTGTAAACGCAGAAGCCCGGGTGCATCTCAAAAGCGATCTTTTTCACGCCGTAGGAGCGGGCGATCTCCGCCGCCTGCTTCCAATAGGGGATCAGCACCTCGTTCCACTGCCAATCCAGGATTTCGCCGTAGTCGTTCGGCCAGGCACAGGTGACCCAGTTGGGCCGTTTGGAGTCGGGGCCGTCTCCCGGGCAGCCGGAAAAGGTAACCACGGTTTCCACCCCCAGCTTCTGGGCGAGACGGCAGGTGTCCACAAACACCTGATGGAAACCGTCCGCCGTCGCTTTGTCCGGATGGACGGGGTTGCCGTGGCAGGATAGCGCGCTGATGGTCAGCTCGTTTTTCGCCAGCAGGTCCTGTAAGGCATGGAGCTTGCTTTCGTCGCTGAGACAGTCGGCCACGCCGACGTGGCAGTCGACAGTGTAGCCGCCGGTGCCGAGTTCCACCTGTTCCACCCCAAGGGAGTGCAGGTAGGAAAACGCCTGGTCGGCGGGGATGCCCTGAAGCGGGACGGTCAAAACGCTGAGTTTCATAAAGATTCCATCCTTTCTCTTTTTCCGGTGAACCATTTTTATCCATCAATTCATGGGGTTTTCCATACCCCCATTATAATAAAAATCCATGGAAATGCAGCAACTATCTCCATGGATTTTCTAAACTATTTTTAACAGTTCCTATACAGCCAAGCCGTCGTCATGTTCTTCGAACAGCATCCCATCCCGCGGCTTGTGTCGATAGGAAGCCGGGGTGCGGCCGGTTACGCGGCGGAAGGCTTTGTAAAAATTCGTCCCATTATTAAAGCCGCACGCCATGGCGATTTCGGTTAGATTTTGTGGAGTGGTGCGGATCAACTCGATCGCCCGCTGCACCCGCTTGTGGATGATGTATTCCACCGGGGAAACACCGTTAAAACGTTTGAAAAGGGTGGAGAAATAAGCGGGGCTGACGTGGACCATCGCGGCAAGATCCGCCAGCCGCAGCTCGGCGTCCAGATGCTCGTCGATATAATTGAGCACCGCGTTGAGCTGGCTGATATCCCCTTCGGGCAACGGCTTCGCCGCCTTCTTCAAGTCGACGTAATCGTAGTTCCGCACGACTTCGGCAAAAATGGTCTGGAGTTTGATTTTAATCATCAGCTCGTAGCAGACGCGGCGTTCGCCGAATTCCTGCCATATTTCCTGCATAAGGGAGAAGATATGGGGCGTGGCGGGATTCTCACGGTCCAGGACGTTGGAAAAGCGCTCTCCCCGTTCAAAAAAGATCAAAAGGAAGTTGTAATCCATGGCGTTGGACAGCGAATTCCAGATAAACGAGGGAGCAAAATGGATCACGAGGTGATGCATGGTAACCCCTTCGGGAACATAAAGGGCATGCGGTTCGGTATTATTCAGAATGACGATGTCCCCCGGCTGCAGATCGTATTCCCTGGAAGCGATTTGATACCGCCCGGTTCCCTGTAGTACACAGGAAATCTCCAGATTGTGGTGAGTATGCGGGCCGGGACGATAGGGGCCGGGGAGCACGTGTTCCTCAATCAGGATCAAAGGGGTGCCGTCCCGGTCGCGTAAAGGCTGGATACCCATGGCGGTTCCTCCTTCCGGATGGTTCGAGTATAGCGTGAAAGCGCAGGCTTGTCAACGCTGGGGCGCAAACAGGTGAAAGGAGGACAGGGGACGCTGTTGTGCATACAATGGGGTATGGCGGTGTTATCCGGCCGGATTCGCCGCTGGCAGAAGAAACGATGGATAGATTTAGAAAGGATGGAGAGTATGTTCTCATCGATGCATAGTTTGCGGGGATTCGCCCGCACCGTATTGAACACCACCCCGGCGGCCCGCGCTTCGGTGCGGGGGGATGCGGCCCACCGCGGTTTGCACGGGGCGGTAAACTTTTATCCTGCAACGGGAGGCACGCTGGTCGTCGCCGAGCTGTACGGCCTGCCCTCCCGCCCGGCGGATGGGGTTTTCGGTTTCCATATACATGAAGGGGATGCCTGCCGCGGCAACGCGGAGGATTCCTTTGCCGCTACCGGAGGGCACTTCAACCCGACCGGGAAGCCGCATCCTTTCCATGCGGGGGATATGCCGCCGCTGTTTGGGAACGGTGGGTATGCCTATCTCTCCTTTTTTACTAACCGGTTTACGCCGGCGGACGTGATCGGCCGGACGGTCGTCGTCCACAGCGGACCGGACGACTTCACCACGCAGCCTGCGGGCAATTCGGGGAAAAAGATCGCCTGCGGGGAGATCCAGATGGGATGAAACGGGAACGATAATAAAAATAAACGGATAATCGAGCGTTTTCGGCAGTATTTGGCCGAAAAGGGAAAAATTCCCCCTTACGCTTCGCGAATGTGGTATACTGGAATGGACACCACTTGGCGGGTCAGGGGGATTTTCCCATTTTGACGGCCGTGTCTTGTCGGCTCTTACGGAACTGGGCGTACTGCTTTTGAGCGGCTGTGCCCGGCGGAGAGAAAATGGAACAAGAGATTACGGCCCGGATTGGCCGGATAGGAAGGGAGAGACGACGATGGCAACGCGAAGTCTTTGGCAGAAGCTGTTGGCCGCCGTGTATCCGGAGCGGTGCGCCTGCTGCCGGAAGGCGGTCCCCTGCGGGATGCTGGTGTGCAGGGATTGCCGCGCCGCCCTCCCGGTGATTGCGCCGCCGCTCTGCCCGTTCTGCGGGGCGGCAAAGGCCGACTGCACCTGCCGCGCCCGCCGGCGGACGACGGAGCGGATCGTCGCGCCGTTTTACTATGAAGGGAAAGCGAGACAGGCGGTGCGGAACCTCAAGTTCCAGAACCATCCCGACGCGGCGGAATTCCTGTATACCGCGATGGCGGAAACCGTTCGGCGGGAATATGGCGGTATACGGTTCGACGCGGTGATCCCGGTTCCGGTCAGCGCGGCCACCCTCCGCCGTCGCGGGTATAACCAGAGCGCACTGCTCGCGGGAGGGGTGGCGAAATCCCTCGGCGTGCCGATGGAGGAATCGCTGATAAAGACCGGGGACGTGCCGCCGCAGAGGGAACTGCCCGCCTACCGGCGCAGCGGCAATGTCTTCGGCGTGTTCGACCGGGCGGAGCGTGCGGCCTTGGAAGGGAAAACGCTGCTGCTGGTGGACGATATTTCCACCACCGGCGCGACGTTGGAGGAATGCGCGAAGATGCTGAAGATCTACGGGGCGCAGGAAGTGTATGCCGCCGCTGCCGCGGTTTCCCGCTTGTCAAAGGAGACAAAATAGTCTATACTGGTTGGTATCGTTCGAAGAAGGGCGAATGCGGACGAAAACTGACGGAAAACGCGGTTTTTCGGGGGATATTTCGCCGGTCGGGCAGCGAATGGGGACGGAATCCGGTGAAAGGATGGAGTGACATGCCGGGAATGGATTTGGGAATCGATTTGGGCACCTCCCGGGTGACGATTTACGCTTCCGGACGCGGGATTGTGCTCCGGGAGCCGTCGGTCATCGCGGTGGACAGCCGCACGGGCAAAATGATCGCCTGCGGTAAAGAGGCGTACGCCATGCTCGGCCGTACGCCGGATTCGGTTGAAGCGGTGCAGCCGCTGAATAAAGGCGTGATTTCGGACTACGACTATGCGGAGCAGATGCTGCGGTATTTTGTGCGTAAGGTGTGCGCTTATAAAATCCTCAAGCCCCGGGCGGCGGTCAGCGTCCCCGCCTCGGTGACGGAGGTGGAGCAGCGCTCGGTGATCGAGGCGGTACGGGCCGCGGGCGCCCGCCGGGTGGTGCTGATCGAGGAGTCGATGGCCGCGGCGATCGGCGCGGGGCTGAATGTTGCTGAGCCGCGCGGGTCCATGGTGGCGGATATCGGCGGGGGGACCACCGACGTGGCGGTGATGTCTCTTAAAGGGGTGGCTTCTTCCCTGTCGGTCCGGGTGGGCGGCAACGATATGGACGAAGCGATCGTGCGGTATCTGCATAATAAATACAACCACATTATCGGTAGGCTGACGGCCGAACAGGTGAAGATGCGGATCGGTTGCGCGCTGGAGCCGGAGGAGGATGTTTCGATGCCGGTCAAGGGGCGCAACGCCGTCACCGGTCTTCCTTGTGTGCGGGAGGTGCGTTCCTCCGAAATCCTGGAGGCGATCCGCGAGCCGCTGGAGCAGATGGTTGCGGCGGTCCAGCGGGTGATGGAGAATACGCCGCCGGAATTGACCGGCGACATTCTGGATTCCGGCATTATCATAACCGGCGGGGTGTCCCGCCTAAACGGCATGGCGGAGCTGATGACCCGCCGTACGGGTGTGGTCTGCCGCATGGCGGACAACCCTTCCGATTGCGTGGCGATCGGGACCGGGAAAGCGCTGAAATACGTGGGGGTGCTTTCTTCCGGCGTGTACGATATCAGCCGCTTTACCACCTCTACGCTGGATCCGACGGGGATATGACCGTTAGGCGTACAAGCGGGATATCGTGCCGAAAACAGGGAATATGAACGCCGCAGCGGAACGGGCTGCTGCGGCATTTTTCAGGAGAGAAAAAGAGTCAAAAGGAAATAATTCCCGCATCCTGGTCGCCTTTGAGCGGCGGGTGGAAAGTCTTATACCGAGAGATGTATTCGCCGTGTACAGGAAACCTCGTTCGTTTTCCCTCTTTTTTTACCGGCGGAGACTGTCCCGGGCACAGGAAAAGGGCCGTTTTTAAGACGGCCCTTTTCCTGTACAGAATTAATCGGTCTCGTTTTCCGGAGGGATTTAGGGGATGATTATTCAATTTCCTCCCGACGGTCCAGGGCGGAAAGCATATCCACCCGGCGCTGGTGGCGGCCGCCTTCAAAGTCGGTTTCCAGCCACATCTTCGTGATCATCTTGGCCAGTTCCGGCCCGACGACCCGCGCGCCGAACGCCAGCATGTTGCTGTCGTTATGCATCCGGGAGAGCTTGGCGGAATATGGCTCGCTGCACACCACACAGCGGATGCCGGGTACTTTATTGGCGGCTAGGGAAATCCCTACGCCGGTGCCGCAGATGATGATGCCGCGGTCGCATTCCCCGCTGGCGACCGCTTTCGCGGCGCGCACGCCGAAAACCGGGTAATCGCAGCTTTCGGCAGTACAGGTGCCGAAATCCTTATATTCGAGACCCATTTCATCCAAAAGACCTTTGATGGTTTCCTTGAGTTCCAACGCAGTGTGGTCACTGGCCAGTGCGATCATAGTAGTCCTCCGTCCTTTTTCTGCCGTAATTTCCGGGCCGGTTCCAGCCCGGCGGAATTTGCCCTTATTATTATAGCATAAAATGGACGGATGCCAAGCCCTTGCCGGTTTATCCGAGCAGGGGCTGGATCTGTGTGCCGGCCCGGGCGGCGGCGATGGTGCTTTCAATCAGGGAAAAATCAGCCACCAGGGAATTCGGTTTGTTCACCGGGTCGTCCTGCCGCAGGGGGACAAAGTAGAGGTGCTTGGTGTTTTTAAGCAGGGCGATATTCCGCATCGAGGCGCCCAGAGCGTCGTTGGTGGAAACGGCGATGACCACCGGGCGGCTCCGCCGCAGATGGGATTTGACGGCGAGGGAAACCGGTGTGTCGCTCAGCCCGCAGGCGAGCCTTGCTAGGGTGCTGCCGGTACAAGGGGCGCAGACCAGCACGTCGAACAGGGCTTTCGGCCCGATGGGTTCCACTTCCGTCAGGGTAGTCAGGGGACGGTGGCCGGTCAGTTCGGTGAGCTTTTCGGTGAATTCCGCGGCCGTGCCGAAGCGGGTGTCCAGCGTCGCGGCATTGAAAGAAAGGATCGGCGTGATGTCCATTCCTGCCGCCTTGAGCGTTTCGATTTCCTCCAATATCCGCGCAAAGGTGCAAAAGGAGCCGGAAATGGCGAACCCTACGCGTAAAGGCTTATCCATCAGACTCCCTCCTTAATCATGTTGAGAATGGTGTTTTTGATAATCTGCCCCGCGCTTTTGGGGGCAACCCGCCCGGGCAAGGATAGCGCCCAGATAGTTTTCAGCTGGAGTTCTGCCGCGGCGTTGAAATCCACGCCGCCCGGCCGGGAGGCTAGGTCGATCAGCAGGGTGGATTTCTCCAGCTTTTCCAGCCGGCCACGGTCAAAGATCAGGGCGGGGATGGTGTTGAAGATGACGTCGAAATCCCCCACGTCGTCCAGGTGGGCGATTTCCACGCCGTGATGTCCCTGGGATTCCGCCCGGGCGATATCAGAAAACTTGCGGGCGGCGACGGTGACGTCGGCACCAAGCGCACCCAGCCGGCAGGCCAGCGCGCGGGCGATCCGGCCGTAGCCGGTTACCAGGCAGCGCGCGCCGTGGATCGTGATGGGGAGCTCCTCCATCGCGAGCTGGATCGCGCCTTCCGCCGTGGGGACGGCGTTATAGACGGCGAGTTCATCCCGGTGGAGGTAGTCGATAATGCTCAGCCCGCGGGATTCGACTTCGGCCCGCACCTCGTCGCTGACCGCGCCGCCGACCAGCTTCTGGGACGGCTTCATAGCGCCGAGCACCTCGTCCAATGTGATGCGGGAACGGGAAAAGGGAGCGTTAATCGTGCGGCCGTCGGTAGTGACCGGCATGGGCAGGATTACAAATTCGGCCAGAGCGACCGCTTGCGACGGGTTGGTGCAGCCGGTGACGCAGGGCGGCAGGTCCGCGCCGTCAAAGCCGGAGGCGATGACTTTATAGCCGTCGGCGGCCAGCAGACCCGCCATATAGGCGCAACGCAGGTCGCCGCCGATGACAGCGAAGTTTTCTATGTTCATCCATTTCATCCTTTCATATATGATACGGCGTAAGAGGGGAATTCGAACGGCAAATAGGCGGGGAGGGTCTTCTCTTGCTCTATCTTATGATTCCATACCGGTGTGTGTGACCAAGGCGGCGACAAAAGCTGGGGGAGCGCCGGCATTATGGCGGATCGTGAAAATTAACACAAAGTTCATAGATAAACAAGACCATTTTTCTGTTTTTCCTTTATAATAAAGTAAAACAGAAAGACGGAAGGCTGTTCCGGCTATGATTGGACAAATGGGAAACAGCCCCTGCCGCCGGATTAAGGGACGTGGTTTTGTTGGCTGGTTATGTGAGTTTTCAGGACGTAACCAAAGTGTATAAAATGGGGGAAGTGACCGTCCACGCGTCGGACGGGATCACCTTCGATATTGAGAAAGGGGAATTTGTGGTGGTGGTCGGCCCCAGCGGCGCGGGAAAGACCACGGTGCTGAACATGCTCGGCGGGATGGACACCTGCGACAGCGGAAAGATTTTTGTCGACGGGGAGGAGATCAGCGCCTATAGCCGGAAGCAGCTGACCTCCTATCGCCGGCACGATATCGGCTTTGTGTTCCAGTTTTATAACTTGGTGCAGAACCTGACGGCGCTGGAAAACGTGGAGCTGGCTTCCCAGATCTGCCGCAAGCCGCTGGACGCGCGGCAGGTGCTGACCGACGTGGGGTTGGCCGACCGGATGAACAATTTCCCCGCGCAGCTTTCGGGCGGGGAGCAGCAGCGGGTATCCATTGCCCGCGCGCTGGCGAAAAACCCCAAGCTCTTGCTTTGTGACGAGCCGACCGGTGCGCTGGACGATGCGACCGGCCGCACGGTGCTGGAACTGCTCCACAATACCTGCCGGCAGACGGGGATGACGGTGGTGGTCATCACCCACAACCAGGCGATCACGCCGATTGCCGACCGGATTATTAAGGTGCGCAACGGCAAGGTGAAGTCGGCGGAAAAGAACCCGAATCCCCTGCCGGTCGAAAGGATTGAATGGTGATGAAGAAGGCCTTCTGGAAGGACGTGTTCCGGCAGATCCGGTACAGTCCCCGTCGATTCGCGGCGATCCTCCTGATCGTGGCGCTGGGAGTCGCTTTCTTCTCCGGTATCCGGGCCGCCAGCCCGGATATGCGAATGACGGTCGATCGGTATTTTGACGAACATAACGCCGCGGATGTGCGGATGCTTTCCACCCTGGGGTTCGACGAAGGCGATCTGGACGCCCTGTGGGCGGTGGAAGGGATGAAAGCGGTCCAGCCCGGCTATACGGTGGATGGTTTCTTGCAGCGGGGGGATAATCCCCTGCTGGTCAGCTACCAGTCGCTGGACTGGAGGGCACTGGAGACGGACCCGGACGGGGTGGTCAACCGGCCGATGGTGGTGGAAGGCCGCCTACCCCAGGCGGAAAACGAGTGCCTGATGGACGAGAACCTGATGGGGGATTTCGCCATCGGCGACAAAGTATATGTGGACACCAAGGACGACCCGGATATCACCGATTCCCTCAGCCGGACGGAGTACACCATTGTCGGTTCGGTCCGTTCGATGGACTATATCTCCTTTGATCGGGGAAGTAGCGCCAAAGGGAGCGGGAAGCTGAGCGGTTTCGTTTTCCTCCCGGTGGAGAATTTCACCATGGAGGTGTACACCCAGGTCTATCTGCAGGCCGAGGATACCGGGCACTCCCGTTTTTCGGACGAATACAAGGAAGCGATCGAGGGATTCTGCGACCGGATTGCGGCGGCGGGCGCGGTGCGCAATCCGGTGCGTTTTGAAACACTGACCAGCGACGCGCGCCAAGAACTGGAGGACGCCAAACAGCAGCTGGCCGACGGCGAGCAGGAATTGGCCGATGCCAAGGCCAAGCTGGAGGATGCGGAAAAGGAGATCGCGGACGGTGAGCGGGAGCTGGCTGACGGGCGCAAAGAGTTTGAAGACCAGATTGCGGACGGCGAGCGGCAGTTAGCCGATGCCAAGGCGCAGCTCGACCAGGCGGCGGCGACGCTGTCGGAGAAGGAAAAGGAGCTGGCGGACGGGAAGGCGGGGCTCGCACAGGGGCGAGCCGACCTGGAGGAAAACAAGGCGCTGATCCAGCAGGGAGAAGAGGGGCTGCAGCAGCTGGCTACCGGAATCGAGCAGCTGGAGGGGCAGCTGGCCCTCCTTCCCCCGGAGAGCGAGTTGGCGCAGCAGCTTGCGGCCCAGCTCGCCGCGCTGCAGAAAACCTATGACGAGAAAAACGGGGAACTGACCGCCGGAAAAGCGGAAATCGAAGCAGCGGAAAAGTCGCTGGTTACCGCGGAGGAAACCATCCGCGCGGGCGAGGAAGCCCTTGCCCAGGGGCGGGCCGATTACGATAAGGGCCTTGCAGAATATCAGAAAAGCAAAGAGGAGTTCGACGCCAGCAAGAAGGAAGGCGAACAGAAGCTCGCAGATTCGGAAAAGAAGCTGAACGACGCCAGGCAGGAACTTGCCGACGGCTGGGCGGAATATAACGAAAAGGAACCGGACGCGCTGGCTGAAATCGAAGACGCGAAACAGCAGATTGCGGACGGGGAGGAAGCGCTGGCGGAGTTAAAGGAGCCGGAATGGTTTGCGCTCGACCTGCGGAAGAACGCCGGCTTTGCCAGCTATATCCAGGATACCGACCGGGTTGCGGCGATCGGACTGGTGTTCCCGCTGGTTTTTTTCCTGGTGGCGGCGCTGGTCAGCCTGACCAATATGACCCGGATGGTAGAAGACGACCGCACGGTGATCGGCGTGATGAAAGCGCTGGGCTACGGACGGATGGCGATTGCTTCCAAATACCTGATCTATGCCGGGCTGGCGACGGTGGGCGGAATCCTCCTTGGTGTGGCGGTGGGAAGCGTCCTTTTCCCGCGGGTGATCGCCGATGCGTACGGCATCCTGTATACGCTGCCGACTGTCCTCACCCCAGTAAATGTAGAAAATTCCCTCTTAGCGGGCGTGGGCGCGTTGGTCTGCGCGGTGCTTCCAGCGTTCCTGGTCTGCCAGGGAGAGCTGATGAGCACCCCGGCTTCCCTGATGCGGCCCCGTTCCCCGAAGGAAGGGAAGCGCATCCTACTGGAGCGCATCGGCTTTATCTGGAAGCATTTGAATTTTTCCAAAAAAGTAACCTGCCGGAACATTTTCCGGTATAAAAAGCGGCTGCTGATGACGATTTTCGGCGTGGCGGGCTGTACGGCGCTGATTTTTACCGGTTTTGGGCTGAAGGATTCGATCCGGATGATGATCCCAAAGCAGTATGAAGAGGTGCAGAAGTACGACATGCAGATTACCCTGAACGACGACGCGACGGAGGAGGAAAAGGCGGCGATGAACGACCTTCTCGCCCGGGCGCCGGAAATTGGCGAGAGCATCGAGCTCCACCAGGAAACGATGGACGCGTCCTCCACGGCGGGCATGCAGAGCGTTTATCTGGTTGTACCGCAGGATGAGGAGACGTTCCGGCAGTTCGTCACGCTGAACGAACGGAAGTCCGGCAAAGACGTGCCCCTTGCGGACGAGGGGGCAGTCATCACCGAGAAGCTGGGTAAGCTGCTGGGCGTCGGCGTGGGCGACACCCTCACCCTGAAAGATGGGGATAACCACCAGGCGCGGGTTGCAATAACTGGCGTGGCGGAAAATTATGTTTACCATTATGTGTACATGACCCCCGCCGCCTATGAAGCCGCGTTCGGCACAGAGCCGGAACAGAACGCTGTTTTTTCCCAGCTGGAGGACGTGACAGATCAGACCGAGGATGAGCTGTCCCGCGCGCTGCTGGATACCGGCGCGGTGAGTGGCGTATCCTTCAATACGGCGATCCGTGCGAATTTCGACGACATGATCCGGGCGCTCGATATCGTGGTGGTGGTGCTGATCCTTTCGGCGGCGGCGCTGGCCTTTGTGGTGCTGTTCAGCCTGACCAGCATCAACATCGACGAACGCAAGCGGGAACTGGCCACCCTGAAGGTGCTCGGTTTCTACGACGGCGAGACGGCGATGTACCTGTACCGCGAAAACATTATTTTGACCCTGTTAGGCATCCTAGTGGGGCTGGGACTGGGCTATTTCCTGCTCTTTTACGTCATCTCGACCGCAGAGATCGACATGGTGATTTTTACCAGGGTGACCTCCTGGATCAATTATGTGGTTTCTTCTGTTATTACCTTGGACTTCTCCGTGTTAGTGAACCTGA
>CAMMRL010000042.1 GCA_946499275.1 uncultured Clostridia bacterium | reverse complement strand
ACCCCGCAGCAGTAATTCCCTGCTGAGGGCCATGACGAAAAGCCCCCCCGTCCGGTTTCCCGGGACGCGCGGCTTTTTATGCGCGAACGCCGCGATATTCCTTACCGCCTTTCCCGTTCCCATTCCTCGACAAAAGAAACCAACTGCCCTAAATGGGAAATCGTCCAGCAGCCCTGCGCCTTCCCGGTGCGGTCCAAATAGAAGGCCGTAAATCCCTGGCTTCTGGCGCCGTCCGCCTCCCGCTCACAATCATCAACGTAGAGACTGTCCCCGGCCGCCACGCCCTGTGCGCGCAAGGCCGCGTTAAAAATCACGGGATCCGGTTTGCCGGCGCCGACCAGGGAACTCGCTGTAAAGGACGTAAAATACCGGGCGACGCCCAGCTGCTGCAGCGTATATTCCAGGGAAGGCGACGTGTCGCTGATCACCCCCATTTTATATCCTCTGCCGTGGAAGGTTTCCAATACCTCCACGGTTTCGGGATACAGGAGCCGGTCATGGTTGCACCACAGTTCTGCAAAAAGCTTTTCCGACCGCTGGGCAAGGTCTTCCGTTATACCTTCCCCTTCCAGCATACATCGATAATATCTTTTAAAAAATTCCCGTTCATCCTCCAGAGTCCTATACCACGGAACCCGGTTTTCAGATGCCAGTGCAAACAGTTTCATCGTCTTCTCATAGGGGAGGGAAAACGGCTTCCCACTCCACAAAGAGATCATCTCGTCACGATAGGCTTCCTTTTCCGGATTGTTGTAGGTCAGCGTGCCGTCGTGGTCAAAAAAGATCGCTTGATACCGCCTATTTCCCATCCAATATCCTCCTACAAAGGTACGTGTCCGGTTGCTTTAATAAAAGCGCAGCCCGTGAGCTCCTCCTGTAGAGAAATCCCGCGGGCTGTGCTTTTGTATTGGCTTTTGACGGGGCATTTATCCCAGCGCCGTAAGGGACTGTTCCAGCAGCGTGAGCTTTTCCTTCAGCCGGGCCGCGTTCTCCCGCGCGGTCGCGACCACGTTTTCCGGCGCTTTGGAGGTAAAGGACTCGTTGGACAGCCGGGCCAGCACGCCGTCCAGCTGCTTCTGAACGGTTTCTTTCTCCTTCGTCAGCCGGGCGCGTTCCGCCGCTTTGTCCACCAGTTCGTCCATCGGGATCTTGATGGTGGCGTCGGCGGTGACGATGCTCACCGCGCCGTCCAACTCAAACCGGTCGCCCACCGTCACCTCGGAAGCCGAAGCCAGCCGCTCGATAAAGGCCGCGCCGCTGGTGAAGGTGCCGGCAAAGCCGGTTTCCACATACACCTGCGCCTTTTTGGACGGCGGCACGTTCATCTCCGCCCGCCGGTTGCGGATCGCGCGGATCGCGTCCATCAGCCGTTCCATCTCCTTTTCCTCCGCCGGGAAGGAGAGCGTCTCGTCATACGCCGGCCAGGCGGACACCATCAGCGCTTCCCCCTCGTGGGGCAGGGTCTGCCAGATTTCCTCCGTGATAAACGGCATGAACGGATGCAGGAGCTTCAGCATCCCGCCCATCACCCAGACAAGCACGCGGCGGGCGTTGTCCGCCCCGTCGCCCTGCAAGCGGGCTTTGCACAACTCGATATACCAGTCACAGAAATTGTCCCAGATAAAGTCGTAGAGTTTCTGCACCGCGATGCCGAGCTCGAATTTCTCCAGGTTCTCGGTCACTGCTTTCGCCAGGGTGTTGAAGCGGGAGACAATCCACTTGTCCTCCAGCGCCAGATCCGCCGGAAGGCCGGGCGCCACCTCGTTGTCCCCGATGTTCATCAGGATAAAGCGGGCGGCGTTCCACAGTTTATTCGCGAAATTGCGGGAAGCCTCCACCTTTTCGTCCATAAAGCGCATATCGTTTCCGGGGCTGTTGCCGGTCGCCAGCGTGAAGCGGAGCGCATCCGCGCCGTACCGGCTGATCACCTCCAGCGGGTCGATGCCGTTGCCAAGGGATTTGGACATCTTCCGCCCCTTGGCGTCCCGCACCAGGCCGTGGATAAACACGGTGTGGAAGGGGGCTTTGCCCATCTGTTCCATCCCGGAAAAAATCATGCGCGCCACCCAGAAGAAGATGATGTCGTACCCGGTAACCAGGGTGTCGGTGGGGTAGAAATATTCCAGCTCCGGCGTCTTGTCCGGCCAACCGAGAGTGGAGAAGGGCCACAGCGCGGAAGAGAACCAGGTGTCCAGGGTATCCTCGTCCTGATGCAGATGCGCGCTCCCGCACTTCGGGCAGACGGACGGATCCTCGCGGTTCACGATCACCTCGCCGCAGTCGTCGCAGTACCAGGCCGGGATGCGGTGCCCCCACCAGAGCTGGCGGGAGATACACCAGTCGCGGATATTCTCCATCCAGTGGTAATACACCTTGTCGAACCGCTCCGGCACGAATTTGGTTTCGCCGGTCTTCACCGCCTCGATCGCCGGGCCGGCCAGCGGCTTCATCTTTACAAACCACTGGGTGGACACCCGCGGCTCCACCACCGTGCCGCAGCGGTAGCAGGTGCCGACGTTGTGCTTCATCGGCTCGGTCTTCACCAGATACCCCTGCTCCTCCAAGTCCTTCACAATCGCCTTGCGGCATTCCATGATGGTCATGCCCTGGTATTTTCCGGCCAGTTCGTTCATCACGCCGCTGTCGTCCGTCACGGTGATAACCGGAAGGTTGTGGCGCAGGCCGACTTCAAAGTCGTTCGGATCGTGGGCGGGGGTGATCTTCACCACGCCGGTGCCGAAATCCATTTCCACATAGGAATCCGCCACCACCGGGATTTCCTTATCCATTAGTGGGAGGATCACATTTTTGCCCACATAGGCGGCGTACCGTTCGTCGTCCGGATGGACGGCCACTGCCGTGTCGCCCAGCATGGTCTCAGGGCGGGTGGTCGCCAGTTCGAGATACCCGCTCCCGTCCGCGAGGGGATACCGCAGATGATAGAACGCGGCGTCTTTTTCTTCAAACTCCACCTCCGCGTCCGAGATGGAGGTATGGCAGTGCGGGCACCAGTTGATGATCCGCTCGCCCCGGTAGATCAGGCCCTTCTCGTACAGCCGGACGAACACCTCCCGCACCGCTTTGGAACAGCCTTCGTCCAGCGTAAAGCGTTCCCGCTCCCAGTCGCAGGAGGAACCCATCTTCTTGAGCTGTTCGATGATCCGGCTCCCGTAGGTGTCTTTCCAGGCCCAGGCGCGCTCCAGGAAGCCGTCGCGGCCGACGTCTTCCTTCTTCAGCCCCTCTTTCGCCATCGCTTCCACGATCTTCGCTTCGGTGGCGATGGACGCGTGGTCGGTTCCCGGCATCCACAACGCTTCGTATCCCTGCATCCGCCGCCAGCGGATCAGGATATCCTGCAGGGTGTTGTCCAGCGCGTGCCCCATATGAAGCTGCCCGGTAATATTGGGCGGCGGAATAACGATGGTGTACGGCTTTTTTTCGTGGTTGACTTCGGCGTGGAAATAACCGCCGTCCAGCCAGAACCGGTATATCCGGTCCTCCACTTCCCCGGGCTCGTAGGTTTTTGCCAGTTGTTTGTGCTCCGCCATATACACCCATCCCTTGTCCTTGAAATCGCCGGCCGCTTTCGGCAGCCGTGGTATCGTTATAATTCTTAATATTTTATCATAGCTGTTTTGGTAATGCAACCGGTTATTTTAATGCTTTATCAAACTCAATAGAACACAATATTTAAACAAAAATAATTATTCTATAAAAATAATTTAACAATGATCGTTTAAATTAAAATACAGATTTCAATCTGGTCAAATTACATATTGAATGGAGATACGCTATGCTTATTAAAAAAGTTGCTACAATTCTTATCGCATTTATCATAAGCGGCTGTGGTTCTGTTTTAATGCTTCAGCCACTCTGACCCAATTATCATCATTTCAGCCTTTATCGTCTCGTGATAAGATGCTGGAATTATTCGCTGAACAAGATAAACTTTTCATGCAAATGAACTCTTCACTTCTAAATAAAAATAGCGATAATTCAATCAAAGACAAATTAAGAAAAATCGACGAGGAATTAGAGAACATAGGAGTAAAGAAATTAACAAAAAAGCAAGTAGCTACTATCTTTTCCGGTTATATCGTTAATTCTAAAATTTCAGATCCCATAGATCCTCCCGATTCAGATGATGTTACTTTTTATTGTATGAGCGGAACTATACCAAAAAATTGGAAAAATTATCCATTATTTGATGTATTAGCGCGTCCTACAGGCACAAACGGCCGATTATATAATGCAATTGTAAACCAAAATATTTATACCTCCGGAAACTTCATTGATCAAACATGCAGTCTATACGCTTCAAAAATTGCGGGAGATATTATTGGCAAAGTACCTTTCCTAAAGTGGTTTCCATACGAAACGGTTTTTCCTAATGGCACATCGTATAACTATACCGCCAACACTCATGTATCCACGCTGAGAAGTAATGCAACTATGGAATATTTCTTTATTTATGAATCGAATTATGCACAATGGGATTTCATTTTGTCCAGTAATTTTGCTAATGTCGATGTATCAAATGTTGTCTATTTAACGGATAGCAACGGAAAATTAAGCACAAAATTCTATACCAAAAATACAACGGTATATCCCGACAAAAGTATGACTACATATGCTATTGATCTACATATAAAATATCGTTCTCATACTATGGCTGCAACACCATATACATATGGCATCGACTATATAACCGAAGTGATTTCCGGAAAGAAGATATCTCTATTTACCAAATTTTATACATTCCCAAATGAATTATACTAGCCGTAAGGAGAGTCAGCTATGACGGTCCCAAGCCCTCTGCCCCCTGAACGGTGGAAAAACCGCTTTCACAGCGGCGTGGATCCCTGGTATGCTTTCGGCCGGGAGCGACTGAGCGGCCGAGTTTTCGGCGTCGTTTTCACCCTGCGGTATCACAACGGGCGGCTGCTTGACCACAGCTCACTGTTTTGCCAAACATGCTGTCTTGGCCTGCTCCGCCGGGACAAGGAAGGCATAAAAGTATCGTATCTCCTCTTTCCCGGAATGACCGACCCCGTCTCGGCCCCGGCTTTTTTTCTCTTCACTGCTCTCCTGCTATACCTCATTCGAAGCCGCTGGGGGCTGACCCTTCCCGCCGTCCTGCTCGCCGCTGGAGGGATCACCCTGTTTGTCGCCCTGCTTACCCTGTTTTGTACGCTGTTTATGCAGGAAGGCGGGCGGCAGCAGAAGGAAATCGAGGAATTCCTCAGCCGGATCTCCGCCGATGACACTTGACCCCTGTTCCCACCTTTTGCGTCCGTAAGAAAAATCCCCTTTTTCCAAAATCCGGGTAGGAATTTGCCGCGATTCGTGGTATGCTGTTTTCAACAGGGGCGGTTCCTTGGGAAAATCAGCCGCCGGAAGAAAGGGGTTCCATTATGCGCGGAATGCGACGGATACAAAAGAAAACCAGCTACGACGACGCCCGGGAAATCCTGCACCAGTCGGAATACGGCGTGCTTTCCACCACCTGCGACGACGGGATGCCCTACGGCGTGCCGCTGTCTTTCGTCCTTTCCGGCAATGCGCTGTATTTCCATTCCGCCGCCGAGGGGCAGAAGCTGGACAATATCCTGCACGACCGGCGGGTCTGCTTCACGGCGGTCGCCCGCGCCATAACCCTGCCGGACAAGCTCAGTGTGGATTATGCCAGCGCCATGGCCTTTGGGGAAGCCCGGATCGTCTACGGGGAAGCGGAGCGGCAGGCCGCGTTCCGGCTGCTGTGTGAAAAATACGCACCGAACAAAACCGAGGAAAGCCTGGCCGCTTATCTAAAACAGCACGCTAAAAACGCTTTGGTGATCCGGATGGATGTGGAGTATATCTCCGGTAAGGCGACGCGGTAGATGAGCGTAACAGGGTCTCCGGAAAACCGGGGGGCCTTGGAAAGCCCCGCAACCGCATAATAATCAAAACCTTGCGTGAATTTTCCCGCCCGGAGCCGGAATCCGGCAATTGCATACTCGTCCGTATAGCTTTCGGTCACGAAATTTCCGTCGACATCCCGGATGCGGAAGCCGACGATAACCAGGTCAAGATCAGTATAAAAGAGGGCGCCCCTCTTAATTTCTTTTTTATATTATTGTAACATCTGAAAACGGTAAGATAAGTACAACCGGCACAGGGCATTCTCCCTGTGCCGGTTTATTACCGTTTGCAACACAAAAAATCAGCAGGCCGTCCTATGTGGTCGGCCTGCCTAGAACCCGATTTTTTATAACATCGCTTTAGTTTGTCCGCTACCCGTTTCACTCTCAACTTCGACGGAAGTAAAATAAACCGATTCTGTGGCTTCCATCCGCCGCAACAAGCGGCCCGCTAAGCTTCTTTTGAACTACGCCTGTATTCATGGATAAGCGGCAGATTTGCGAAATAGGAGCAAGTCCTTCTATATAGAGCGAACCCGCTTAAGATAGGGATTTTACCATGTCCTTAATGCAAACGGGTATTCGCTTCATCCGGATGGATGGCGTGCAGCAAGTCTACGGCATCTTTCTTGATGTTTTGGAGCAATGTATGTTCCATCGCCACAAAAAGACGCCAAAAAACCGTTTCTTCCAAGTCGCGTATTTCAAGGAATTTTTTCGTCGCCTGGGAAACCAACCGTTTATGACGCGTCATTTGATATTTTATTAGATAACTTTTAGCGAGGTTCACCGTGTCACACAGCCGTTTCAGGTCATCCGGCAGCGTCTCCTCCCAGTCGATTGCATATCGCTGAGTACAATAATCTACTCGGAAACGGAGACCTTCGCTGGTCTCCCAAAGCTTAAATAAGATGCGGATAATCCGAGCCAGGCTCTCATTGTTTTCAAATTCATCCTGCAGCTTTCGGATCAGAAAGTCCAAAATGGAAGTGCCGTGATACAGTGCGGTTTGTTCCCCTTCTTTATTCACCTTGATCGTTTTCTGTGCGGCATGCAGTTCATAAAATGTCCCTTCCAGCCGTTCCAAACGCACTGCTCTGTGAAATTCCAGCTTTAAACCAAAGGAAGACAGCGGCATATGAAATTTATAAATATATTTGTATTCTTTACTGTTCTTCTCCAATATTTCTAAAGCGGAAGTGAAGTTCTGCAAAAAAGTCTCATAAGAAATATGGTCCTGCACAGCTCTGGACAACCCAATGCTATATGTTCGAAACCCAACGGCATCGTATCCAATAATCATGATTTCGTGCAGCACTCCTCCAAAATTATACACGGAAATCACATAACGATTACGGATAATCGCCTCTTGAATTGCCTGAATGGGGTTTATGGAAAAATCACGTATCTCCTGATAATCAATCACCTCTTCATACTCGTAATAGGGGCCGCTAATCACGTTTTGAATGTGATACCATCCAACGCAGTCTTCGGAAACATAAAAATCCATAAATCTTTCCACAAACCATGGGAGAAATTTATCATCGGACAGTAAGGCCGCTACGATATAACTGTGCCAACATTCGGAATATATGCCTCCCGTCATTTTCACGGGAAGCATTTTTTCTGTGTGCATGCCCATTCTCCTTTAAAAATGCCCTATGCTTTTAATTGTATAATACTACAATTCACCTGTCCAATAAACTACATAAAGCGACAAAAAGCAAGGCCACTTTCTCTAACAACGAGTCCCTTCTTAAAACACTTTATCTCGTCACGTTGAATGCCTGTGCGTTGGATCACCCGCATTCATAACTAGGGGCCAAATTTTTCTACAGAATCCATCCATTTCCCCGACAGGATTAAGTCGTTTCACTTCTAGGCTTAGTTTATGGCAAATTAATTTTACAATCTGACGTCTGCAAAAGGTCAGTATCTATAGCTCTCACAGGGGAGAGGGGTCTTAAACGAAAACTTGACCAATGATACTCAATTCCAGTTTGGAATTATCTCTGGGGAAGCCGTAAACTCATAGGTAATTATATTTAAAGGCTTGCCACAATCAATCACTTTTACAGCAGGTACATCAGGTATAAATACATGCCTTCTTTCATCATCTGGGATAAACCCAATCGGTTGTATAATACCAGATGTTTGCACTAAATACAAATGCTCCGGCATTATTTTCCATGTATATCTGCTATAAAAATTAACATAGTCTTCTATCGATTTAGCTTTCACCAATATTCCTGTGATAAATTTGGATTGAATAAAATCAATCCGTTTTCCTGTTTGAGCACAGATGAAATTCTGATATAGCCCTACAAATGGTTGTAAATCAAGTATGTAATACCAGTCCCTGTGTTTGAAATAATTAACAACATGTCCACTCTTTATTGAACGAATTATATTTATGTATCCAGCTTCATCAAAATTATCTGCTAGTAAATAATTGGCCCATGTGCAGCAAGATGCACAGCAACCTTCGTTCGATAAAATAGAAATATATCCTGGCTTATGATGTTCCCAAAGAATTTCATTTTCTTTAATTAGAATATTGTCGCTTATCTCTTTAAAATCGGATAATATAAATAGGTTAACTGCATCAATAATCGTATTTATTTTTTCTTTTTTCTGTTCTGGAGTCATTGTTATTAATTGCGTTAAAACATCGATTGGTAGTGCCTTAACCCCATTCATATTATATGGAATCCAAAACACATTGTTTGCTAATTTCAGTTCAAAATCGGGCGTAAATGTTATGCTTTCTATCAGCTCTAACTTATTCAATTTAATAATCCTCATCATCTTCTGAAAGATTTTCAATTAATAAATTGCATAAATTATACGTGTCGGCATCACTACCAATTACAAACACTGGTATTGATATAAAAGTATTCAGTCTATGTATTACTTCTTCAATATTTTGGATCCGTTCACGCTTATTATTCATCATTTGCCAACTATTTGTGTATGAAAGAGGATACAAGGCAAGAGCTATAACAGATGCATTACCAACGCCCTCTATCGCTTTTATACAACGTAAAATGACGTCAATTTCATCATCAGCATTCACGCATAGTATTACAATATCCGGCATCGTCCCCATTAAGAAGGCCAATTGCTGAATGGTCATTTGTCCGATATTATTGAACAACCTCGGAACAGTCCCTGATTGTGAACCAATTATTATGATATCTGCATCATCGCGTTTCATTTCAACTTCATGAACTAAATGATTAATCGCTAGAATAGAATCTGTTTGATCTAATTTGACAGAACTATTATAGCCAAATGGATAACAGGCATCTAAATTAAATAATAAGGCCGAGGGTTCCGTTCCAATTTGAGCTACGGAATATCCCATAGATATTAATGCATATCGTAGTGACACCTGTAAAGTGAATTTTCCCTGTTGAGATGATGTACCAAAAATACCGACAACAGGTTTGCTAAATTGAAACATTTTCCCCATATATTTTTTTAAATATGATATCGTATTAATTTTTGGAGTATAGATATAACAACCTTCCCTAATGAAATCATCGGAACTAATTTCCATATCTAGATCATCAAAAGCGTATACATTCACACGATTTAACAAACAAATATCCAATATCTCTTTTTTTATTTTTTGACCAATAGAACTCTCAAGATCATTTAAATGTCCTAATATTAAGGTATCAACTTCGTCCCAACATACTTGGTCGATGCTATTAACAGAGTATGTATTCTTTCCATTAAGGCTTTGGATTCTCTTGTTGATACGGCCCGTATATTTACTGTCACAGATCATTTTAATATTAAATGGTAAATGATCTGCATAATTTACTAAGCTATGCATTTCTTTGTTATATGGAAATAAAACAGCATTTTGTATTCTAAAAGGCACTTGAAATACATTTGGAATAGATTGTTCTTTTAATTTTAAAACATAGGTATACAACGACTTTTTCCATTCCATTATATTTGCGCCTCCTCGAATGCATTTTTCTTTATTTCTTCTCCACTCCAACGTTTGTATGCAGGATGAGCAGTAATTTTATCCAAAGTACCAGAGGTCACCACTTTTCCATCCTCCATCAAAATTATTCGTGAGAAGAACCTCAAATGAGTTGGGTGGTGTGTAACTACTATAGCGGTTTCCGACTCATTAACTATATTTTTGATGACAGTTTCGCCTTGCGCAATCGAAAGAGAAGAAACAGGCTCATCAGCCATTAGTAATTGGGACTTATTGATAAGTCCGCGGGCTATATTCACTCTCTGTGTTTGACCGCCTGAAAGGCTGGTCGCCGACAGCCCAGACATCTGTTCGGTCAAATCAAACTCCGCTAAATCCAAAACATTTTCTACGCTTCCGTCGCCGTTCATCAATATATTGGAATCGATCGAATCATCATACAGCATCGCAGAAGAAGGTATATAGGATATATCCCTGCATGTATTCAAGAACTTGGAGTTAAACGTTAAAGTTCCCCTGTCAATATGATATAAACCTGCAAGTATACGTAATAGTGTTGATTTCCCGCATCCACTACGGCCGATCAAGGCAATTTTTTCCCCTGTTTTTATATCCAATGAAACATTATCTAAAATAACTTTCTCATCAATACTGTAATACAGATTTTCGCCTTTTATCAAACAGTTATTTTCTAAAGCTATCCACTCAGATGGTTTATTATACTGGAATTCGATTACCTCATTTAATCTCTTTATATTTACCAGTTTCGTATTGATATCTACAAACGGAGAAGCGTATTTGCTTACTACAGCACTTAACTGATCATAAATCGAAAATGAGGATGTGACCTTATTTGCCGGAAATACATCCGATTTATGTAATGAATATAATGCTCCGCTTAACAATCCACGAAGCGATGACGAAAACGCAGACGTACACAGCGATATAAGCAATGTTGCCTTTTCTTGTTTCCATTTGGTATTCCAAATATCGCTCCGTGTTGTTTGGTATTTTTTATATAGCCGTTCTGTACAACCAAACATCGACGTAAATTCTATTTCATGTATGGAATTGTATAATATACCTCCTGCGCTATCTTCTAAGCGTTGATATTCCATTTCATATTTTTTACGAAGTTTTATCTCAATTTTACTGGAACACCCTCCCCATATTGCAAGCAAAATAACAATAATTATTAAAATGAAAGAATACGACGAAAACATGCTTAAGAGAACAAGTATATTTATCGTATTTGATATTATCAACCCTAAAGATACCATAACCGTAATATAATCTAATGTTGCAACATCAATTCTATTAATCAATTCATTTTCTTTAAATTGATTATTAATCTTATCATAAGGCAATTGAAATAATTCTCGGCATACGTTTTGTGTGCCCAATAGTTTAAGCCTAAAACAATATAAGTCTAAATATACATTATTAAAATAACTCAGAATAAAAAACAGTGAAATAATGCTTCCGCCAATTGCGCATACCGTAAAGAGCGCACGCGGTTCACCTGTTTCTAAAGCGGCATATATTTTAACTAATACATACGGCTGAAACAGTGTTTGATAACACATAAGGAATATAAATGAAGTTGTTTGTAACAATATATAATACGCCTTTTTACCGGTAAGGAGTTTAAGAAGGCGCCATGTCGATTTTATACCTGAAAAAAAATTATAGCCGTTCTTTTTCATTCAGATACCGCCTTCAGCATTATTTTATAGCTATCATTTGTTTCAAGAAGTATTTCGTGTTTTCCTCTTGCATCAATTCCTCCGTCTTTAAAAAAGATAACTTCATCTGATATACTCAAGGGCTGTAATCTATGAGATATACATAATACAATTTGATTTTCTTTTTTCGCGCGTCTTTTCAATGCCTCAACCACTTTTATCTCACTCTGTGGATCTAACCCAGACGTAATCTCATCCAACAACAAAACCTTTGTATTACGATAAAATATTCTTGCAATGCTGATTCGTTGCCCTTCTCCTTTTGAAATAGTATCAGGCGATATAATTGTCTTTAGACCTTCTGATTGTTCAAATAAAAAATCTTCAAGTTGAGCATCTTTTATAGCCGCATACAATCGCTCTTCGTCATAATCATGATCACTCATCGTAATGTTATACAGCAACGTATCAATTAATATCACTGGGTCTTGGCTTGCATAACTGATATGCTGCCAATAATTCTGTCTATCTATTTTATGAAGCTGTTGTTCATTAATGGATATATCACCTTTTTCGTAAGGCAGTAACTTTGCCAATATTTTTATAAAAGTGGTTTTCCCACACCCCGACATACCTGCAATAGCATAATATCCACAAGAAAACTGTAATGAAACATCTTTTAAAACTTTTTCATTTTGATTGTATCCAAACTCCAGGTCATTTATAAATATTTTTTCGACATCATTATGGAGTATTTCCTGCTTTCCATTTTTCTTTACGTCTTCTTTCAAAAAATCACTGATCGGTTTGCTTTGTCCGATAACCGATTTCCAACTGGCAATTACATTTGGTATACCAAATAAATTCGATGAAATGATTGGAATTACAATTATCAATGCCAGTAATTCAGCCATCGTTAACATGTTTTTTAATACATAGGTACCTCCGATTAAAGAAACCAAAATAATCATAATCGTACTTCCAAAAGACGAAAAAAGCTCCGCAGAATTTGCAATTTTTTTACTTCGCAACACTATATTTAAAAAACTTCGGCTTTCTTTCAAATAAGGTTCAGATACTCGTTCCGGAATCAAAAATCTCGCTATTTCCCTGTTTTGTATTTGTTCCCAAAGCCGATTATATAATTTGCCTTGACAGATTCCGAATTCATTATATAAATTGTTTAAGCTCTTTAGTGCACGATAAGAAAAAACTAGCATAATGCCCGTTATTCCGATCGACGCTAACAGTACAATATAATTAAGTGTTATGGCATATATACATCCCGAAATAATTACAATGGCAGTTTGATAAGTAGAACAGATTAAATTTATACATAAATCTACCGTTGATGGAACATTTTTTCTAATTTGTCCTAATGCGTCATCTGCATTCAACCAATATGTTTGTTCTTTATATTTTTCATAGAGCCTATCTTCACAAAAGATCGTTGTTTTGCGAATTAAGTTAAAACTATGTATTTTACTTAAAATTGAACTAATAAAATTAACCGAAATAACTACTGCCAAGAATAACATTGATTGCCAAAATGCAGTTAACGACTTATCCAAAATCGCTTGTGTGATTCTCCGAAATGTCTCAGCCGTCAAAGTACCCGTTAGAATGCCAGTGATGGTAATTATAATAGCAAGCACAGTTACATGCAGCCAATTTTTTTGAAATTGATTCAACACTATCTTATGAAATGTAAGAGACTGATCTTTTAATGATTTTACCCTAACCACCCTAACATTACCCCCATATATTTATATGGATGAATTTATATACTTAAGAGGACAAAATACAACATTTACACTATTTCTATGAATATTATATATAATATTTTCCATAATATGAATTATTTTGCTTTTTATGATGATACCACTTTGTGTTATATTTGTCAATAATAATTCTAAATATTAAAAAATAATGGAAAGGATGAACGATAAGGTCTCATTGGTTATAGTTGAAGAATAACTTCCTTCATGCCGCACCATCCTTTTTCCTATCTCGTTCATTCTGTATAGCCACAGGATCCTTCTCCATTCAGAGAGGGATGCCATATCATGGGATTTTGGGAGAGATTTGCTCCCCGCTGCTTAATATTCTTTCATATATTTTTGCCTGGCGCCAGCCCTTTCTTTATGCTTGTGCTGGCTGAACCACCCGACGCGCCTTCGGCGTCGGCTATCACCTGCGCCACTTCGTCCGAAACTTCCATAAGGGTGTCCTGCATATAGAGGGGATCGTAATCCCGCCGATTGATGGTTTTCATGGGGTGTCCTCCATTCGGTTTTTGAGGTAAATGCGAACTATCGAATGGGGTTCGACGGGGAACGGCAGGGAATACACAGAAGAAAATTCTGCCTATTTTATACAGCAAATAGCTTGGATCAAAAAGCGCAGAAGTAATGTTCATAAGAAATTACTTCTGCGCTTTCTTTATTTTCTTAATTTTTAAGTGGAACATCGTAAATAGTGGGGAAACGAATAGCACAATTACCTACCGGTCACATTGCCGGCCGGCTTTATTCATCGTAATATAAAGCCCATCCAACGCCGAATTTATCCGTCACCAGGCCGAGCCGTGTCGCCCACGGATACGGCCCCTCCATCGAGTGCTCAGGCCCATCTTCCGCCAACGTCTCATACGCTTTCAGGAATTTGTCTTTATCGTCGTAATGGACCTCCAGGATAAGTGGGTTATTCAGCCCTTTTCCCTCTGCGTCCCCCGGCGCCAGGAGAAGGCTCACACCGCCGATTTCTATTCCCACATGCATATCGTCTTCCCAAACCCTTTTGGCGGAAAACACCCGCTGATACAATTCTGCCATCTCCCGGCGTTCCTCTATGGTGCTTTGGATGTTATAGGCAACGGAAAATATCGGTTGTTCAGGCATCAATGATTACTCCTTTCTGTCTTTGCATACTATAACCGCTTGTCTTTTCCAGTGACACCCGAGATGCGTTCGGGCACCCATTTTGTTCCGTACTGTTTCTCCTCCAGCCGTCAACTTCTTTCCGCGGCCGACCCGGCCGCCTACCACTGCCAGTATTTGCGATCCAGGCTGCGGTACTGCACCGCTTCCGCCACATGGGCAGTATCTATCCCATCCGCTCCGTCCAGGTCGGCGATGGTACGCGCCACCTTCAACAGCCGGTCGTATGCCCGGGCGGACAGTCCCAACCGGTCGAACGCCCCACGGAGCAACGTCTCGGCCGCCGGGGTCATGGGGCAGGCGGCATGCAGCATTGCCGGCGGGACCTGGGCGTTGCAGGTGACCGCCGTTCCCCGGTATCGCTCCAGTTGGCGGGCGCGCGCGGCGTTCACCCGCTCCCGGATGGCGGCGGAAGGTTCCGCCTTCCCTTTTGCCGTAAGCTGGTCAAACTCCACCGGCGGCACCTCAATGTGCAGGTCCACCCGGTCGAGCAGGGGGCCGGAGATTTTGGCAAGATACGCCTTCTGCGCGTTGGGGGAGCAGGTGCAGGGCCGGGTGGGATGCCCCAGATACCCGCAGGGACAAGGGTTCATCGCCGCTACCAGCATAAACGAACAGGGGTAGGTCAGCGATGCGTTCACCCGGGAAATGGTCATCACCCTATCCTCCAGCGGCTGCCGGAGCGCCTCCATCGCGGCGCGGTTGAATTCGGGCAGCTCGTCCAGAAACAGCACCCCCTGGTGGGCGATGGACACCTCCCCGGGCCGGGGGATCGCCCCGCCTCCGACGAGCCCTGCAGCGGACACGCCGTGATGGGGCGAGCGGAAGGGCCTCTCCCGCAGCAAGCCCACCCCGCCGGGAAGAGTGCCCGCGATGGAATGGATTTTGGTTGCTTCCAACGCTTCCGCCTGCGTCATATCCGGCAGGATGGAGGGAAGACGCCGGGCCAGCATACTTTTCCCCGAGCCGGGAGGGCCGATCAGCAGGATATTGTGCCCGCCGGCCGCCGCAACCTCCAACGCCCGACGGGCGGCGAGCTGACCCTTCACATCAGCGAAATCGGCGTATTCGCCCGCCCCGGCATACAGGCCGGGGAAATCCTCCGGCCGGGCGGGGGGGATCGGCCGTTCCCCGAAAAAATGGGCCAGCAGCGCCGGTAGGCCGATGACCGGATACACGTCGATCCCGTCTACCACCGCCCCTTCCGCCGCGTTCCCCGCCGGGACGAACACCCGCCGCAGCTTCGCCTCCCTGGCGGCGACCACCATAGGCAACACACCGCGCACCGGCCTTACCTCCCCAGTCAGGGAAAGCTCGCCGATAAAGGCCGCGTCCTCCAGAGGGACGGAGAGCTGCCCGCTCGCCGTGAGCAGGGCGAGGAGGAGGGGCAGGTCGTACACCGACCCTTCTTTGCGCACGTCGGCCGGGGCGAGGTTGACGGTAATCCGGCTGACCGGATAGGTAAACCCGCCGTTTTTCATGGCCGCCCGCACACGGTCTCGGGATTCCCGCACCGCCGCGCCCGGCAGGCCGACCACGTCGAACCCGGGCAGCCCCTGGGAAAGGTCGGCCTCCACACCGATGAGGAACCCGTCCACCCCCAACAGCCCCATACTGTTTATCCGTGCAAACATCCCGGCACCCCCAAGCCACGAGTAAACTATAGGATTTCTATTTTTATGGTTCCAGTATACTCTGCCAAATCTTCCCTGGCAAGGGAAAGAACGGAAACGGAAGGTGAATAAACCACACACGGTACTCCTGGCGGGGTGGCACGCTTTTGGAAAACCGGCAGACCCAATCATTGCTCCTATCAGGCTTGCTCGTTCTCTGTGTCCCCTCCCATCCTCTTGCTGTATAAAAAGCATTTCAGCGGCACCTTTTTGCTTTTAAAATCCAGCACTATATCCTTTTCGCCGGAGCGCGTGAACCCCCTACGTTCGTAAAATGAATACGTGCAGGCGTCGTCCGTATACAGATACAGGATCTTTCCCTTTTCCCTTTGCTCCAGCTCGCCGAGCAGCCGGCTCCCGATTCCCTTGGCCTGGACGGCGGGGTTGACGGCGAAAAACAGGATTTCCCCGTCCGGCGCGTTGCTTTTTGCAAACGCGGCAAACAGCTCTTCGTTTGTCTCCAGGTACGCGCCCGCGCCCCGTTTCGAAAACCGCCTTTGCAGTGCGTCGAACGCCTTGACATACAGGGCTTTTCCCGGCGAAAAACAGGCTTTCTCCTCGCCCTGGATTTCCGCTAGCAGCACCCCCGCCAATTTACCGTCCACATCGGCCGCCATCGCCTGCGTCGCACGGTTCAGCTCGCTGTACCAAAAATACTGGCCGTACAGGTTCAGCAAAAACGAATTGTCAAAATACCAGTCGAAATGCATGCCGGCAATCGCAAATTGCACGGCTTTTTTATAGTCGCCTTTCCGTATATCCCGGATCGTTATTTCCAAGCCCTTTTCCTCCCCTGTCTCCCGGTTGTTTGCTTTCATGCTACCATATCCTCTCCCCGTCAGCAAGGCCCGGGAATGTCCCGCTCAACGCCGGGAAAACGGCCCTCCCTTTCGATTGCATCCCACGAAAGAATATGCTACACTGGTCGTATATCCCTTGCGTAAACCATTTAACGGAAAGGATGCGCATCCTGTGGACGATGTATTCGACCCTATTCATTACCTAGTACAAAGGATTGACGGCGACTACGCCTGGCTGGTCCAGCCGGACAGCCCGGACGGCGAGCCGTTGCTGGTCGCCCGCGCCCTCCTGCCCGACGGGATCGACGAAGGCGTCCGCCTGCTGTGGCAGGACCTGCAATACACAATCGAGTAAGGGGCCGGCCCCCTGTGGAGAGGAGCCTGCATATGGCGTACCCATCCGCCGTCCTGTTTGACTTGGACGGCACCCTGACCGATCCCATGGAGGGGATCACCAAATCCGTTCAGCTCGCCCTGAGCAAACAGGGGATTGAGGTGGCCGACCGGCGGGAACTCCTCCCCTTTATCGGGCCGCCGCTGTTTGAGTCGTTCCAGGCCTATTATTCCCTGGACGATGAACATGCCGCCAAAGCGGTGGAGGATTACCGTGCCTATTTTTCCGTTACCGGGATTTTTGAGAATACCGTATACCCCGGCATCCCGGAGCTGCTGCGGGAATTGCACGAACAAGGCGTATACACGGCGATCGCCACGCTGAAGCCTACAGTTTTCGCCCGGCGGATCGCGGAACATTTCGGCCTGCTTCCCTTTCTGGACGTGGTAGCTGGCAGCGAACTGAGCGACCGGCACATCACCAAGGGGGAAATCGTCCGCCGAGTCCTGAAGGAAAGGCCACCATCCCTCCGGCGGGAGACCGTGATGATAGGCGACCGGGAAAACGATATGCATGGCGCCAAAGAAAACGGGCTGTACGCGATCGGCGTGCTGTTCGGCTACGGCAGCAAAGAGGAACTGCGCGCCGCGGGGGCGGACGGCCTGGCGGCGGATGCCGACACTTTGGGGCGGATGCTGCGCTCTTTTACCCCCTCGGCGGATAGGGGAACGGTTTCGCCGCCCGCCAGCGCCGGCGATTGAAAAAGGACGGAACGCTATGGAATGGAATAAAAGCAATATGAAAAAGCTGCTGATTGTGGTGGCGTTCGCCATCCTGTTGCTGGTGGGGTTGCAGAACCTGCCGGCAGTGCTGGCCTTTTTCGGCTTTTTGCTGCGGCTCTTTTTCCCCTTCCTGCTGGGGCTGTGCATCGCGTTTGTGCTTAACGTCCCTCTCCGGTTTGTGGAACGCCTGCTCTTTCGGCAAAAGCAGCCGCCCCGCATCGTCCAAAAGCTGCGGCGGCCGGTCAGCCTGTTGGTCACCCTCGTACTGGTGGCCGGGGTGCTGTTCGTCGTCCTTTTCCTCATCATCCCAGAAGTGGGGAAAACGCTGCAGACGCTGGCCGGCCTGATCCCCCCGTTTATCACCAAAACCCAGGCTTGGGTGACGGAACTGATCACCCAGCACCCCGAATGGGCGGACTGGCTGACCACGCTGGACATTGACTGGAAAGGTATCTCCACCCAAGTGATGGAATTCCTGAAAAACGGCACGGGTACGATCCTGAATTCCACCGTCAGCGTGGCGACCTCGGTGTTCAGCGGCCTGTTCAATTTCTTTCTGGGCTTTATCTTCTCCATCTACGTACTGATGCAGAAAGAAAAGCTCGGCCGGCAGATAAAAAAGGTGCTGTACGCCTATCTGCCGGAAAAATACGCCGACGTGACGGTTTCGATCAGCGCCCTGGCGCATAAGACCTTTTCGAATTTCCTTTCGGGCCAGTGTGTGGAGGCCTGCATCCTCGGCATCCTGATGTTCGTGGCGCTGACGGTTTTCCGCTTTCCCTATGCGCTGATGATCAGCGTGCTTACCGCCTTCACCGCGCTGATCCCTATTTTCGGCGCGATTATCGGCTGCGCGATCGGGGCGTTCTGCATCCTTATGATCAATCCCATACAGGCGCTCTGGTTTGTCATCCTGTTCCAGGTCGTCCAGCAGATCGAGGGGAACCTGATCTATCCCCATGTGGTGGGCAATTCGGTCAACCTTCCTTCCATGTGGGTGCTGGTGGCGGTCACCATCGGCGGCAGCACGATGGGCGTCGCCGGGATGCTGCTGTTCATCCCCCTTTGCTCGGTGCTGTACGCCATCTTCCGGGAAACCGTCGGCCGGCGGCTGCACAGGCGGAAGGTCCCCGCCGAAAAATGGAATCCACCCGCGCCGGAAGCGCCGGATCCGTCGGCAGATCCGCCTTCCTCTCCCTCCGCCGGCAAACCCGCGATCAAGGAAAAAGAGTAGCGCTGCCGGCGGCGTTCCCCGATAGACCAAAACGAGGGCCATGACGCATGGCCCTCGTTTTTTGCTGTCCTATGGAACATCCGCAAACCGTCCTTCTCTCCGCGTTTCTCTTTATTTTAGCGGGCAGGCACCGCCAGCGGCGAGGACCAGGCGGTACGCCCCTCCCGGTCGGTCAACTCCACCCGGACGAAATGGTCGAGCGGCTTAATCTCGTACCGCGCGTGGGTCAGCCCGCTCCCCCGCGCCACCCGGTCCCTGGCATAGGCGGAATCGGAGTAAAACACCACTTCCTCCACCGGGGAACAGGCAACCTCCACCGCGCCGTCCCGCACGGCGAGCGAAAACGCCGGCCCCTGGGTGGCAAAAAAGCGGCCCGCCCGGATCGCCGTCTGCAGCAGTTCCGACGTGCATTCCGGGGCTTCCACCAAGATATACGATTTGGTTTCGTCCCCCTCGTAAAAGTGGGCGTCGTCCGCCGCCATGCAGGGCAGGAGCCGGCCCTCCACCGCCATCAGGTCCACAAACGCGCCCGAGTATGGACGCGCGTTCCACGGCTTCCCCGATACGCTATTGTATATCTCGGTCCCTGTCAGGCCGGTCAGCTTCACCGCGTCGCTCACCCGGTTGAGCGACCAGGCCGGATGGGCCAGGACCGCCATCCCGCCCGCGGTGTTAATCCCGTCGATAATCGCCTGCGGGGTAAGGCCCGGGGCGTTTTCAAGCCGGGGCGCTTCCCGCATCCCGGCGCCGACGATATGGAACACCCCTTCCTGCACGGTGTTCCCCACGTTGTATTCGCAACCGGAAAGCAGGAGGATCCCCTCCTCCTGCTTGGTCTCGGACAGCACCCAGTGGTCGGTCAGGGCCAGGAAATCATAGCCCTTGTCCCGGTAGAGGGTAACGGCTTCTTCAGGGGATAATTTCCCGTCCGAACGGGTGGTGTGGGTGTGCAGGTTCCCTTTCCACCAGCGCCGGCCTTCTTTGTCTATAAACATGGCGGTTCCTCCCCTCACAAAACGGCCGTTCCGGCTACGCCGGCTGTACGGTGATGGTGTAGCTGCGGGTACGCGGCCCGTCAAACTCGCAGAAATAAATCCCCTGCCAGACGCCGAGCGCGAGCTTCCCTCCGGTGATGGGCACGCTCACGCTGCTGCCCACAAAGCTGGCCTTGAGATGGGCAGTGGTGTTCCCCTCCATATGCCGGTACTCCGGCCGGCCGGGGAACAGCGTGTCCAGCGCCAGAAGCATATCCGAAACCACGTCCGGATCAGCGTTTTCGTTAATGGTCATCCCCGCTGTGGTATGCGGGCAGTACACCAGGCATACGCCCTCCTGCACGCCGCTTTCCCGCACAGCCTTCTCCACTTCCGGGGTGATGTTGCGGAATTCCTCCCGGCCGGTACGCAATCGGCCTGTCGTCATACGAATCCTCCTGCCTTTCTCTCAATTCCCGCCGGGCGCTCTCCTCCCGGCCTTTTTATGTGGCGACGTTCGCCGCTCCGGGCCATCCCCCCAGTTGCCATGTCCGGCATCGTTCCGCAGCCTATAGCGCAACAACGGGATGGCGCAGGACCGTCCGCAGCTTCTCGGGGGCGGTGCGGCGCGGGTCGGACAGATACAGCTCGTGATGCCGGCGTATCCCTTGCGGCCCCGGCGTTCCGCAACCGTCAGACAGCCCCTGTTCCTCAAGGAACGCGTGCATCCGGGCAAGGGTTTCCGGTTCCGACGCATACGGCCCCTGGTGCATCGCCTGGACGCACAGCCCTTCGTCCAGCGTTTCCAGCCGCAGCCGTTCCCACGGCAGGGCCGGATGCTTGCCCTTCGCCTTCTCCACCGCCCAGGCCAGCACCTCCTCCGTCACATACTCCGGCACCCGGAGCAGGGAGGTCCATCGCCAGGCATGCCGGTCGGCCGGCAGTTCCCCCGGCACCGCGTCCCACAGCCCTTCCAGCGGGGGAAGGACATAGTCCACATACCCCGCCGGCATATCGCCGCTAAGCTTGCTCATTTTGATGGTAAAGGTAACGGTATACAGCATCTGCAACGTCTCCTGATACGGGGGATCCTCCGGCGCGCCCGTGCCGTCCGCCGCCAGGAAACGCATCGGCGGCACCGTTACCAGCGCCGGCTTTTTTCCCGGCAGGTACAAGCCCTTGTATTCCTTTTTAAAATCCAACTTTTCGCCCATATACCCCATATAACCGTCCTTCCTAAAAGAACCGGAGCTGGCGGTCGCCGTATCCCTGGGTGTAGCCCCGCACAATGTCCGGCATGGAGATAAGCAGCCCGTGAGCCTTGCAGGCGGCGGAAAACGCCGCCCAAAGCGCCCCCGCGTGCGGGCTGCGGCATTCGTACGCGCCGCCGTACCGCCGTTGGTAACGTTCCCGCAGCCCCTGGCCGGGGAAGGCTTCCTCCAGCCGGTTGAAATAGTATTCCCGCTGGTTCTGCCGCAGGGTCATCCCGAAAGCCGGGTAAACGAACCGCGCGCCCGCGTCCGCCGCCCGCTCCGCCACGGACAGCACATTCTCCTCCGTATCCTCCAGAAAAGGGAGCACCGGCATCAGCAGCACCCCGGTGAAAAGGCCGGCGGCGCTCAGCTTTCGAACCGTCTCCAGCCGTGCGGACGGCGGCGGCGCGTGCGGCTCCACCCTGGCGGCAAGGCGGTCGTCGGTTGTCGTAATCGTCAGCTTGCACAGCACCGGCGAATGCACCGCGATTCCCTGCAGCACGTCGATATCCCGTGTGATGAGATCGCTTTTGGTTGCGATGGCCACGCCGAAATCGTACGCGTCAATCAATTCGAGCGCGTGGCGGGTGAGTTCGTACCGCTTTTCCAGCGGGTTATAGGGATCGCTCATCGCCCCGGTGCCGATCACCCCCGGTTTGACCTTCCGCTGCAGCTCGTCCCGGATTTTCCGCAGCGCGTCTTCCTTGGCCCGCACTCGGTCGAAATCATCAATATGGTAGCAATCGCTGCGGGAGTCGCAGTAAATGCAGCCGTGGCAGCAGCCACGGTAAATATTCATGGTGTAGTCGATCCCGAACCAGGAGCGGTCCTTGCTCCGGTGGATCAGGGTTTTCGCCGGTACGGTTTCCAGCACGCCGCGTCCTCCTTCCCGCTGAATTCGCCGCCCGCGCCGTTGTCCGCCGGTCGGGCTGCGGTACAGACAGCGCTTTCGCTGCGCGCCGCTTCAGCAGCGCATCTTTTCCCGGTATACGCCGGTAATCTCCGCTTCGGTATTCCCCTGGACAAAACGGAGCACATGGTCGAGGATGCTGTCCGCCTGCGCGTCGTCCCCCGCCGCAGCCGCCACGCCGAGCACCAGCACCTGATGAAGCTCCTGCTCATCCACTTCGGCCACCGAGACGTTAAAACGGCCCCGGAGTTTATCCGACAGGCTCCGGCGCTCCATCCGCTTGTCCTTGAGCGACCCCGCCCAGGGGAGAAATAACCGGATTTCCATTACCGCAACCAGCATTGCCCGTCCCCCCTTTTTGTTCATCCATCCGGCGATCCGCGGTTATTCCCCAATAATCTTGATCAGCGCGTGTTTTTTCCGCATGCCGCCGTTCTCATAAAGGATTCCGTAAAGAATCCGGGCGCCGCTTGGATGAACAAACGTCAGATTCTGCGGCAACGCCAAAGGCTGTAATGTGCGGAAAACCCACATTTTAATCACTTGCCAGCGTTCTATGCGTTCCAGCACTTACGGCATAATCCTGTCTGTGCAAACAGCCCATGGCGCATTTCCTCTCTCTGTATGTATGGATACCTTAGTCCTATCGTACAAATACATACCGGCTGTCGCTGGACAGCGCCGGTTCAAAGGTATAATCCTCCCAATCAAAAGCGCGCAGGGCTTCGGGGGTATCCAGCTCCTGCTGTGCGATCCAGCGAGCCATGCGCCCCCTCGCCGCCTTGGCCGCCGTGGCATGCATGGTCAGCTTTCCCCGCACCCGGGTGCGGAATTCGCAGGCGACCATCCGGTCCCCCGGGCGCAGCCAGGGAATAACCGCTTTCGCGTATTCCGCAGACGCGAGATTCACCACCGTTTCCCCGTTTCGGAACAGCTCCTGGTACAGCCGGTCGCCCCAAAAAGCATACAGCCCTTTTTCCTCGATTTTCAGCGGGCACTGCATCTCCAGCCGGTAAGGCTTCACCCCATCCAGCGGGCGCAGGATACCGTACAGTCCGCTGAGGATACGGAGCCGCCGGTTGGCCGAGCGGAATTCACGTTCGGTCAGCGTCGCCGCGTCCAGGTGCTGGAAAGCCAGCCCGTGATAGGCCAGCAGGGCCGGGGTGGCCGCGGGACGGTCGGCAAACGCCTGGTAGTCCAAAAAGGTACGCAGCGCAAGGGCGGGGTTCACCTTCATCAGGCTTTCCAGCTCCCACACTTCCCGCTCCCGCAGCAGAGCGGCAATCCGGGCGGCTTCCTGCGCAAACACCGGGTGGGATAGGGCCAATCCGGAACAGGGGCTGCCCGGCAGCGGGACTTCCCGCATCTGTTTGGCGGGGGATAGAATCGCGAGCATCGGCACAACTCCTCCGTTTTTTCCGAGGGGCTCCTCCCCCGGTTACGTTTAGTATACCGCGGGAGGAAGAGGGAAGCAAGAAAAATCGGGAACGGAAAAAAGGGACGATTTTTATTTCCGGCCATACAGGCAACCTTGCAGAGGGCCGGAAAGGTGGAAAGGCGGGGGAAAGCGGGGCGTTTGGTTCCGACGCCGCCCATCGGCTTCTCCCTACTGTCTGTCTTCCTCACGCTACGCCGCATTTCCCTTTTTTACGGAACGTTCAAGCCCTTGCCGACCGCTTCGGAGAGGGTTCATACCATTTAAAACAAGACGGGACGGAAAGCCCCACCCGGCTTTTCCGCCCCGTCTTGTTTGTATCAGGAAAGCTCAAACATCCCGGTATACAGTTCGTAATACTCGCCTTTCTGCGCCAGCAGATCGTCGTGGCTGCCCCGCTCCACAATCCGGCCGTGTTCAAGCACCATGATCGCGTCCGCATTGCGCACGGTGGACAGCCGATGGGCGATAACAAACACGGTTCGCCCCTCCATGAGCTGGTCCATCCCCTTTTCAATCAGCGCTTCGGTGCGGGTGTCGATACTGGAAGTGGCTTCGTCTAGGATCAGCACCGGCGGGTCGGCCACCGCCGCGCGGGCGATGGCCAGAAGCTGGCGCTGCCCCTGGGACAGATTCGCCCCGTCCGCCGTCACCATGGTGCCGTAGCCCTGCGGCAGGCGGCGGATAAAGGAATCGGCGTTGGCGATTTTCGCAGCCCGCACAATCTCCTGGTCGGTCGCGTCCAGCTTGCCGAAGCGGATATTGTCCGCGATGGTGCCGGTAAACAGGTGGGTGTCCTGCAGCACGATCCCGAGGGAGCGGCGCAGCGAATCCTTGCGGATATCCTTCACGTCGATCCCGTCGTACACCACCTTGCCCTCCTGCACGTCGTAAAAACGGTTGATGAGGTTGGTGATGGTGGTCTTCCCCGCGCCGGTAGAACCGACGAACGCAATTTTCTGCCCCGGTTTGGCGTAC